>CAUZEQ010000266.1:0-6878 GCA_963578885.1 Planctomycetota bacterium
GAAGGGGTCAGGCCCCGCCTGCGAAACGCGACAGGTGGAGCAAACCCCGTTGTGGGCGGCGTCTGACCCCAGGGTCCGAGTTCCTTCTCATGAACGGGCTGCTAGCCCGCCTGCGGCGGATTACTCGAAGTTCTCCTTCGAGAACTGAGCCATTTTCTTGCCGAGGAACCTGAGGATGCCGGTTCCCAGCGTCGTGTGCCCGACCACTCGGTTGCCCTCTCGCCGCAGCTGCAGTGTGACGGTGTCCTGTCCCTGTGCGAACGCCTTGATCGCCAGTTTGCGGTCCTCGACGTCGCCCTTGGTTCCCATCCGTCGGTGCAGGGCCTTGATCCAGGGGCCGACCGTAATCGCGAGGTCGACCACGAGCGGGCTGGCCTTGTCCTTGTTCGGGGCCGGCTTGGCCTGGGCGGTGATGGCGTCCTTCAGTGCCTTGAGTGCTCCGGGTCCGGCGGCACACCAGGCGGCATTGTTGCTGGTGCCGATCAGCAAGGTCTTCTCGTTACCGAAGATCGCGGCGAAGTCGCCCTTGAGCTTGGCCGGGACGGTGACCACGTGAATGCTGATGCCGGAGATCTCTTCGGTATCGAGATCGATGTCGGTGGGGACAGTCGACATGGGGAGTGCCACCAGGGCGTCACGGATCTGTTTGCCCTGGTCGGTGCGAATCCCAGCGATCAGGACGTTGGCCCCACCCTGGGCCGGGCGGACCTGGACGAATCCGTCCAGCAGGCCCTTGGCGAGGGTGGTCTTGACCACGGCGACGAGGCTGTTGAGTGCCTTGGTGCTGGCGGCCTTTTGGGCGTCGGTGACCGAGGGTGTTCGGGAGATCTCGGTCTGGGCGGCCTTCTGGGTCGCGGCGAGTACCAGTTGCAGGCTGGCCCGGCGGAACGTGTCGAGCGGGTGGTTGACGCGGAGCGAGAGGATCGAGACCTTGTCGCGGGGTACGCCGGCGAAGTGACTGGGGGTCACACCCAGCCCGCGGATCGACTTGTCGAGCTCGGTGTTGGGCAATGCGACGAGATCGATATCGAGGGTCGCCTGCTTGGTCTTGGGGTCGAGCCCAAATCCCAGGGCCAGCGACTCGGACTCGGCCACAAATCGCTCGGCCTCGCCCAGTTGGAAGTCGAGCACGTCCTTGCGAAGTGCCAGTTCTTCGGCCGTTTCGTTCTTGCGGATCTTGACGGCCGCCATCAGGTTCTTGCGGATCAGGCCGAAGGACTTGCGACGAGCGGCCACTCCGCCGGCCTTGTTCTTGATCGTCGCGGCCATCGAGTGATTCTTGGCGAGCAGGGCAGCCGTGGCCTTGTTCGAAAGGAACACCGCCTTGACCCCGGTCCGCTTCACGTCGATCGTTGCGTACCGCTTCTGGTATCGCATGTAGGCGAGGGTCTTCTTCCTCTCGCTGAGGCGGTACAGGCTGGTGCCGATCTTTCTGACGTCGATATCAAAGCCGCCGAGGTTGTCGTTGACGAACTCCTTGAAATTGGAAATTGGCAGTGCGAAACCGATTTCCTCCTCCACGCCATTGAAGATCACGGTGACACCAATCGGCTTCTTGGGGTCGATTCCGAAGAGGAAGGTCTCGATGATCGCCTCGATGTTCTCCCACTGTTTCTGCTCGGCCTTGGTCGTCAGGTCCGAGAGCAGCTTGAGGTCGGCGAGAACCTGGTTGGCGCTCTTCAGGGTGATCTTCACCCGGGGTGCGGCATCCTGGGCCCGTATCGAACCGGGCAGGGCGAGAGCGAAGATCAGGACGAGCGAGTAGAGGATGCGTGTGGGGCGGGGCACTTCGCACTCCTTGGACGGTGAGCGGGATTCGAGGAGGGTCGATCTGGTGGCGTGGTTGCGGGGAACGCGGCCGAAGCCAGTCGACGATGATTCTATGCCGACGCGGCCGTCGTACAACCTCAGTAGACGCCTCACGAGCAGGCTCGGTCGAGACGATCGCCTCTGTCGACTTCGGATCGGAGATCGTACTCTCTTGAACGAGTGCGGCCCGGCATCACATGGACGGTGCGATACGAATGGGCCTCCCAGTCGGAGCGGTCTTCCCATCTTACCCAGCACCCCGGTGGGTTCAGGGGTCCTGTCGGCCGATTCCGTCGAGCAGTCCGGCGAGCAGGGTGACTTGTTCGGTCGGGGCTCGGTCGGTGTCGGTGGCGTATTTCCAGGCGAGGGCGTGTTGGCCGCGGGTTGCCAATTGAGCCGCGACCAGTCGATAGGCGTCTTCGCGCCAGATCGCCAGGCGGGGGCCACCGAAGGAGCCGACCAGTTGAAGTGCTTGAGCGGGACTCTGGGACGCGGCGGCGATGCCGACGAGTTCAAACAGCACGCGTCGGCGTTGGAAGCGTGAGTCTCGATCACGTCGTGCGTTGCTGTCGGCGTTGACGGCCCCGACGACCGCGTCGAGGTTTCCGTTGGCCAGCAGCGCGATGGCTCTCAGGCGGAGGGTCTCGGTGGCGTCGACGGGCAATCCGGTCGGGAGCACTCGGTTCATGTCCAATGTGGCGGTGGTGTCGCCGGCAGCCTGGAAGCTGAGGTACAGAAACGAAGGGAGTGTTGAGGTGGTAAACGGATCCCGGAGCGTGGCATCGTTGGTCAATCCGTGGTCGCGGATGTCTTTCCAGGCATCGTGACCGAGTTGGTGGGCGATGGCGAATCGGTGGATTCGATCGAGGCAGGCGGCTCGTTGTTCGGCCAACACCAGCCAGTCTCGGCACTTGCCGGCGTACTGCTGAGCGGCTTGCCGGGCCTCGTCGTTCCCGGTGAGTTCCAGCACGGTTTTGAATTGCTGAATCATCCCGTTGGTTCCGGTCGTAGAGATGGCCTTGAGCCGTGCGGCGATATCGGCTCGGGCGGGTCCCAGCGAGCGAGCCGAGGCGAGGGCCTCGAGGAACACGGGCCTGGCGTCGTCGGGTTGTCCGAGCAGGCACAGCGCCCCGGTCAACTCGGCCTGGGCCTGGGCCTTCATCCACCAGTCTGACACGTCATCGATGGGAAGCTGAAAGGTCTGCTTGAGGTTTCCCAGGGCGACGGTTCTGGGCTGGGCGCACTGTTTCAGGGCCTGGGTGGCCAGGGCAATCGATTGGGCAGCGGCGGCCTGTTTGTCGGCGGCGGCTGCGGCCAGGGCGAGCCGGGCGTGCACGACGGCACGGATCGCGGGTTCTTGATCGGCGAGTGCGGTGTCGAGTGCTGTTGCCGAAGCGGCCTGGAGGTCGTTGCGGCTGGCGGCCGCCCAGGCTGCCAGCCGATCGGCTCGGTCGAATTGATGAGGGCCGCGGCGGGCCCATGCCAGTGCGGCATCCGAGTGTCCGCGGCTGCAGAGTCGTTCGATGATCAGCGAGTCGACCGAGGCTTCACCTCTCAGAGCCGGCGGGCTGGTGTTTCGGTTGGTCAGGTGAAAGGACCGGGACTGGCGACACTGCAGGAGATCGAGTCGGAGTCGTGCGGTCAGGGTGGGTTTCCAGAGTCGTGCGATCGTGGTTTCGGCGAGTGGAACCTGTCCCGAGGCGATCAGTGCACAGCCGAGGCTTACGGCGACATCGACGGCAAAGGGGTTGCTGGAGGCGAGGTTGGCGGATCTCTGGACCGCCTCGACCAACTGCGGGTCCGCTGCCGCGGAGCCGGCGGGTTGCCGGTGCCACCACAATTCGACGAGCGCGTTGATGTGGAGGTGGGGCAGATCGGCTCCGGTCTGGGTCAGCTGCTGCAATTGGGCCTTTGCGGCCTGGGTCTTTCCCAGCGCCGCAAAGTACTCGGCCGTCAGCCGTCGGCAAAACGGCTTGCTGCGGTTCCCATCGCGTTCACGTTGCTGGGCGGCGGCGATCATCGCTGGCGGCGCCTGGACACGAATGGTCGACGTGGAGACGGCTTCGGAGAGAGTGGCAGCCGGGCTCGTGTCCGAGTCGGTCTCTTCGGCGGGCTTCGTCGCGGGATCGGCTGAAGTTGTCGGCGGAGGATCGAGTCCGCCCAACTGCCCTGGGGTTCCGGCGGCAGCGGTCGCGGGGTCGCGTGAGGGGGCTGAGGGGTCTGCGAAGAACCACCAGGCAGTTCCCGCGGTTCCCCCGGCCAGGACCAGCAGCACGCCGACCCAGGTCGCTGTCCTGGCCGCGGCGGGTTTTTCTGTCTCAGTCGGCTCGTCGGGTTCCGGCTTTTCACCGCTGGCAACCGGCGCGGTAAAGATCGGAACCAGGCACTCGGGGTTGGCGCACTTGACTTCGCGGCCGGCGGCCTGGCGGGGCAGGAAGCCCGGGGCGTCGCACATCGGGCAGTGGACTCGCCAGGGACGCTTCCTGGTGGGCTGGGCCGACGCGGGGATCGCTCGGTGAGCGAGGTTCGGATCAACGGCAAAGGGGTCTTTGTCGGAACTGGCGGGCTTCGGAGCTGGCGCAGCGGGTTCGGGTTGGCTGGTGTCTTCGGGCGTGGACTCCTGGGCAGTGGACTCCTCGGTTGCCTCCGCCGCCACGATGGGTGGTGCCGCGACCGGCACACTGGTCCCGTCACCGCTCATCGAGGCGCCGCAGAAGGGGCAGTGAGTGGCGTCGTCGTCGAGGACCGATTGGTTGCAGCCGGGGCAACTCGGCAGATCCATGAGGCGTACCTCTTTGGTGAATTCCGACCCGGCCCGTTTCGAGTGATGTTGCGTGAGGGTCGTGGTGGTGCAGGGCGCAGCGCGGCCCGAGGTCAGGATAGCACGGTGGCACTTCGAGTGACCAGTGGGGTTATTGCACGACGGTGCGGCGTGTGAGCGTTACAATCACCGTCTGAGCTGTGGGCGGTCAGAGGAAGGAGCCGAGTCGATGGCGAAGCAGGACGCGGGGAATTCGATCGAGGCGGCGGTGGCTCGTCGATATGCGGCGGCGGCCAGGGTTCTCGAGCCGGCACTGTGCTGTGCGGTGTCCTACGACGCGTCGTTGCTGGAGGTGATTCCTGCGGAGGTAATCGAGCGGGACTACGGGTGCGGAGATCCGAGCCGTCATGTGGGTGAGGGCGAGGTGGTGTTGGACCTGGGTTCGGGCAGCGGCAAGACCTGTTTCATCGCTTCACAGGTTGTCGGTCCCTCGGGACAGGTATTCGGTGTCGACGCCAACGACGAGATGTTGTCACTGGCCCGCGGGGCACGGCAGCAGGTGGCTGCCGCGATCGGTTACGACAACGTCCGCTTCCTCAAGGCCCGCATCCAGGACCTCGCACTCGACCTCGAACGACTCGATCGATGGCTCGCCGAACAGTCGATCACCGATGTCACGAGCTGGTGCCGTGCCGAGGAGACGTTCCGGAGTTGGCGGGTCCAGGAGCCTTTGGTGGCGTCGGATTCGATCGACATTGTCGTTTCCAACTGCGTATTGAACCTGGTACATCCCGACGACCGTCGCAGCCTGTTTGCGGAACTGGCCCGGGTGCTGAAGCCGGGAGGCCGGGCGGTGATCAGCGACATCGTGGCCAATGCCGACGTGCCCTCTCACCTGCAGCAGGACCTGTCGCTTTGGAGCGGTTGCGTGAGCGGAGCGTACCGGGAGGACCGATTCCGCGAGGCGTTTGCCGAGGCGGGCCTGGTTCGGGTCGAGGTGTTGGATCGACAGGACGAGCCGTGGACGGTGGTCGAGGGGATCGAGTTTCGCAGCGTAACACTGTCCGCGTGGTGTCCGGAATTGCCCTCGGAGGCCGGGCTGAGCGAACCGGGTGCGGGAATCGAGTGGACCGGGCCGGACGCCTCGGGATCGTCGTGCTGCGAGCCGGGCGGGCAGTGCAGCTGATGCACCGTGCGGTCGGGGAGCTGTACGAGGCTGCCGGGCGGGTGATTCCCAAACCGGGTCACGGTTGATACGATCGGGCGGTTGGCCCTGGGGGCTGACACGGCCGCCTTGAACCGGTCGGGGAACCGGTCGGGGAACCGGTGGGGCGGTTTCGCGAACGTCGACGCGAGAGCAATTCAGGCAGATGTCCAGGCAGTTCAGACCGTTGTCGTGGTCGATCCCGGTGGGGATGTGGGCCGGTACACGCGTGGCGATCAGCGTGTGGTTCGTGTTGGCCGCGGTGGTGCTGTGTCTTCAGCTGCAGAGTCTGTGGTTGGGGCTGATGGCGACGGTGGTGCTTGTTGTCAGCGTGCTGTTGCACGAGTTGGCTCACGTGTGGGTTGCTCGGGGAACCGGCGGCTGGTGTGACGACATTCTGGCCTGGCCGTTGGGTGGCCTGGTCGCTCCGCAGCCGGAGCTCACGCGTCGTTCGCAGGTGATGACCGCGCTGGCGGGACCCGCGGTACACGCCCTGGTCTGCCTGGTCACCGGGATGACCGTCTGGCGATCGGGTCTGCTCCCCGAGGCTCTCAACCCGCTGTCGGGCTGGCCGACGCTGACGCTCACCGGCGGCCTCGATGCCGTGCGGTCGGTGATCGTGTTGCTGTTTACGATCAACTGGGTGCTGTTGGTGATCAACCTGCTGCCGGTGCATCCCTTCGACGGTGGCCGGGTGCTGGAGTGGATGCTCTCGGAGTGGCTAGTCGAAGAGACGGCGGTGGATCTCTACCTGAGACTCGGCGCGCTCTCGGGTGTCGTGCTGTTGGCGACCGGGATGCTGGTCGATCAGCCGCTGTGGCACGGGACCTGGCTGGTCGGCCTGGGTGCGGTGGTGCTGGTGTTGAATCTCGAGGAAATCTTGCTGCGTCGTGCCGTCGATGATCTCGAGACGGCGTTGCTGGAGTACGACCTGGCGCTGGACGACGTGATCGAGGAGTACGAGCCGATCGAGACGCAGGACGAATTGCTCGAGCGGTGGCGACAGCGTCGGGAGGAGAGCCGTGTGCAGGAGGAGCGGGATCGTCAGCGGGAGGTCGAGCACCGCGTCGACGTGTTGCTGAAGAAGATCCACCAGTGCGGGTT
>CAUZEQ010000267.1:0-6856 GCA_963578885.1 Planctomycetota bacterium
AGCCTTCTTCGCAGCCTTCTTCGCAGCAGGCTTCGCAGCAGGCTTCGCAGCAGGCTTCGCAGCAGGCTTCGCAGCAGGCTTCGCAGCAGGCTTCGCAGCAGGCTTCGCAGCAGGCTTCGCAGCAGGTTTCGCAGCAGGCTTCGCCGTCACCCTCCGCGACACCAGGCATTCGACCGGCTGAAACACATGCTGGTCCGACATCGAGGTCCCCACGTAATCCCGACCTCGCAGGATGATCGGCCACGACTCGACCATCAATTGCCGCCTCATCGACTCGAGAGCGAAACTCTCTCCGGCCACCGAGTACTGCAGGTCATAGATCTTGCCATCCTGCTGCGGCACGACGATGAGTCCGTGTCGGAGGTGATCGAGTCCGAGCCAGCCGAGCGTGATGCCGTGATGGCTTTCGTTCTGGAAGGCGATGGCGGCCAGTGAGCGGAACGAGTTGGTGATGTCGTCGGCCAGCAGCGCATCGGCTCCCCGGATATTGGCGCTCGACTCGGCCGTCAGTGTCCCGGTCACGCGGATGTCGACGGTGTGCTCGGGTCCATCCCCCTCGGCGTCCCCGTCGGCCAACGGCTTGTCGCTCCAGCGAACCGCTGCCAGTTGACCGGTGGTCAGATCCAGGTCGACCGACATGCTGTCGAAGGTAACGGTCTGCTTGGGCTGAGCCTTGCCGAGTGTGGCGTCGAGTTCGAGATCGACGCTAATGGCCAGTTCGTGCCTTTCCTCACCGTCGGCATCGGTCCCGTCGACATACAGCAACAGTGCCGCCGCCTTGCTGCCGGTCTTGCCCGGTTCCCAGCGGATGTACTCGCTGGCGGCGATCTTGCCGTCGCGAGAATCAAACAGCCGCTGGTCGGTCTGCTTGACGTTGGGTTGCTTGCGAATGGCCGCGATCAGGCCCTCGGGGAAACCGTCCTTGTAGAGCCAACGGCGTGAGACGGTTACCAGGACGCTTTTGTCGAGTGTCTCGAGATCGAGCCGGTAGTAGCGGCTGCGAGAGAGCAGGACTTCGCCTCGTGCGGTGTCGCGGTCGGGGACCAGCACGGTGACCTTGGAGGGGTCCGGAGGCAATCCGGGGACATCGTCGGCAACCGTGGGTTCGGTGTCCGAGTCGGTCGCTTTCTCGTCCTCGCCGTCGGGTCCGGCGTCCACATCAGCGTCGGCAACCGGCTCCCACGGCTTGGCACTGGCATCGTCGGTATCCGACGTGCCGGCAGTGTCGCCCGCACCACATCCGGCCACGACCAGGGAGATGAGCAACAGCGGGATCGAGGCCCAGGTCCGCATCCACGTCAGTTGTCGGCTGTCCATCGTCATGCTCCGGCTGGTTCCAGTTTTCCGAGGTGGCTGGATTGTATCACCTTCCCCCGGCATGCCAACAACCGGCACAGTTCAGGGACTGGCTCCTTAGCGATACCACGGGGTCCGACGCCGCCCACAGAAAGTCCTGCTCCACCCAGAGCGGCACGCAGGCGGGGCCTGACCCCTTTTCTTGAGCCTCTCGCGTGAGAGGGGACAGGCATCCGCCGCAGGCGGACCGCCAGGCGACGCTGCCTGTCCCGTTACCACGCCCTCCGCGTCCGGGACAGGCACCTACGACCCGCCAAAGGCGGGGCTCCGGAGCCAGTCCCCGGGCCACTGGACTTCCCTCCAACCACCACTCAAACTGGCCCCTCCTCTCCCCTCTCTCCTCTCTACTTCGGATCCCACCCATGGTAGAACGCATCAAGGACCGGCTCGACCGCGGCGAGACGGTGATGACGATCGGCGTCGGCCGAGCTCTGCATCACAACATCATGCAGGTACTGGGTCTCAGCAAAGCGTTCCAGTGCGTGTGGTTCGACGCCGAGCATGTGGGGTTTTCGATCGAAAGCCTGGAGATCAACGCGTTGGCGGCTCGCAGCGAGGGGATGGACAACTTCGTGAGGATCGCTCCGACGGATTACGCCACGGTGACGCGGGCCTTGGAGGCTGGTGGTGGAGGCATCATGGCGGCCCAGGTGTTCTCGGCCGAGCAGGCCGAGGAGATCGTGAGGTGGGCGAAGTTCCATCCTCGAGGCAACCGGGGCTTGAACACGGGAGGTTACGACGCGGGTTTCGGATCGATGAAGCCGGCCGAGTTCACCGAGAAGGCCAATCGCGAAACGTTCGTGGCGATCCAGATCGAGACGGCTCAGTCGGTCGAGGAGGTGAACGAGATCGCGGCGATTGATGGTGTGGACCTGCTGTTCATCGGCCCGAGTGATCTGAGCCAGAGCCTGGGCGTGACGGGCGACTTTTTCCACGAGAAGTGCATCGACGCGATCGACCGGGTCACAGCGGCCTGCCAACAGCACGGCAAGCACATCGGCGCGGTGGTGGTCAGCCCCGAGCACGCGGGGATGATGTTCGAGAAGGGCGTCCGCCTGATCAGCCCCACCAGCGACATGAAGTTGATCCACACCGGCATCGCCGCCGTGAAGGAGCAATTCGCGGAGTTCTACAGCTAGGCTCCGCAGATTGGCGAGTCGGTTTCGCGGTTAAGCCTCGCTCAGCCTCACGGTCTCCCCGACTTCTTACGCTTTTCACTTGCCACCCCTGCCGACGGCTTGCCATTGAGCCGCATCACGAGCACGGAGTGCTTTGCAGCCCTCTGAAAAAACTCTCCCCCGATCCACCCCTCTCTGATTTCATCAAATTGTCCAAGAAGTTTGTTGAAGTCCTTGATCGAGGCATCCAGATGGAGTTTTGCCGCCGGCAGCTTTCCATTGATCACGTTCAGTTTGGATTGCGCCTGATTCGCGTTGGCAGTGGCCTCGCGGAGTCCCGATGCTCGCGCCGATCGATTCGTACTGCTGTTGGCCGGAATGGAGAGTGCCTGGCGAAAGAAGAGAATGGCCCGACGATCAACCCGGCACATCCGCCCCATGCCCCTCGACGCACTCTTCGGTCGCCGGTTTTCGATACCCGCTTCCACGCAAGAACCGGCGACTGAATCCGAAGAGTGACGGAATCGCGGCCTGGACCGCCACGATCACCTCGGGCGTAAATCGTGCCGGCTCGATGCCCAGTTCCCGGGCGACCGGCACGGGGTCACCGGCCATGTGGTTCCCGACGAAACGGCACGGTGGGTGACTGGCCTCGATCAGCAGATGGCTGAGGCTATTCCCCTTCCAGCAGGATCGAATCCTCCAGGGCAATCAGCTTCCACCGTAAGTGGCCCTGCACCTTTTCCAGAGACCAGAGAACCGCTTCGTAAGACAGCTTGCCGGTTCGAATTCGATTCATGGGCTCACGAAGCAGGTTGCGAGCTCGCTCGGTCTGTCCAAGTTCCAACTCACAGAGAATCAGCCAGTAGTGCCGTGTCAGCGTTCCCGCCGATTCAACCATTGATGCCCGGAAGTGCTTGCGGGCAGCATCGACATCCCCGTTCCGAAAAAGATTCATACCGCGATTGAACAGCCGACTGCCGAACACCGCAGAGGGCTGGAGATTCTTCAACTGGGCACAATCGACGAACGCCCGTTCGAATTCCTTTGCGGTCGGCTTGCTCGGTTGGCGTCGGCCCCAGAACGGATGCTTGCTCATCGTGTCCATGCTGAAACTCTGAATCTCGTCGCGCTGCTCATCTGTTGAAATCCGTCCTTGCAGCAACAAGTTGACCGAGCCAGTCTTCTCCTGAATGGTAAAGACCGCTGCGGTGATGCTTACGCCAGGGAAGTCCATCGACGCTTCCATCTCGTGCTGGAGGCTCTCGATCAACTCGGATACCGGTCGCAAGACGGGTTCACGCAAAGTGAATTTCGCCGTGGGGAGCTGGGCCTCGAGGTCCGCAAGCACTCGCTGAATCGCCGAAATCTGTGTCTTGGCCTTGCTCTTGTCCAACAGTGGTAGGACATCATACACCCCATCTTTACCGTCGATCTGGAACCACGCTCCCCGCAGATCGCCGTCTCGGACCTGCTTGGCGACGATTTCGGTGGCCTGCTGCAACATCGAATCGGCCGGGGCAGGTGCGGCCGCCTTCGCCGGAGCAGCCTTCTTTGCATCGGGCTGCTGTTCAGCGACCACGTTCCCACAGAACCAGACCAAGACAGCTACGGTCGCTGTCGCAACTCTTCCACTCAACAGTGGCGAGCAACGGAACAACTCGGATCGAACCACCATCAGTCACCTCCAGCCAGTCTCAATGCGGCCTACCAAGAACAACATACCTATTCATCCTACCCCACCCATATTGCCGACTGGATTACCCAACCGCAACCCCAGTTTGGCAAGTGCGGCACCTCCTCATCCCTGCACGCTCAGCGGGGAAACAGGGCTTTCAGGTGCTCGGCCGCCTTGACGAGAAGGCCGGATGCGGTGACTTCACGATCAAACGAGAGTGCCCTGTTGATCTTGAGTTTCTCCCGCCCGCCGCGAACCGTGACATAGACGTTGAGCCTGGCCTGAAGTCTCAGGCATCCCTTGGCGAATTCTGACCACCGGCGGAGATCATCGAAGCCAGCAGCAGCCCGATTCACCGAGGCATTGAAGTCTCTGATCAGGTCGTTGGTCAGCGGCTGCCTCGGAAACTCACCGGCCTTCCCATAAAAATCAAACGACGGAATCGGAGTCGACTGCGCCTCCAACTTCCCCTCGGAGTCGATTTCCTTGAATTTGTACAGGAAGTAATTCGCCTGCGGCTGGCGGTCCTCGAACCTCCCGACCAACCAGCCACTCTTGGCCAAACGAGCTTCCTGAATAGTCGCATCGGGAAACAGCGGCTTTTCCCGAAACACCCCTCGCAGCCAGTCCATCATGTCACACTGCAGCCTCTGCCGGATCATTCCGGTGGGACACTTCGCTTCCGGGAACGCATCCAGCAATCTGCCGACCTGCTGAAAGCGCTCTGGAATCTCCTGTCTGGGAGCCGCCAGATAGCGGCCCCACGCCGCGGTCGCCAGCTTGTGCGACTCGATTGCAGCTGTCGCCTGCTCTCGGAGACGAGTTGCATCATCAACGTGTTGTTGAACTTGTTCCAGTTCTTTAACCGCCTGGCCGTGACTCGTCCTAGCATCCTTCCTGAGTGAAGCGCGGTCTTCCACCGGGACGCTGTCGCTGAGAGTCCGCACCCTCTGCAAGGTGTCCTTCATCCTGGTTTCCACTCCGTCCATGGCCTTCCTGGTCGCCGCCATCTCCTTACCGGTCTGCTCCAGAAGCTCGTCGAGTTTCTCCGCCTGGAGACGGCCGATTCCATTTCGAGCCAGGACAAACGAAGGAGGCTTCGACGACATCTCCCACTCTCGCCGCAACTCTCGCGACTCGACCGCCAGTCTCGGCCACCGAACGTCGAACGCACTCTTCCACTGGAGGAAATTAGCCAGAAAAGTCGAACTGTCGATGATACTGGCGACATGCCTTAGCCAAGGCTCGACGGTTTTCGGCACATCACGGTCTTTGGAATGATCTTCGGCCAACTTCTCCAGCTCGTTTTTCAGCTGATCACCGATCTCCCGAGCACCGAGATAGTCCTTGTCGGCATAGGCCATCTCGAGTTGATCGACTGCTGAGTCGCCTTTCTCCAGTCCCTCGAGCGCAGCGATTCGGGACTTCGCAGCCTCAGTCAACGTTGCGAGCACCTTCAAGTCCTGACCGCGAAGCGCATGTTCATCGACCTGGCCTTGCCACAACTTCCGCTCCGTCATCCATGGCGATCGCTGTTTCCACAGGTGGAGGTACCGGCCGGCGAATCGTTCAGCCAGTCGCAGGTGGGAATACGCCTTCAAGGTCGCACCGACCTGATCATTTGCTTCGGGCTCCCCGGTGAGTGGTGCTTTCGGCCGAGGATTCGGCACTTGCGTCAAGTCCAGTGCGTCGAGCAGCGTCCGAGCCGTTACGGCATCAACCGCCACGCTCCGCAGGTCACTCTCTACCTTCGGGTCAGGCGGTTCGGGCATTTCAACTGGCTGGCCCGCAACCGTATCGGCCGTCACCCCTGTGCCCAACACGACGGCGAGCGGCGCGATCCCGCTCAGCGTGATCAACCAGGGAACGCGGCACAGCAGCTTGAATAACAGCATGAGCATCCCCACCTGCCTGGTGACCTGGCCGAGCTATCAAGAGCAGGATTGTACAGCAACTGGCACTTCGCCGGCAAAATTTCTCATCACAACCGATCTCCAGCTTGCTGCTCGACAGCACTCGTCTCCATGTCCTTCACACCATCTCGCTCAAGGCCATCCCCTGAGTCGACTTCGGACGACTCGCCCCCGCCCAGGCGGGGCACAAGCAGAACCCAGGCCACTGTCCCCACGACCAGCGCTGCGATGAGGATCAGGCAGGCCAGCCTGACCGCGGCAGGCCAACCTCGTGGATCCCAAGCTGACCGGTACCGGAACTCGCCTGTTGCCAAGCCTCTCCTGATCTGTTGTGACTCCTGGGAAAACCGCTCGGCAAACTGGGCGCCGTAGTCGTACGAGACGAACTCGTCCCAGTTCATCCGAGTCGAGGTCCATTCGATTCCGACAACAATCAGCCCCGGCTCGATCGTCACAACCTGGGTCTCCGATGCCGGCGGCTCGCCACTGGAGGAACTGACGGCCCGGGCAATCTTGTCGAGGCTCCGGACCAGGTTCTTCATGCGACGGGACTCCCTCCATCGAAAGAGCTTCAACCGCTTCGCTGCCCGGCGAAAATCGACGAATGCCTCGGGATCGATCTGTGTCGTGTCTGTCCACAGCAGCCTGAGCAGTCCTTCAGAGAGCGTCTTCCAATCAGCGACCTGGCCGTGCTCTGCCCGGCCCCATGCCGACGCATTGTCCAGTGCCCTGATCCGCGAACTGAATTGACTCGGATGAGAGGCCAGAGATTGGGCCAGTGACCCCAGCCG
>CAUZEQ010000268.1:0-6820 GCA_963578885.1 Planctomycetota bacterium
GAGATTGCTGCCGATGCGGTCCAGAGCCGTGGCGGAAGTCTCGGGCCGCTCGTCGATGGCTCGAACCGAATACCCTCCGACCGCAAACGCCTGTGCGATGCCGTGTCCCATCGTGCCCAGGCCGATCACCGCGACCGGTGAATCGCCGGGCAGCACGTGTGGTGTGTCGGGGCTGGCATCGGCTTGGTTCATCAGTTCTCTCCTACCCAGGCCAACGGCGCCAGCGCGGTCTGTTCGGTCATGACTTCGATCACGCAGGGTCCATCACCGGAAAGTGCTTCATCGAGTGCGGTGTCGAGTTCACCCGGGCGGGTGACCTTGATCCCGCGTGCGCCCATTGCCACAGCGATCTCGGCGAAGCTGGCGTCGGTGAACTGCCAGAGGTCACCGTGCCGCGCTCCTCTCTGGCCCCCGTACGCGTCGTCGACCAGTTCGATCTCCTGGTTCAGCGACGTGTTGTTGTTGACCAGCAGCGCGCAGGTGATGTTCCAGCGGACGGCGGTCTCGAGTTCCGAGAGGTGGTACCAGAAGCCTCCGTCGCCCGAGAACAGCACGACAGGTCGATCGGGGGCAGCCAGCTTCGCACCCAGGGTCGCCGGCAGTCCCCAGCCCAGCGAGCCGGCCGCTCGGATGAAAGACTGGTCGGGGTGGTTCAGGTCGATCATGCCGCCGGTCCACATGCCGCTGTGGCCGGTTTCGGAGACCAGGATGGCATCGGGCGGCAACAGGCGAGTCAGGTCGGCACAGATCCGTTCCGGCCGCAGCGGCACCGCGTCCGATTCGAGCAACGGGACCAGCTCGTCGTGCCAGGCTGCCGCGTAGGCGGCCACCTGGTCGCGCCAGGGTTGGCGGAATTCCGCGGTCGAGTCGTCGACGATCTCGAGCATCTGGCCGAGCACGGTGGCGGCATCGCCACAGAGACTGGCTCGATTCACGTAATGCCGACCCAGCTCCTCGGGGGCGATGTCGAGCTGGATGACCTCGGTGCCCGCTGGTGGCACCTGCCAGCGAGCGGTCACCTGGCTGCCGGTGCGGCTGCCGACAAAAAAGACGAGGTCGGCTTCGAGCAGTGCCTGGTTGGTGCTCTTGCGGCAGTAGTGGCCGGGGACGCCGATGTTGAGAGGGTGGTTGGCCGGGATCGTGTCCTTGGCGTTGAGCGACGTGGCGACGGGGATGCCGAGTGTTTCGGCCAGTTTCAGGAGTAGTTCACCGGCCCCGGAGCTCTTCACTCCCCCACCGGCAACGATGACCGGTTTCGCGGCAGCGATCAGCACAGCGACCGCCTCGACGACATCCTCGGGCACGGCCGCACTGCGGGTTGCCGGGATTGAGGTGATGTGAGGTTCGAAACACAGCTCGGCATCGAGTTCCTCGAGTTCGATCTCGCCCATGTGGCCAAGCAGCTCGATGTGCGTCGGGCCAGGCGTGCCACTGGTGGCCTCGCGGAACGCCTGCCGGACCGCCTCGGGCAGCCGATCGATCGTCTCGACCCGGGTACTCGACTTGGTGACCGGCTTGAAGAGGCTGAAGTCGTCGATCTCTTGGTAGGTGTGCCGATGCCGCGTGTCGTGGTAGGGGCCGCCGGTGATGGCCACCATCGGCGAACAGGCGAGGTAGGGGTCCCGCAGCGCGGCGGCGAGATTCGCGGCACCGACGCACTGGGCAAAGGTGACGCCCGGCCGACCCGAGACCCTCGCGAAACCATCAGCCATGTAGACGGCCGACTTCTCACCATGAGTCATCACCCGGTCGATGCCGGTGTTGCGGAGTTCCATCTCGGCGAGCGTCTGGTTGAGGATCGCCGGTACGAAGAAGACGTGGCTGACCTCGTAGAGGTTGAGCACATCGGCGAGGAACTGGGCACCGGTGAGTCGGGGCATGGGTGTTGGCTTTTCGGGAGAATCGCAGATGCAGTCTTCCTGTTCGGTTGCCGCGCGGCAAGTCTGGACCGCAGGGGTGCCTGGCATTGCTTTCGCCACAGAGCTTTGCCGCTCACCGATCCGCTATCATGCACGACCGGTCCACATGTCTGCCTAACAGGCCCACAACCGATGACTTGCCGATTCACCCTGCTGGTCAACAAGGCCCTGCTGGCCCTGCTGGCCCTGCTGGTCCTGCTGGTCCTGCTGATCATGCCCGGTGGCGTTTCCGCCGCCGACTGGTCCGACAGCTTCTACCAGTTCCGCGTGCCGGTGGAGGTTGAGGCGAAGAGGGCTGGTTGGCAGGTGCTGCCGATTGATGCCGAGCGGATCGTTCGAGAGATCAACCGGGTCGGACCATTTCGTTTTGATCCCAACTACCTGGCCTTCAACCAGGTCAAGCTGGTCGAAGTGGACGAAGCGGGCAACGCGATCGGTCGGGCCGTTGATGGGGGCTTCACGCTGGTCCGCAGTGGCCCGGAACTGGCCGGCGATGTGCTGGAGGGCGAGGCCGAGAAGAAGACGATCGGTGTGACTCCGGGCCGGTATCACCTGATGAGCTTCACGTCATCGGGTGGTGGCAAGTGTCCCGCCCTGGCCTACGAGCCGATCTTCCCACCGGGAACACCTCTCAGGAAGCACGTCTACCGCATCAGCTATTTCGCCCCCCTGCTGCCCCAGGCCAGGCGGACCCACGACGTGTTGTTCGTGCCCGACGGCCAACAGATGGAGCTGCTGGTTCGAGGCCGATTCATCGGCACCATCCACGACATCAGCGTTCGGACCGCGGAGATTCGGTTGATGGCCAACATCACCGCGCCCGGTGTTCATCGCTACCACCTCTACTACCAGCCGATGGGCAGCCACCACCTGCAGGTGCCACGTCGTCGTCGCGAGTCGGTGCCCGAAGCGACGGCGACGCTGCGGTCGGTGGGCACGGCCACTGAATTCACCGGCGATACGCGATACCGCGTGGGTGATTCGGAATCGGTGCGGATGTGGTTCGCCGAGTCGACTGTCAAGATGACCCGCAAGCGGCGACCGCCGCAGCAGGTCCGCCGTGGCATCCGCGTGACTGCTGCGGCCAACGAATCGCAGTCGTTCCAGCTGGTGCTGACCCCGCGCCGAGCCACCACGCTCAATTCGGTCACGCTTTCGCCCCTGGCCGGGTCGGGGTTGTCGATTTCGATGCGGACCGCGGAGATCCGACTGGTCGAGTATGTACCGATCAAGACCGGCAGCTACATCACTCCGGCACGCCTGACCGGCGAGGTCGGTGACCCGCTGGTGCCGCTGGACCGCCCCGTGAAACTTGATCCGCTCGACGGCAACCGGGCGGTGTGGATCACGCTGCATGTTCCGGGCGGAACGCCGGCGGGAGTCTACCGGGGATCGCTGAGCGTGGCGTTCGAAGACGAGGGGCTGGATGTGCCGGTGGAACTCGAGGTGTACGGGTTCGAGTTGCCCGAGTTCGCGTCGTTCGGATCGGACATGGGCGGCCAGTACATGGTCAAGCAGCTCAATCACCTCAGCAAGTCGCCGAAACGCGTGATCGACTACCACGGAGTCTCGAGCAAGTCCGACATCCTGAAGCTGACCCGCAGCTATTACGATCGGATGGCCAAGTCAAAGTTCTATCCCAAGAACGCTGCGCTGCTGACCGAGATCGGGATGAACTGGACTCCGCCACCCAAGGGGTTCAACGTCGATGAGCCGGGCAACTTCATCACTCTGAAGGACTGGGACTTCCGAGAGTTCAACGCCGAACTCGATCACTTCATCAACCAACGCAAGGTCAACAGCCTCTGCCTGCTGCATACCAACCCGACCGCCTGCAACCACTTCAATCACCTGCCCGGCGAACCACTCGACTTCCCCGCCATCTCCTCGCCTCACACGTCGATGGGCTGGCAGACCTGGCGGAAGATGACGATCGTCGCCTACGACAAGGCGAAGACCGAGAAGAACACGATCGAGATCACTCGGAAGCAGTTCGACAACGTGGTGATGCAGTTCTTTCGGCGGATCGCCGAGGAACTCGACAAGCACGGCTGGCTCGACCGCGTCCACATCCTGATCGACGAAACCGAGAACCCCAGGCGGCTGGCTCATTTCCTGAAACTGCTGAAGTCCGACCCGCTGACACGGCGGATCCGCGTGGTCGCCTGCATGCAGGGGCTGGGCCTGATGGATCCCGGATCACCGGGTAACGAGGGCCTGACGGAGTTTCCGTTTCCGGACCTGATCGATACGTACTGCCCCGAGATCGACGAGAACTACGACCGGTGGATGCCGTACTACTTCGACGACTACAAGATTCCCCACGATCGGCAGAAGCTGTGGTGCTACATCGTGGCCACCAGCCGGATCGCCATCGACACGCCCGGAGTCAACAACCGCGTGCTGGCACTGGACGTGTTTCAGCGAGGTGGCAGCGGGGTGCTGATGTGGGAGTCGTTCGGGTGGGATCACCTCTATGGGAACTCGAACAACCCCTGGATCGACCCCTACACCCGCCACGCCAACGGTTCACTGGCGTTCTTCTATCCGCCTCGCCGTAAAGCCGGGGCCAAGGGAGCCGACTTCACCGTCACGCCATCGCTGAGGCTGGAGGCGTTCCGCGAGTCGGTCGACGACTTCGAGTACGCCAGCATGCTCGAGGAACTGGTCAAGACGGGGCGGAAGAAGTCGATCGAAATGAAGTCGGCCGAGCGGGCACTTTCGGACATCAAGCGGTTCTTTCCCGAGAACACCAACTGGTCCCAGAACGCCGCATGGTTGCTGCAACTCCGTGATCGCCTGGCCCGCGAGATCGTGAAACTGAAGGCCCGGCTCTAGACGCGGCTGCTGGTCCGATCCTGCCCGCCACCGACACCGCCGCCGCAGCGGTCTGATATCCTGTACCGTCAGCTGATTACCCTCGCCACGGAGTCCCTCATGCCCCGTCTGCCCCTGCTCACCATGCTGGCCGTCCTCGTGGCCGTTTCTACTGTCCAGGCCAACAACTGGCCCAGTTGGCGAGGCCCGACATTCAACGGCGTGGCACCCAGGGGCAGCTATCCCCTCAAGTGGAGCTCCACGGAGAACGTGGCGTGGAGACTGAAGTTGCCGGGCAAGGGCACCTCGACGCCGATCATCTGGAACAACCAGATCATTCTGACCTGCCAGGACGCCAGCGGGAACACGACGATGGCGTTGGACCGAGCGGGCAAGTTGATCTGGAAGACGACTGTCGGGGCGACCTCGATCCAGGGCAAGCACAGAAAGGCGAGCGGCAGCAACCCGTCACCGGTGACCGACGGCAAGCAGCTGTTCGTCTATTTCAAGACCGGTGACCTGGCCTGCCTGACCCTGTCCGGCAAGCTGGTGTGGCAGACGAACCTGCAGAAGGCCTGGGGCAAGGACACCCTGTGGTGGGACCTCGGCACCTCGCCGGTGCTCTCGAAGGACAAGGTCCTGGTGGCGGTGATGCAGACGGGAGGATCGTATGTCGCCGCGTTCGACAAGAAGGACGGCGACGTGGCGTGGAAGCACGATCGGAATCTCGAGGCGCCGCTCGAGGCGGCTCAGAGTTACACGACTCCACTGGTACTCAACCGCGGCGGCTCCGAGCGGTTGCTGGTTCTGGGTGCCGACCATGTCACCGCTCACGACTGCAATACGGGCAAGGAGTTGTGGCGGGTTGGCGGCCTGAACCCGTCGGGGCAAAAGTACTTCCGCAGCATCTCCTCGCCGGTAGTGGCCGGTGACCTGCTGCTGGCCCCCTATTCTCGCGGAAGCACGCTGACGGCCATTCGGCTGGGTGGCCAGGGCGACGTGACCCGGTCGCATGTGGCCTGGGTCAACAAGGGCGGTGCCGCGGCTGATGTGCCCACTCCGATCGTGCAGGGCAACCGGGCCTTTGTTTGTAGCGACCGCGGTAAGGTGACCTGCCTGGACGTGAAGACGGGTAAGACGATCTGGAGTGGCCAGGCCGAGAAGAACCGGACGGCGTTTTCGAGTTCACCGGTGCTGGCCGGGGGACGGATCTACATCACGCGAGAAGATGGCAAGACGTTCGTGATCGAGTCGGGCGAGGAGTTCAAGGTGGTCGGAGCCAACGTGCTGGGTGAGTTCACCGTGGCCACCCCGATCTTCTCGAAGGGCCAGATCCTGCTCCGCACCACCGAGCACCTCTACTGCATCGGCAAGCCCAAGGCGGCGGCTGCGGCTGGCGAATAGGTAAAGCCGGATCACCAACTCGAGTGACATCCGTTCCCGAGTTCCTGTGCGATGGCCCCCTGGGTGCCGAGCGGACCATCGTGTTGGCTCATGGAGCGGGTCGTGGTTGGGACAGCCCGTCGCTGGAAGCGATCGCCGGGGGACTTGCGATCGCCGGGCACCGGGTCGTGAGGTTCGAGTTCCCTTTCATGGTGAGACGCCGCAAGGACGGGACGCGGCGACCACCCGATCGGCAGCCGGTGCTGCTGGATGCCTGGAGAGCGGTCATCGATGAGCTGGGAGCCGATGGCCTGGTGATCGGAGGCAAGTCGATGGGGGGCCGGATGGCCAGCCTGGTCGCAGACGAGTGCGGTGTGGCGGGGCTGGTCTGCCTGGGCTACCCGTTTCATCCTCCGGACAAGCCCGAAAAGACGCGGACCGAGCACCTGGCCGACCTGGCCACTGCGACACTGATCGTCCAGGGCGAGCGAGACCGGTTCGGTACCCCCGAGGAGGTAGCCGGCTACACGTTGTCCGATTCCATCCGCATTCAGTGGATCCTCGACGGCGACCACGACTTGGTGCCGCGAAAGAAGTCAGGCCGCACGGCCGAAGAGAACTGGGCCGAGGCGGTCGAGGCGACTTGCCGGTTCCTTGTTCCGCCGCAGGCGGACCGTGTTGGGGCCTGACCCCTTCTCTAC
>CAUZEQ010000269.1:0-6809 GCA_963578885.1 Planctomycetota bacterium
CCGCCGATTGCGACGGCTTGATCATCGAAGTGCACCCGAACCCGAGCGAGGCACTCAGCGATGGCGCCCAGTCGCTGACTCCCGATCAGTTCGCCGACACCATGGATCGCTGCCGCGCCGTGGCCAGGGCGCTGGGACGGAGTATCTGATATATGCCCCAAAACCCCTGTAATCGGTCCTGAACCCCACCTCCGGCCACGCACCATTCGGCCGCAGAAGACAAGTTTTTATTGGCGCGTTGCGAGATTGTGGGATACCATTGTGAAAACACACGGGCCAAGCCTCAGGAGTCGACCCATGGTGTCTCGCTTCACCACTACGCGTATCCTCAAGATCGCCGTCCCGGCTCTCGTGGCCATCTTCTGCGTCAACTCGGTCCTGCCGGCCGCGGCACGCACGCGGAGAGTCCGACCGATCAGCAAGCCGAAATTCGATCCGGCCGCCAAGCAGGTCGAGTTGTTCAAGGGCATGAAGGACGGGTCGCTGGCGGCTCGACTGATCCTCAAGAACTCCAGGGAAGGCAACCTGCTGATCCAGAACAAGACCGATCAGCCCCTGACGGTCAAGTTGCCCGACGCCTTCGTCGGTGTCCAGGTGCTCAAGCAGGGCGGCATGGGCATGGGAATGGGTGGAGGCGGAGGCGGAGGTGGTCAGGGAGGCGGCGGAGGGGGCGGTGGCGGACAGTCCTCCGGCGGTGGGTCCGGTGGCGGCGGTGGCGGACAGCAGGGTGGTGGCGCTGGTGGCGGAGGCATGGGAATGTTCTCGATCCCGCCGCAAAGAGTCATCCGGCTGCCCTATCGAGGCGTCTGCCTGGAACACGGGAAACGTGAACCCACCTCGAGAATGTACTACGCAGTGATTCCCGTCGAACAGTACTCCAAGGACCCCAGCCTGTACGAACTGCTGGGGGCGGTCGCCCGAGGGCAGCTCCCCACGCCGGTGGCCCAGGCCGCGGCCTGGAACATCAGCAGCAAGATGCCCTGGCAGTTGCTGGCCGCCAAACGCCGTATCCGACTCGGTGGCGGATACCAGCCCCCCTACTTCCACCTGCAGCACCTGATCCGTGCCCGCCAGGTGGTCGCATTCGCCAGGGCCCGAGGGGCCGAGCGACAACGGAATAAGAAGGACAAGGCCCAGGACACCGAGCCCACTCGGCCCGCCCGCGGGGTCCGTACCTTCCAGAACACCTCCACCTCTCGCTGAACAACCTCGGCACAAGCCGCACACGGGCACGAAACCCGTCCCGCTCGGGGACGGGTTTCTGGTCATTGGACCCCCGCGATCGCCTCGTACCGGACGTTCTTGACACGTCTGCAGCCACGTGATTGACTATCCGGCGAGTCCTCGCCCATGGCCGCTTCCGAGATCCACGGACCCCACCCGGCCTTCCGAAGTCTCCACCGCGGAGTCCCCCTACGATGAGCGGCCCCCGACCCGCACAAACCGCCCGAACCGCCCTGCTGTGTCTGCTGGCCCTGATCGTTGGGGCCCTGGTGTCGCTGAAGCCGAATGCCGCCGCGGAACCCGATCCCCCGGCCAACCAACTTCCGCCGCCAGCCAAGCGAAAGATCGACTTCAACAAGGACATCAAGCCGATCCTGGCCAAACACTGCGTCGGCTGCCATGGGCCCAAGAAACAGGAATCGGGACTCCGTGTTGACTCTCACGACCGGACACTCACCGGAGGCGAACGGGGAGTCGCCTTCGAGATCGGCAACAGCGCCGGCAGCCTGCTGATCCGATACGTCGGCGGACTCGATCCCGACATCACCATGCCGCCCGAAGGCGACCTGCTGTCCAAGGACCAGGTGGGACTGCTCAGGGCCTGGATCGACCAGGGTGCCAAGTGGCCCAAGGGGATCACGATCGGCGGTCCCGAACTGGCACACTGGGCCTATGCCCCGCTGAAACGCCCCCCCACCCCCAAGCTGCCCAAGGGCCCCACCGCCCTGGTCCTCTCACCCATCGATGCGTTCGTCTTTGCACGGCTGGCCAAAGAGGGACTGGCGCCCTCGCCGGCCGCCGACCGCTACACCCTCGCCCGACGTCTCAGCCTCGACCTGATCGGACTGCCCCCCAGCCCCGAACAGGTCGATCGCTTCGTCGCCGACAAGCGGCCCGACGCCTACCGGCGACTGGTCCAGCAGATGCTCGACTCACCTCACTTCGGTGAGCGCTGGGGACGACACTGGCTCGACAAGGCCCGCTACGCCGACAGCGACGGCTACGAAAAGGATCGGCCCCGGCCCAACGCCTGGCGATGGCGAGACTGGGTGATCAACGCCATCAACGATGACATGCCCTTTGACCAGTTCACGATCGAACAGATTGCCGGAGACCTGCTGCCCGATGCCACCGAGAGCCAGGTCCTGGCCACCGCCTTCCATCGGCAAACGCTGACCAACACCGAGGGTGGGACCGACAAGGAACAGTGGCGGGTCGAGGCCGTCTTTGACCGCGTCGAAACCACCGGTGCCGTCTGGCTGGGACTGACCGTCGGATGTGCGCGGTGCCATTCGCACAAGTACGACCAGATCACCCAGCGCGAATACTTTCAGCTGTTCGCGTTCTACAACAACGGCGACGAGACCAGCTCGAACGTCGTTACCTCCCCGGAAGCTCTTGCCAAGTTCACCACCGACACCGCAGCCCACAGCAAGAAGCTGGCGGCCACCGAGACAGCACTGGCAGCAGCCCGAGCCAAGCTCGGACCAGGACTCAAGACCTGGATTTCCGGACAACTCGAGGCACTGGCCGGGTCCGAATCCGACCCGATCCGCGATCTCCCGCTTGAGGGTCTCATCGCCAGCAGTTCCGGTGGTGTCAAGCTGGCCGTGCAGAAGAACTCGTCGCTATTGGCCTCGGGACCCAATCCCGACACGGTGACCTACACGCTGCGGGGTCGGATCGACGCTGCGACGCTTTCGGGATTCCGGCTCGAGCTGATCCCTCACAAGTCACTGCCGGGAAACGGCCCCGGCCGTGCCGACAACGGAAACGTGGTCGTCACCGGTTGGAAGGTGGAAGTCGCGGCCGAAGACTCCTTTGCCAAACCGACCGAGTTGAAGCTCGCCTCCGCCTCCGCGTCGTTCCACCAGGCGAAGTTTCCACCGGCCAACGCCCTGGACAACGCACCCAAGACCGGCTGGGCCATCGCCCCGCAAACGGGCAAGCCCCACCAGGCCACCTTCCTGCTCGCCAGACCGCAACCTCTGAAAGAAACCCCCCACCTCCGGGTGACCCTCACGCAGGCCTACGGAGGCCGTCACACCCTGGGCCACTTCCGCCTGGTTCCGCTCACCGGAACCCAAACCGGGCTCGGTCTCCCCAAGCCAGTCCTCGCCGCGCTACTGGCGGTCAAGAAAAAGCCCAAGGACGCCAAGGCGACCGCCGTGCTCTTAGCCCACTACGCCAGCGTCGACAAGACCACCGCCAGCCTGGTCCGGAAACTGGCCGATCTCAAGAAAGCGGCTCCGAAACGGCCCCAAATGAGTGTCCGGGTCATCACTCAGCGGACCCAGAGTCCTCGAACCACCATACTATTTCACCGGGGCGACTTCCTGAGACCGCAGAAGACCACTCCGGCCATCCCCGCCGGACTCGGCACGCTGCCCCCGGTCAAGCCCCGTCACAAGGATCCCAAGCAATTGGCCGATCGGCTCGATCTCGCCAGTTGGCTGGTCGCCGACAACAATCCTCTGCCCCCTCGGGTCGCCGTCAACCACGCCTGGACCCACCTGTTTGGCAAGGGGCTGGTGCGGACCGTCAACGACTTCGGCGTCCGAGGCGAGAAGCCGACTCACCCGGCACTGCTCGACTGGCTGGCCACCGAGTACCGGCGTTTGAAGTGGAGCCGCAAGGATCTGATTCTCACGATCGTGCTCTCGCACACCTACCGCCAGACGTCGGTCACATCGCTGGCGTTGGCCGCGGCCGACCCGCAGAACCTGTTGCTGACCCGCCAGAATCGCGTCCGTCTGCAGGCCGAGATCATCCGCGACAACAGCCTGACCGCTTCGGGCCTGCTCTCTCGCAAGATCGGCGGACCCAGCGTCTTTCCACCCATGCCGGCCGACGTGGCGGCACTCAGCTACGCCAACAACTTCAAGTGGACCGCCAGCAAAGGTGCCGACCGCTTTCGACGTGGCCTGTACACGTTCTTCAAGCGAACCGCCCCGCACCCTAACCTGACCACCTTCGATTGCCCTGATTCCAACACCACCTGCGTCGAACGCCGAGCCTCAAACACCCCGCTGCAGGCATTGACCACGCTGAACAACGAGGTTTTTGTCGAGGCCTCGCAGGCGATGGCCCGTCGCGTCATCGGCGAACAGCACGCCGATGACCAGGCCCGGCTGGCCCGAGCCTTTCGGTTCTGCGTGGCCCGTCGCCCCGCGGCGGAAGAACTCGACAGCTTCGCCGGGCTGCTCCGAGACGCCCGCAGTTGGTACACCGACCATGCCGATGACGCCAAGAAACTGGTTGGCAAGTACGCCACCAAGGGGACATCGGCCGCCGAATCGGCCGCGTGGGTGGCCACCTGCCGAATCATGCTCAACATGGATGAATTCATCACTCGTGAATAACCACGAGAGGAGACGCTGAGATGCTCGATGTGCTGGCCCGTACACGCCGCGACTTCCTGACCAGCTCGGCCTGTGGCCTGGGTGCCGCCGGATTGGCGTCGCTGTTGGCCGAGGACGGACTGCTCGGGGCCGACCCCAACCCGCTGGCAGCCAAGCCGACTCACTTCGAGCCACGCGCCAAGTCGTGCATCTTCATTTTCAATGCCGGTGCCCCGTCTCACCTGGACCTCTTCGACCCCAAGCCGAAGCTCAACCAGTTGCACGGGCAACCGATGCCCGACGAACAGCTCAAGGATGTTCGCTTCGCCTTCATCAAGAAGGACTCGGTCCGCCTGATGGGCACCAAGCGGACATTTCGACCCTACGGCGAGTGCGGCACCGAGTTCTCCGACTTCCTGCCCCACATCGGCAGCTGCGCCGACGACCTGCTGATGGTCCGCTCGATGTATTCCGAACAATTCAACCACCATCCCGGCCAGCTGATGATGCAGTGCGGCCGCGGCACTTTCGGCCTGCCGACGATGGGTTCCTGGATCAACTATGGCCTGGGCAACGAGACCCGCGACCTGCCCGGATACGTCGTGCTCACCAGCGGACGAGGATCCAGCGGTGGGGCGACTCTGTGGCAGAGCGGTTTTCTGCCCAGCCTCTACTCCGGTGTCCGCTTCCGCACCTCCGGTGAGCCGGTCCTCAACCTCTCGAACCCCAGCGGCCTGCCGCCTCAGCTGCAACGCAAGGGCCTCGACGTGCTGCGGCAGATCAACGCCGGCCGGCTCGAACAGACCCGCGACCCCGAGATCGCCAGTCGCATCGCCAGCTACGAACTCGCCTACCGCATGCAGACGGCTGCACCGGAGTTGATCGACCTCTCGAGCGAAACCCGCGCGACACGCGACCTGTACGGGGTCGACCGCAAGGAGATCCGCAAGGGAGGGCGTGGAAAGGCGGGAAATACCTATCAGACTTTCGCTCGCAACTGCCTGCTCGCCCGGCGGCTGGTCGAACGAGGCGTCCGCTTCGTCAACCTCGTCTACGCCTCCTGGGACCACCACAGCAACCTCGACAACGAACTCGCCTACAACACCGACGTCGTCGACCAGCCCATCGCCGCACTGATCAAGGACCTCAAGCAACGCGGCCTGCTCGAAGAGACAATGGTCGTCTGGGGAGCCGAGTTCGGCAGAACCCCGCTGGGTGAAAACCGCGGTGCACGGCCGAGTGTCACCGGCCGAGACCACCACCCGTTCTGCTTCAGCATGTTCCTGGCCGGCGGAGGTCTCAAGGGCGGGCTGGTGCACGGAGCCAGCGACGAGATCGGCTGGGGCGTGGCCGAGAAACCGGTGCACGTCAACGACCTGCACGCCACGATGCTGCACTGCTTCGGACTCGATCACCTCAAGTTGACCCACAGATTCCAGGGACGCGACTTCCGCCTGACCGACGTGGGCGGCGAGGTCGTCACCGACTGGCTCGCCTGATCGTGGACCCTCTCCACGAGGCCCACTCCGACGAGGCGGCCGCCGTGGAGACCGGACCCCGGCGAGTGTCTCGCCGTTGGAGACTGCTGCTGGGAGTCGCCGGAGTGATGGGGGGCACCCTGCCGAGCTGGCTGGGACTCAGGGTCCGGACATCGCGCTAGTCCACAACCGCCTTCACAACAACGGCCGCAGACTCGGTAGTCGACTCCGCGCCCCCAGGCTCCGACGACGAGTCCTCCTGGGGATCCGACTCAGCCGCTTCGCCCAGCTTGCTCAAAGACTGGACGATCTCGACGGACGTCTGGCCGCAGAGATACGCACCGTAGGCTCCGAAAAAGACCAGCACGGCAAACAGGACCTTGCTGCCGCCGGGTACGTCTCCGATTCGCCACAGGCTCGAGGCACAACAGTACACCAGCCCCGCACAGGCCGCTGCGTAAAGGGCCGCGTACACAAGTTCTCGCACCACAGCTCGCATGAGTGGACGATAGACCACCTTCAACACGCGTGTCAATCCGCGCTCAGGCCCCGCGCCGACGGCCTGACTCCAACTCTCAGTCGCTGCTGCGGCGCAGCATAGACCACCCCGGGGTTAAACAAAGCGAGGGATCCGCAGCAACGGATCCCTCGCTCGCACGGATCAGATTGATGCCGGGCCTGGACTCACCCGGTGGCCGGTTGCTAACGCAACCAGATTTGACCTCCCACCGTCAAACCCTGCCACCAGAGCGTTTCGAACCCAGGA
>CAUZEQ010000270.1:0-6809 GCA_963578885.1 Planctomycetota bacterium
TGGGCTCGACCATTCCGAAAGTCAGCAGTCCGCCGGCGGCCACGATGATCGCGACCCCGACGAAGATCGCTTCGAAGCCGAACTCGTCGATCATCCAGCCGACCGCCGGTGAGGCGAAAAACGGCACGGTCATGGCCAGGTTGAGCGTGGCGATGTGGCGGGGGTGTTCCGAGGGTGGAGCCAGTTCGAGCACGTAGTTGTAGATGGTGCGAAACGCTAACGGGGTCAGGCCCAGCAGGCTGAAGATGATCCAGTAGTGGCCGCCGAACCAGTCGGCCGGCAGCAGCGCCAGCAGCGGGACCGCGGCGAGCAGGAAGACCTCGATGCGGATCACCAGCCGGTTGCCGCAGTAATCGGCCAGCCAGCCGAACAGGAAGGTGCCGACGCCGAACCCGATGTTCTGGGCCACCATCCAGTGCATCAGGTAGCTGCCGTGTTGACGTTGCTCGTCACTGAGCGTGTTGCGTCCGAGGGTCTGGAAGTGCGGGAAGGCGAGCTGAATCGAGATGAACAGCATGGCAACGACTGCGATCCGGCGGAACGGCCGGTTGGTGCTGAACAGCTCCCAGGCCTCCAGCAGCAGCTGCCCGGGACGCCGTCGCGGGGCCGGGGCCTCTTCGTCGGCCGGCTCGTGGACCAGGCAGGCCAGGGCTGCGGCCAGTACGAAGCCCCCCGCGGTCATCAGGAAGATCCAGGCGAAGCCGCCATCAGGCTGTTTCAGCCAGCCGGGGATCAGCAGCAGCACGGCAGCCACCGAGATGATCGAGCCGAGCAGCCCCGAAATGGCCAGCAGCCGGCCCCGACGGTTGTCTCGGATCAGCTTCCCCTGCAGTGTCGACCAGGCCAGCCGTTGCAGCCCTGTAAAAACGAAACTGACGCCGTAGCAGACCAGGAACAGCGCCGGCATCCATCCGGACATGCCCACCAGCAGCCCCGACCCGGGTTGCCAGACCCTCAGCCAGGTCACCGCCAGCACGCAGAAGGGGATCGCCATCGCCAGGGTGGCAACCCCGAGCAGGACCTTCTTCCTGGGAGCCGCCTTCAGTTTCGGGGCATAAAACAGCGGGGGCAGGCTGCTGCAGATCCGGTTGACCACTGGCAGGCAGCCACGCAGCCAGCCGGCGCCCGAAATCGCGTCCATGAAGGCCGGCATGATCACCGTCTCGGTCTTGAAGATCCAACCCAGACGCAGCGAGATGTAGTGCGCCGCGAGCGTGAGGAGGTTCTTGGACTCGAGGGCCCTGATCTCTGCCGATTGCTCCTGCTGCCGGGCCAGTTGCTGTGGTGGCGGTGGCTCGTTGCGGGCGGAGTCGGGCATGGCGGGCCGGGAGGACTGCGAAGATCCGAGTGTGCGGCGGGGTCACTGTGTGGTCAAGTCGACCCGGTCTCGGGAGTCGGCCGCGGTGCTTGACCCCACAGGGGTCGGCCACGAGAGTAGATTTGCGCAGAGTCAATTCGGGGGAGTCGCGGATGGGCCAGGCCCAGGACCGCCGGGCATTTGCCCTGGAAGTTGTCAAGAGACTGGTCGAGGCGGGTCACGAAGCCGTCTGGGCCGGGGGATGCGTGCGCGATCTGTTGCTCGGAGGCGACCATGTTCCCGACGACTACGACATCGCCACCGATGCTGTGCCCGAGCGTGTGCGTGAGATCTTCGGTCGAGACCTGACGCATGAGGTCGGTGCGGCGTTCGGAGTGATCCTGGTGCGAGACGGGGGACCGCAGCCGCCGATCGAGGTGGCGACGTATCGGACCGAGGGTGCCTATGGCGACGGGCGACATCCCGATTCGGTCCAGTTCGCCTCGAGGCAGGAAGACGCCCGCCGTCGCGACTTCACCATCAACGGCATGTTCATGGATCCCCAGACCGGCGAGGTCTTCGACGATGTCGGCGGGCGGCACGACCTTCAGCAGCAGTTGGTGCGTGCGATTGGTGATCCCGAGTTACGGATCGACGAGGACAAGTTGAGGATGCTGCGGGCGATCCGCTTCACCGCCTTGCTGGGCTTCACGCTCGATCCGGCCACCGCGGCTGCGATCGGGGAGCATGCCACGGAGATCTCGGTGGTCAGCGCCGAGCGGATTGCCGAGGAGTGGCGGAGGATGCTCTGTCACAGGAGCCGCGCGGTGGCGGTCGGGTTGGCGATCGAGACGGGGTTGCTGGAGTGTGTGTTTCCCGAGATCACCGTCGGGGCGGACTCGGACGCGGTAGCACGATTGGAGCGGTTGCCCGAATCGGCCTCGGCGAATCTCGGCCTGGCGCTGCTGCTGGTCGACGTCGCCGATCCGCGTGCGGTCTGCCAGAGATTGAAGTTGTCGAACCGCGAGTGCGACGAGGTGGCCTGGCTGGTCTGTTCGCGGTCCGCGCTCGACTCGGCCCCGACTCAGCTTCGTTCGAAACTGTTCCCCGTGCTGGCACATCGGTCGCGGGACCGGCTGCTGGATCTGGTCGATGCGATCGAGCAGGCCGGCGGTCGAGAGAGTTCAGACGTGGCCTGGTGCCGCGAGTTGCTGGAAACCGTATCGGACAAGCAGCTGAATCCTCAGCCGCTTGTGACCGGAGACGACCTGCAGGCGATCGGCTTGAGTCCCGGTCCGCTGTTCAAGACACTGTTGGATTCGGTGCGGGCCGCGCAGCTGGATCGAGTCATCCAGGATCGCGACGAGGCACTGGCGATGGTGCAAGAGATCAACACGAGGCAGCCCGATGAGTGAGACGGTGAGTGAGACGGTGAGTGAGACGGTGCGGATTGCGATGATCGGAGCCGGTGCCGTCGCCGACTACCATCATGTCCCGGGGATCGCCATCGATCCTCGAGCACAGCTGGTTGCTGTGTGTGACCCCAACGAGGCCCTGCTCGAGCAGCGTCGAGTCGACTGGGGCGTTGTGCACACGACGACCGATTACCAGGAGATCGCGGCTTCCGATGATGTGGACGCGGTGATCATCGCCACCCCCAACTTCACTCACGCCCCGATCACCCTGGCCTGTGTCGCGGCCGGGAAGCACGTGATGTGCGAGAAGCCGTTGGGATTGAGTTTTGAGGAGTCGGCCCGGATGTACCGTGCGGCGCGGGATGCCGATGTGCGGCACATGACCGCCTTCACCTACCGTTTCGCTCCGTCGATGCGCTATCTCAGGCACCTGCTGGCCGATGGACAACTGGGCACTCCACGCCACTTTCGCAGCCAGAGATTCCTCGACCTGCCCGAGACCAGCTGGAGCTGGCGGCAGTACAAGGACAAGGCGGGCGCCGGGGACCTGTACGACATGACGATTCATCGGATCGATTTTGCCCAGGACCTGCTCGGTCCGATCACCTCGGTCTGCGGCGCCGTCGCACAGTTTGCCCCGCGGACCGAGACTCCCGACGGAGGAGTCTGCGAACCCTCGGACGTCGACGACTGGTCGGCACTGGTGGGGCGTTTCCAATGCGGGGCGGTGGGTGTCTGGGAGGGCAGCACGCTGATGAAGGGGCACTACAACGACGGGTATGGATTCGAGTGGGCCGAGATCAACGGCAGCGAGGCGTCGGCGGTCTACCAGCTGACCGATCCGAACAACATCCTGCTGGGCGGTCACGGCGAGTCGTTGAGCAAGGTGGCGGTGCCCGACGAGTTCCTGGTGCCCGAGCGCAGTCCCCGCGACCCGGCCCAGGGTGTGCCCAGCGATGTGTTTCGATACGACCTGGTCTTTGAGTTCGTCTCCTCGATCATCGAGCACCGTGATCCGGTGCCGAGTTTTCGTGATGGGGCCAGTGCCCAGGCCGTGGCCGATGCGGTGCTGGCTTCGGATGCAGAGCGCCGATGGGTCGACGTGAGCGGGGCCCTCGATTGACCATCCCGGGGCCGCTTGCTACAACCGTTTTGACGCTCTGCCCGGGCAGAGCTGCTGTGGGTACCGCTCTTTTCGACCAGGACCTGGCCACCGATGGGACGAGTTGAACGCGACCGCGAGATCGCTCGGCGACGGCACCGTCGCCACAAGTTGCAGAAACTGCGGAAGGAATTCGCCGCGGCGACCAACAAGAGCCAGAAGCAGGCGATCGTCGAGAAGGTGCAGCGGATCTCTCCGCTGGTCGATCTCGAAAACGAACCCGCCGCCGACTGAGTCCCCCTGCTTCGGTCACTTTGCCGACGGCAGGCTCGAGGCGACAGCATGAGAGCGGTCGCCGGCTGAATCGGCGGTGAAGACGAACCCATCGGCGTGTCCGTCGACCTCCAGCAGCGATCCCTCGGGAAACTCTCCGGCCAGCAACCTGTTGGCCAGCCCGTTCTGGATCCTCTGCTGAATCACTCGCTTCAGCGGCCGCGCCCCGTACCGCCGGTCGTAGCCCTCGCGGGCCAGCAGGTCTCGAGCCTGTTCGGTGACCCGCAGTCCGTAGCCCTGTTCGGCGAGCCGGCCGGTGAGTTCCACGAGTTGGAGGTCGACGATGCGTCGTATGTCGGCGGGGTCCAACGGCGAGAAGATAATGGTCTCGTCGATGCGGTTGAGGAATTCGGGGAGAAACGCACGGGAGAGCACTTCGTTGAGGGCCTCGTTGATCGCCTCGCGGTCGTTCTGCTCGACGTGTTCGAGGATGGCGGCACTGCCGAGGTTGCTGGTCATCACGATCAGCGAATGGGAGAAGTCGACGGTTCGACCCTGTCCATCGGTCAGGCGTCCGTCGTCGAGCACCTGCAGTAGGACATTCAGCACGTCGCGGTGGGCCTTTTCGATTTCATCGAGCAGGATCACCGAGTAGGGGCGTCGCCTGATTGCTTCGGTCAACCGTCCACCGGCCTCGTAGCCGACGTACCCCGGCGGGGCCCCGATCAGGCGGGCGACCGAGTGCGATTCCATGAACTCGCTCATGTCGATCCGCACCATCGCCTGGGGGTCGTCGAAGAGGAATTTGGCCAGGGCCTTGCAGAGTTCGGTCTTGCCGACGCCGGTGGGACCCAGGAACAGGAACGACCCGATCGGCCGTCCCGGTTCAGCGAGTCCTGAGCGGGACCGTCGGACCGCGTTGGCCACCGCCTCGACCGCCTCCCCCTGCCCCACCACTCGCCGGTGCAGCACCGATTCCAAATCGAGCAACTTCTCCCGCTCGTCCCTCAGCATTCTACTGACCGGGATTCCCGTCCAGCTGCTGACCACCTGGGCAATGTCCTCGCCGGTGACCTTCTCTCGCAGCATCCGCTGCTGGTCGTCTGTTTCGCTGGCGGCGATGCGGGCTTCGAGTTGTTCGAGTTGCGACCGGGCCTGGCCGAGCTGGGCTTCGGCAGCATGAGCGGTCACGAAGTCCTCGTTGAGATTCGACTCTCGGGCGCGGGCAAACGCCTGCTCGTAGGCCCCCTGCAGCGGTTCGATCGATTCCTTGAGCGGTTGCAGCTGTCCGAGCACCGCCTTTTCGGATTCCCACTGAGCCTTGAGCCGCGTGACCTCCTCGTCGCGATCAGCGATCTGCCGCCTGAGTTCCTCGAGCCGCTGGTGGCCCGGCGAGTTTGCGTCGTCGGCTTCCTCGGCTTCCTCGGCCAATGCAGCTGCTTCGATCTGCATCCGAGTCAATTGCCTGGTGGCCTGGTCGATCTCGGCGGGCATCGAGTCGATTTCCATTCTCAAGCGGCTGGCTGCCTCGTCGACGAGGTCGATCGCCTTGTCGGGGAGGAATCGGTCGCCGATGTAGCGATCGGCGAGCGTGGCGGCGGCGGCCAGGGACTGGTCGGTGATGCGGACACCGTGGTGCGTTTCGTAGCGGTCCTTGAGTCCGCGGAGGATCGAGACGGTGTCGTCGACGGTGGGCTCATTGACCAGCACCGGCTGGAAGCGGCGTTCCAGCGCGGCATCGCGTTCGATGTGCTGCCGGTAGTCGTCGAGCGTGGTGGCTCCGACGCAGTGAAGCTCACCGCGTGCCAGGGCGGGCTTGAGCAGGTTGGAGGCATCGAGAGATCCTTCCGAGGCGCCGGCTCCGACCACTGTGTGCAACTCGTCGATGAACAGGATCACCTGGCCCTGGGACGCTTCGACCTCCTTGAGCACCGCCTTGAGCCGGTCCTCGAACTCGCCGCGGTACTTGGCTCCGGCGATCAAAGCACCCAGGTCCAGCGCCACGACACTCTGGTTGACCAGCTTCGTGGGCACATCACCGCGTACGATTCGTTGTGCCAGGCCTTCGACGATCGCCGTCTTGCCAACTCCCGGTTCGCCGATCAGCACCGGGTTGTTCTTGCGTCGTCTCGAGAGCACCTGGATCACCCGCCGGATCTCCTGGTCGCGGCCGATGACCGGATCGAGTTGCCCGGCTCGGGCCAGAGCGACCAGGTCGGTTCCGTACTTCTTCAGCGCGTCGTATTTCTCTTCGGGGGTGTCGTCGGAGACCTGCTGGTTGCCTCGGATCGCTTCGAGCGCTTCGAGAACGTCCCGTTCCTCGACGGCTGAGAGCTTTAGCAATCGCCCGGCGGTGTCGTCGCAGTCGAGCAGTCCCAGCAGGAGGTGTTCGGTGGAGAGGAACCGGTCACCCATTGCCTGGGCTCGCTGGTCGGCGGAACTCAGCACGGCGTCGAGCGCGGGCGAGATTCCCAGTTCGCTGCCGCCGCCGGTGACACCCGGCAGCCGGTCGAGTTCTGTGTCGACGAGTGTCTTCAGCGAGAGGGTCTCGACCCCAATGCGTTCAAACAGCATGGCGACCACGCCGCGGGGATCATCGAAGAATGCGGCCAGGAGGTGCAGGGGAGCGACGAATTGATGCTGCCGCTGTTGGGCGGTCTGCTGTGCCCGCAGCACCGCGTCGCGGGCCTTGATCGTCAATTGGTCCAGTGGCAGGCTCATC
>CAUZEQ010000271.1:0-6715 GCA_963578885.1 Planctomycetota bacterium
CTCCGTAGCCGCAGGGACTGGCTCCGTAGCCGCAGGGACTGGCTCCGTAGCCGCAGGGACTGGCTCCGTAGCCGCAGGGACTGGCTCCGTAGCCGCAGGGACTGGCTCCGTAGCCGCAGGCGCAGGTGCCTGTCCCCTCGCAAGCGACAGCCTGAAGATCCCGGGACAGGCACCTCCGCCTCCGGCTGCGCCTGCAGCTACGGAGCCAGTCCCAGACGTCGGGATGACACCGGCCCACCCCGCCGGGTATCCTGTCCATCTCGCCCCCCAACATCCCCCCCGCCCCGCCGCCCATGCACCGACCCGCCCTCGCACTGCTCACCGCCACACTGCTGGCATCACCACTGCTGGCCGCGGCGCCCAAGGATGGCTGGTACCGCAACCTCGAAGAGGCCCGCCGCGAGGCCCGCGAATCGAAACGTCCGCTGTTCGTCGTGTTTCGTTGCGAGACCTGACCCGAGTGCTGGGCCTGGGATGAGCAGGTTGCTCATGAAGACAAGCAGATCGCCGCGAAGCGTCGGCGGTTTGTCTGCGTGCGGGTCACCCGGCTCTCGGGCATCGACCTCAACCGCTTCACCTTCGACATGGACGTGACCTGGAACGCCTTCTTCACCGACGCCAATCTCAACGTCTACAGCCGATACGGTGGTCGGGACGGAGGCGAGCCTGATGAGCGGATGAGCGTGTCGTCGCTGCTGAGAACGATGGACGAAGTGCTGGCCGAACACCAAAGGCCCAGCGGCAGGAAACGGTTCCAGCCCAGGCAACCGGGGCGGCAGACGCCCAGAGATATCCCGCTGCTGAAGGCCAACCACCGCGGCTGTGTCCGCTGCCACATCGCTCGCGAATACCAATTGCTGCAGTCGTTCCACGACAAGACGTTTTCTCGACGCGAACTGTTCCGCTTTCCGCTTCCCGAAACTCTCGGCGTGACCATCCGCACCGAACACGGGCACCAGGTCGAGCGGGTCGAGCCGAAATCGGCCGCCGCCACCGCTGGCGTCAAGCCCGGCGACGTGATCACCTCCGTCGGCGATGTCCCGGTCCATTCCGACTACGACATCCGTTTCGGACTCGACCGGAGCGCCGAACCGGCGCTGGCAGGCCGACCGATTGCCTGGACACTCAGGCGGCTCTATGACGACGGGGAGATCCGGACACTGAAGGTTTCGCTGAGGCCGGCCAGGGGTTGGTGGGCCTATGACATCGGCTGGAAGATATCGCTGCGGAGTGCTCCGTTTCGGACCGGCATGCGAGGCTACAGCCTGGCTCCGTCTCAGAGAAAGGACCTGGGGATCTCGGTCAAGACGCTGGGGGTGAAGATCTCGAGCATCTATTCCGACGGGTTCGGCCGCAGCGTCGGGCTGAAGAAGCGGGACGTGGTGGTGGGGATCCCCGAGCCGATCGGGCGAGTCCGGTTGTTCGACACCTTCCTGGGCCACCTGCTGCAGCGGCATCGGCCCGGCGACACGGTCAGGCTGACGGTCCTGAGAGACGGCCGCAGGATCATCGTCTCGGGGAAATTCCCCGAGTGGTTCACCGACGAGACCTCGGTGCCGTAGCCGGGCCGAAGGACACCCCCACCCCAGTTCCGCCGCAGCGACCCGCCGCAGGCGGGCTAGCCCGGGGTGGAAACCCCGGGAGATCTCGCCTGAGCCTCCTGCTGGGATCCATCTGGATACACCCCTTCACCGGGCAACCCGTTGTGAGCCGCCGTGCCGCCCCACATCTGCCAGCCGTCGTCGGCCGCGTCACCAGTCTCAAATGCGACCAGCTGACCCGTGGCCGTGCCGGCAATGCACCAGCCGGATGTGACCGCAGGAGGAAACACCAATCCGGAACCGACGTGGACTTGCCAGAGTTCCCTGCCGGTCTCCTGCGAGAGGCAATGCACCTTGCCGCGATCGGTGCCGACAAAGACCTTGCCGCCGGCAAGCGAGGGGGGAGTCACCAGGCTGTCGACGGGGGTGTCGTCGGCCACCAGCCGCTGCTGCCACGCAGTCTGGCCCGATGCCAGGTCCACGCACTTCAACGTGCTGCCCATCGACGAAAACTTGCGGCCACCGGAAATGAACGGCTTGGACCCCTGGTAACTCCAGACTCCCGACACCGTCGAGCGACCCAGCAGCCGCTGGGCCTGGTGCATCTTCGAATCACCCTTGGACGACGAGAAACCGACCCGAGCGTCCTCCTGGCTGTCGCGACGGAACTTCCTCGAACGGTGACGGCGGTGCTTCAGGTCGAGGTACTCGGCCTTCTGTCGAGTGGTCTCGTGAGTGCGGTGCTTCAGTTGAGCGGTGTCGAGGTACGCCTGCACCTCATACGAATCCGCCCAGTCCTCGGGACGATCCGACGACTCGCGGCGGTGGTCGTGGCCCGGCGAGGTCCCGCCCACCTCCGACTCGTCCTTCTGGCTGAAATGACACTCGCCAGCGAAGACCGTCGGAGCCGATGTCGCCTGGCGATCGGCTTGCCAATCGAGATTCCCGCTGACGGCGTCGACACACCAGACCCGTCCGTCGAGCGTGCTGGCATAAACCTTGCCGGCCTCGACCACCGGAGCCGTGATCACCTCGCCGGTCAACTCGACCCTCCACAACGGCTTGCCGTCGCCTAGCCGGAAGGCGGCCAGCTTGTGCTGGCGATTGCCCCGGCTGTCGGGATAGACCATCAACACTCGCCCCTGGGCAATCGCCGGCATGCTCATCAACGGATCGCCCAACCAACGCTTCCAGGCCGGGATGCCCTCGACCGTCAATACCTCCAACTCGCAACTCTCGGTGTTGAACGCCACGAACCCCTCGGCAACCGCCGCGGCGGTCGGTCCGTCGTCGGAAGTTCGGTAGGTCCACTCGAGCTCCCCGCTGGCCAGGTCGAAGGCGTAGAACTCGTAACTGCCAAACCCCGCGCCGACAAAGATCCGGCCGTCGACCACCGCCGGAGTCGCCAGCGGTCGACATCGAGGCAATTGCCGCTGCCAACCGGTGCCGGTCACACCCGCAAATTTCCTCGCTTTCGACAACTCCGGTGCCCGCTCCGGCCTCTCTCTCCCCGCTCCCGTCATCTCCCCATCCTCCGCTGATGCCACGCACACCTCACCCGACACCACGCCGTGCCGGACCTTATTCGTGTTATTATAACACCTATAATAGTGTGTTGTAAACACGATATCGGCGGGTGGAGCCGGGGTGGGGATGCAAGGTTGACCTGGGCCGGGGCGAAGTGTTTCAATCACACGAACTGCGAGTTCGCGCGAGACCGGGAGCGACGATGGGCCTGACGCAGAAGAAACGAGCCAAGCGGCACCACTACGACTACCCGATGGTGTCGGTGACGGTCGATTGCGTCATCTTCGGGTGGGACACCGACGGGTTGCACGTACTGTTGATCAAGAGAGGTGAGGCTCCGCATAAGGGCCAATCGGCCTTGCCCGGCGGGTTCCTGCGTTCGGGTATCGAGAATCTCGAGCAGGCTGCTCACCGGGAGCTGTTCGAAGAGACCGGCGTCCGCGGCGCGCACCTGGAGCAGCTGGGCACCTACGGCGATCCCGAGCGTGATCCTCGAGAAGAACACGTCGTCACCGTCGCCTACATCGCGCTGGTCAAGCGGATCGATCACAAACCACGCGGCGGCACCGACGCCAGCGAGGCCGGTTGGTTCCCGATCGAGAAGTCACGTCGGATCAAGCTGGCCTTCGACCACAACAAGATCCTCTCCGACGCCATCAAGCGACTCTACGGAAAACTCCGCTACGACCCTCTCGGCTTCAAGCTGCTCCCCAACAAGTTCCCGCTGCGTGACGTCCAGAGACTCTACGAGACCGCGCTGGGCCACGAGGTCGACAAGCGGAACTTCCGCAAGAAGCTGCTCGAGATGGGTGTACTGGAGGACACCGAGGAGATCGAAGCCGACGTCCGGCACCGCGCCGCACGGCTCTACCGCTTCAACTGGACCGCCTACCGTCGGCGGCAGGCTGAGGGATGGGAGTTCGAGATCTAGCCATGTCCGGTCTCAGACTCACGCTGGCGGTGATGACCACAGCAGCCATCCTGGCCGCTTCCCCACTCTCGGCCGCCGATCCACCCGCCCACCCCGCCTGGCGACGGCACACGATCGACGCCGCCGACCGCACGGCCGGCAAGCTGGGTGCCGACGGCGTCCGCTTGGCCGACATCAACCACGACGGGCGGCTCGATGTCGCCACCGGTTGGGAACAGGGTGGAGCGATCCGCGTCTGCTTGAACCCCGGTCCCAAACTGGCCCGCAAGCCCTGGCCGGTGGGGCGTGTGCGATCACCCGAGGACGCCGTGTTCGGCGACCTCGACGGCGACGGCCAGTTCGATGTCATCAGCTGTTGCGAGGGCAGCACCCGGCAGATCTTCGTGCACTGGGCCCCCTCGAGCCGACGCCGCCAACTCGACCCCGCCGCCTGGACCACCGGGTCGATCCCTGCCGTCGCCGGCAAGCAGGCCTGGATGTATGCCCTGCCGCCCGCGAGAGCCGGTTGCTGCTGTTCCTGGGCAGCACCAACGGCTTCACCGAACACTCGATCCCGCTGCCCGACGAGTTCCGTTACGGCAAGGGAGTGGCCATCGGAGACATCGATGGCGATCGACAGCCGGATCTCGTGATGGCCAACCGCGGTGACCCGAAGAAACGGGCCGTCAGCTGGATCAGCTACCGCGACTCACCCACCTCCGGCAAATGGACCACCACCCGCATCAGCGACGCGGCGGGATCGAAATTCGACCTCGTCCAGCTGGTCGATGTCGACGGCGACCTGGACGTGATAAGTTGCGAGGAGGTCGCCAACCTGGGGGTGTTCTGGTACGAGAATCCCAGGAAGTGAGCCGGCCGGCTCACTTCTTCGCGGTGATGTTCGAGAGTTGCTGGATCTGGAGCCTCGGCTTGCCCAGCCGATCGGTCAGCCCACTCTTGAGTGTCCCGGTGACGTAGATCACGTCGTTGTGCTGCAGAGCCTCGAGCCGAGGATCATCGGCCAGGCTGATGTCTCCGCCATAGGGATCGTTCTGGCTGGGCGTCACCGCGTACATCAGGTGCCACGCTCCATCCGCCTTGTCGTACTCGACGGTCCCCTTGAACCACGTGTACCCGGCCACGTCGTAGCCGTAGTTCGACTCGTTGATCGTCGGAACGCTGGTCGGCGGGGGGTCGATGGGTTGCGCGTTCGCCGGAGCGGTGAACTCGGCCGGCGGCTGCGATTTCGTCGCGGCTCCCGCCTGGATCACATCCCCGGCCGACTCGGTGACTCCACTCGTGAGTATCCCGTCAGCGGGAATCCTCAGCGTCGACGACTTCGCCGCACCGTCTCCCGCCGCACCCGCCGCACCCGCCGCACCCGCCGCCGAATCGGTCGGGTCCTGGTAGTTGGGTACCGGCTGAGCGGTCGCGGGGAGTGCCAAGGGGGTGGGAGTCGCCAGGACCGGCGGCATCAACCCCGAACCGATGACTCCGTTGGGCGTGGCGGCCTGGGGACCGATCGGGACGACACCAGCGGGCAGCGGCTGGCCGGGCATCAGGCCGCCCGGGGGTGCGATCAACGGCGTCGGCACAGTCGAAAGCACTTCGGGGTATCCCCTGTAGCCGAAGGGATTGTACGAGTAACAGCCGGAGAGCACGGCCAGGGCAAGAGGTGCCAGCAGGCCACAGGCAACAAGCCGGATCGGTCGGTTCGACATCACGCACATCCTTGTGATCGTGGGGTCTCGAGTCTGCTTGGGTCTGCTTGAAACGGTCCGAGACGGCTCGAGGAGATCCGCCACTTCTTCGAAACGTCGAAAAGCGGCAGAGTGAGTGAGAGCAAGGAGGCGGAATTGTAAAAATCGCGAGCCGTGTGTCCAGAGGAGTTTCGGCTCCCCGGCCTCCGACGGCCGCATCGCGCTCAGGCGTCGCCATCCCATGGCAGCAAAGCCGCCCGCTGCACCGCCCCGGTGTCCTGGTCGGCGAACGCCTGGTCGACCTCCGTCAGCGAGTAGCTGTGCGAGAGGATCCGGTCGAAGGGGTACCTGTTGGCCGATTCCGAGAGCATCACCAGCGCCGCCTTCAGGCTCTCGGGGCGATACCACATCATTCCCAGGATCGTCTTGCCGCCGTGGACCAGTTGCGAGGGGTCCAGCGTCACGGTCTGGCCCTGGTTGATGTTGCCGATCTCCAGCAGTGTCCCGCCCTGGGCCAGCATCTCGATCGCCTCGGGCACAACCGCCGCCTGCCCGACCAGCTCCATCACCAGGTCCGCCCCGTCGCCCTCGGTCAACTCGAACACCCGCCGCACCCGGTCCTCGGCGGCGGGGTACTCGTTCAGGTCAATCACCTCGTCGGCCCCAAAGGCCAACGCCAGTTCTAACCGGCTGGGGACTCCATCGATGACGATCACCTGGCTGACGCCGCGTTCCCTGGCCACGGCGATCGCATTGAGACCCAGTCCGCCGGCTCCCTGGATCACCAGCCGGTCACCGGGACCGGCGTTGCCGCGTTCGAGCCCATCGAGGACCTGGGCCAGGGCGCAGTTGGCTGGTCCGGCGAGTTCGTCGGAGACGTTGTCGGGAACCTTGAAGACGGCCTGGCCGGGCCTGAGGTAGTAGTACTGCCCGTAGGCTGCGGTGAAGTGAGGGTACTGATCGGGAGGGTACCGGTATTTCAGCCCCTCGCGACATCGCGGGGTCGTCTCCCGCAGACAACTGCGGCATTGGCCGCA
>CAUZEQ010000272.1:0-6708 GCA_963578885.1 Planctomycetota bacterium
TGAGTCCGCCGTGTGCGTCCCAGTAGTTGCGAGGGTAACTGTGGTTGACCTGGATGAACCTCACGCCACTCTCGGCCAACCTCCGAGCCATCAGGCACTCGCGACCATACTCATCGGTCGGCCCACCACCGATCCCGTACAACGCCAGCGTCTCCTTCGACTCCTTCGACAGGTCGAACACCTCGGGGATGGCCGTCTGCATCCGGAACGCCGTTTCGAATGCCCGGATCCGAGCCTCCAGCCTCGCGTCGGCACCCGTCTCGACCAGGAACTCGCGGTTGGCCGCGGCCAGCAGGTCCAGCTGACGTCGCTGCAGGACCTGGGGCCGACCGGGGGTGACATTCGACACGGCGGCGGTCCGAGGAAACTCGCCGTTGCCATCACCGATGCTGGTTCCCTGGAAGCTGGCCGCCAGGAACGCCGAGCCGAAGTTCTGCGTCCCGCCGTGATAGATCGACGGGGTCAGAGTGATGAATCCCGGCAGGTCACGGTTCTCGGATCCCAACCCGTAAAGCGTCCACGCGCCCAGGCTCGGACGGTTCAGCACCCCGTCGCCGGTGTTCAGCCTCAGGCAGGCGGGCCCATGAGACACCTCGTTGCCGCCGCTGATCGAGTTGATCACGCAGATGTCGTCGATCACCGAGCCGATGCGGGGAAACAGCTCGCTGACCCGCACCCCGCTCTCGCCGTGCGACTCGAATTTCCAGGGCGAGCCCAGCAGGTTGCCCGTCACGGCGAACTCGAAGTCCGGCTTGTCGAACGGGACCGCCTGCCCACTCCGCTTGCTCAACTCGGGCTTCTCATCAAACGTGTCGACGTGTGACATCCCGCCGTGCAGGAACAGGAAGATCACTCGCTTGGCAGTTGGGGCAAAGTGAGACGCCCGGGGTGCCATCGGGTCGACACCCGCGGCGATCGAATCTTCGCCGAGCATCGCGGCGGCTGCGGTGGCACCAAAGCCGCAGGCGATCCGACCCAGGGCGTGACGGCGATTGAACAGGGGAACGGTTTTCATGAGATTACCGCAGGTAGAGGAATTCGTTTCGGCAGAACAGTGTCTGGGCAAAGCTGCTCCACGCGGCCAGCCGCTTCGCCTCGGGTGTCCCCGCCGCCTCGGCTGCCACCACCGCCGCCAGAAACTCGCTCACCCGTTTCAACTCGCCCGGCCGCGGGCCTCGGCCCAACGCCAGTCGGTAGGCCAGAGCAATCCGCTCGGCCTCGTCGGTACCTGGGGCCGAGAGGACCCGCTGGGCCAGTGCAGCAGAGTTCTCGAGCACGAAGGGGTGGTTGAGCAGGAACAGCGACTGGGAGGGGACGGTGGTGTCGTTGCGTCGAGTGACGATGCCGTTGGGATCGGCGGCGTCAAAGAGCGTGAGGATGTCGGGCATGGCGTTGCGGACCACCGGCAGGAAGATGCTCCGCCGCCTCGAATCGCTGTAGAACGGATCGTCGGAACGGACCCGGTTGGGCCGGAAGGTCGGCCGCTTCTTGTCGATCACCTCGCCCCGCTCGAACAGGAACTCGCCGGTCTCGGACCCGCCCGGTGCCAGGTCCAGCCGACCACTGACGGCCAGCACCGCGTCCCGCAACGCCTCGGCATCCAGCCGCTCCAGCGGCATCGTCCACAACAGGCGGTTGTTGGGATCGAGTTCTCGTGCGGCTGCGGTGGCCTCGCTCGCCATGCGGCTGGACTGCATGTAGGTGCTCGAGAGCACCATCCGCCGATGCAGACTCTTGATGCTCCAGCCACTCTTCACGAAATCGGCGGCCAGCCAGTCGAGCAGCCCCGGATGGCTGGGCAACTCGCCCCGCTTGCCGAAGTTGTCGCTGGTGGCGACCAGCCCGGTGCCAAAGTGGTTCTGCCAGATGCGGTTGACCAGCACGCGAGCGGTGAGGGGATGATCGGGCGAGGCGATCCAGCGAGCCAGTTCCAAGCGACCGCTGGAAGAGGTCGTCAGCGGCTTATGACCCTCGCCTGCGATCACCTGCAGGAATCGCCGCGGAGCGAAGACACCGGGGTCCTTGCGATCGCCCCGCTGGTGGACTCGGAGGGTCACCGGAGTGGACTCGACGGGAGCCATCACCATCACCGGCTCCAGCCCCTTCACCTCCAGCTTCCACTCCTGGAACATCGTCGCGTTGCGGTTCTCGTCCTGGAACACCTCGGTGCTGCGGAAGATGCTCGCCAGCGAGTAGTAGTCGACCGTGGGGATCGAATCGAACTTGTGGTCGTGACAGCGTGCGCATCCGATCGTGAGCCCCAGGAAGGCCCGGCCGGTGACGTCGAGCTGATCGGCGACGATGTCGAGCCGAGACTGCTCCTTGTCGGTCTCGGCCAACGCCTTGGGTCCCAGCATCAAGAATCCGGTCGCCACCACCGCGTCGACGCGTGCCTGGCCGGTCTTGCCCGGCAGCAGGTCACCGGCCAGTTGCTCGATCACGAACTCGTTGTACGGCTTGTCGGTGTTCAGTGACTTGATCACGTAATCGCGGTACCGCCAGGCGTAGCGCATCACGACGTTGCCGTCGTTGGCGGTCGACTCGGCGTAGCGGACCACGTCGAGCCAGTGCCGCGCCCAGCGTTCGCCGTAGCGGGGCGAGGCCAGCAGCTCCTCGACCACCGATCCCAGTGCCTCGAGATCGCTCCGCTTGTCGGCCAGGAACGCGTCGATCCGGCCGGGAGTCGGCGGCAGCCCGGTCAGGTCGAACGTGACCCGGCGGATCAACGTGGCGCGGTCGGCTGGCGGCGATGGCTTCAGGCCGGCGGCTTCCAGCCGGACCAGCACAAACCGATCAATCGGCGACTTGCTCCATAAGGCGTCGGCGACCTCGGGCAATTCCGGCTGCTTGACCGGCCGGAAGGCCCAGTAGTTCTTCTCTTCGTCACTGAATCGCCGTGTCGAGGCTTCGAACATCCGGGGCATCACCACCCCGTACCGCGTCGCCAGTTCCGCCTCCAACCCCCGCCGCTGCCGATCACTCAGCACGCGGTCAAACACGATCACCTCGGACAGGTCGCCCTGGAATCCGCCGGCCCAGGCTTGGGGCCGACCCAGTGCGACACCGTGTTCGGGCCGCAACTGCACGTCGGGCACGACCGCGGTCCCGGTTGGGTCTCGACCCCACGCCTGCTTCGAGGACTGTCCATTGAGCCAGAAGCGGGTACCGGGGGTCCAGGGACCCTTTTTGCGAGTGATGATCAGGATGTTGGGCTGGTCATAGAGTACCTGGGCCGAGCCGGGCCCCATCGAGGCGTCGTGTGACCAGCCGCCGGCCAGGTCGAGCTGGTTCTTGTCGGTCTCGAGTTCGATCAGCACCGACAGCGGCTTGCCCGGGTTCCCGGCGGCCGCCGGGTTCCCCACCATCAGGATGTTTTCGTAACGGTAACGATAACGCTTGGCACCACGGCGGACGAACTGGCCGACGATCACGATCGTGAAGTCGGCGTCTCCGGTCAGCCCGAGGCTTCGGTCGGGCGAGGCGGCCAGGCCGTTTTCGTGTACGAATCGCACCGCCGGTGTGCCGTTGACCTTGCTGCGCTTGATCCACACAGGTGCGGTGCCCGTGCCATTGGTGCGGACTCCCCGGGTGATCGTCAAGTCGTGGCCGCGGCCGCTGGAATCGGGCCAGACCACCACCGGCCCGCCATCGGCAACCTGCAGCCGGTCGGCTCGAAGCCACAGCCGCAGCGACTTGGCCAACTCGGGCGAGTCCGCTGCGATCACCTCGTCAACCCGCTGTGACGCTTCGGCGTCTGCCGGCTTCGCATCGGCCGCGTCAGCCGCCTCTGGCAATGAAGCGCCAGGCCATGCCAGCAGCAACGCCAACAGCATCGAGGCAGCCAAGAGGATCGGTCGAGAAACCATGGCTGGATCCGGGCCGGGAGATCTGGTCAGATCAGGAGGCTTCAATCTACCAAAGACCCCCACGCGCAGAAAACAACACTGCGACTGGCTCACTCGCCCCCTGGGCGAGGGTGCCTGTCCCGGCCCAACCAGAAACATCCCAATGACCCGAACCGCCATCCTCTTGACCCTCGCGGCCGTACTGTGCTCGAGCCTGTTCCCTGCCCAGGATCGGGCAGAAGCGGAATCCAGGGCAGGCGATGCCCGGCAAGCCGACACAACGGCGGATGCCCCCAAGACGACACCCCCGGCAGTTGGGCATTCGTCGTTCATGAGCCCACATGCAAAGCCGATCGCCTTCAGCGGCGGCCGGGTCTTCGTCGCCAACACGCCGGCGGACACCGTCGATGTCATCGACCCGGCCACCCGCAAGGTTACCACCCGCATCCCCGTCGGCATCGACCCCGTCGGCCTGGCCGTGCGGCCCGACGGCAAGGAACTCTGGGTCGCCAACCACGTTTCCGATTCACTCAGCGTGATCGACACCGACTTCGACAGCCCGACCTATCTCCATGTCATCGCCACCGTCCAGGACTTCAACCCCACCACCAAGGCGACCCGCTTCGATGAACCCATCGGCATCGCGTTCGCCAGCAACGAGAAGGCCTACGTGGCACTGTCCTCGGAAAACACCATCGCGGTGATCGATGTCGCCAGCCGCAAGGTCACCGGGCGACTGCCAATCAACGCCCAGGACCCTCGAGCCATCACGGTCCGAGGTAACCGGCTGTACGTGATCCCGTTCGAATCCAACAACAAGACACAACTCTCCGGCGGCACCAAGCCGCTCGACGGCAAACTCAAGACCTTCGACGCCTACCAGCACTCGATCCGTGTCAACAACGTGCTGTCGCTCGGGCATGTCGTCGACATCATCAAGCACCCCAGGGTTCCCGATCGCGACCTCTACGTCTTCGACACCCGGAGTGATCGTCTGCTCAAGACCGTCGACACGCTCGGCACGCTGCTGTATGGACTCACCGTCGATTCGTCGGGAGAGGTCTTCATCGCCCAGGCCGATGCCCGCAACGACGCCAACGGCAAGTCGGGTACGAAGAAGCACGGGCTGAAGGAACTCGAAAACCGTGCCTTTCTGAACCAGGTGACCCGAGTCGCGTTTGAGGACGGGACACCGCAGCAGCCGGAGTTCATCGAACTCGAGCCGCTGCCGCCGGAGCACCCCGAGCCGGGCCAGGCACTGGCCACGCCGTATGCGATCCAGGTCAGCGACGACGATTCCACGCTGTTCGTCTCAGCCGCCGGTTCCGACACGCTGTTCTCCCTCGATGCCGAAACCGGCCAGGTGCTGGGCCGAGCCGATGTCGGTGCGGTGCCGCGGGGGATCGCGCTGGAGTCGTCCGACACCGGCAAGGCGACCTGGGCCTGGGTGCTCAACGCCGTCGCCAACACCGTGTCCCTGGTCGACGTGGCCGACCCGACCGCGCTCGAAGTCGTTGCCACCGTGCGGCTGGAAGACCCCACCGACCCGGATGTCAAACGCGGACGGATCGCCTTCAACACCGCCTCGGCGTCCACCACCGAAACCTACTCATGTGCCAGCTGTCACCCCGACGGCCACACCGACCAGTTGCTGTGGGTGCTCAACACCCCGATCGTCACCGGCGGCAACCAGATCATGCCCCGCTCGACGATGCCGGTTCGCGGGCTGCGTGACACCGAGCCGTTTCACTGGGACGGCATCCCCGGTGACCCCTACGGCGGCAACAACAGTGCCAGCATTCGCAAGCACGTCGAACCCAACAGCCGACTGGGCGATCCCGAAAGCAGCGCGCGGCACCTGATCGACGGGGCCATGGCCAACACGATGATGAGGGTCGGAGACACGGCGAAGAACGACGAGGGCAAAGCGGGACAGCTGTCGGCCGGCGATCGGGATGCGATGGCCCAGTTCATCCTCAGCGTCACCTACCCTCCCGCACAAAGACGTGCCTACACCAATGTCGTGTCGAACCGGGCCAGAGACGGGTTCGAGCTGTTTCACGTCAAGGGGGACAACGATCCCGGGAAACGAAAGCCCAACATCTGTGGAAACTGCCACCGCATGCCGTTCCAGGTCAGCACCAACACGCCGGGAACCGGGATGGACGCACCGACCTGGCGAGGAGCCTACGACCGCTGGCTGATCCTGCCGCAGGGACGACTCAATATCATCGACTTTGACTTCTACCGCAGGATCGCCGAACGGGGTGCACCCGAACGGAGTGTCTGGCGGATGTCGTGGGGAGGCCGACGGCGGTTCGATCCGGTTTGGGACATGGTGCTCGAGAACAGCACCGGGTTCTCCGGGTCCTTCGCCCGTCAGGTCACTCTCAATAAAGCCTCGATAAAGGATGATCTGACCACCGACCTGCTGGATGCACTCGAACAGTCCGCCAGCGAAGCCGCCGTTGTGCTCGAGGTCCACGGAGCGTTCATAAACGGGACGACAGCCGCACCGGTGAACCTGCGATTCCGTGAAGGTGCCTACATCGAGATCGGTGGCCGCCAACGCAGGCCGTTTTCTCGAGACGAGCTGATGTCGTCGGCAGCGAAGGGCCGCTTCGTCGGCACCTTCACCGCCGGACTCGGCACCACCGTCGATCTCAACCACCCGCAGCCCGCACTTTGGACGCCGGGCCCCATCCATCCACAACGGGGACGACAAAAGTTCCCGGTCTTGCGCGACGGCAAGACCAGCATGACGATCAGCGGACGACACATCCGAACAGGAGCCCGCGTGGTCGTCGACGGACGACGCGTGCCCGGCTCGATCACGATCGACCGCGAGGTCGTGACCATCGCG
>CAUZEQ010000273.1:0-6690 GCA_963578885.1 Planctomycetota bacterium
CCAGGGCGGCCTCTCGAACATTATCGACGGAGGAGCGGGATTCGACGAGATCGTCGAGAGTGGTGACGTCGATTTCGTTCTGACCGATACCATGCTGACCACTAGCGTCCTTTCCGCTGATCCGACGATCAGCGGGCTCTTGAGCAACGTGGAATCCGCCAACCTCCGAGGCGGTGCAAGTGACAACACGCTGGACGCCAGTGGTTTTTCGGGACAAACCACTCTCGTGGGAATGGACGGCAACGATTTCTTGATTGCCGGTCTCGGTGACGGTGTGCTGCGTGGAAACGACGGCGACGACACGCTGATCGGAAACGACGGAAACGACCTCATCATAGCCGGAGCCGGCAACGATGGACTCGCCGGCGGTGACGGCAACGACACGCTCAACGCCAACAGCGGCGATGACTCCATCTTCGGTGGACTGGGCGACGATACCCTGTTCGGAGGCGGCGGAGCCGACGCCCTGCTCGGCGAAGACGGCGACGACTTCATCAACGGCAATGGTGGCGCAGATACGATCAACGGCGGTGCCGGCGCCAATACAATCGAGGATCCGATCGAAGAAATCGACGAGACCTTCGAATTGTTCGTCGACTGGATCGATCAGACCTAACCAGCCAACAACCCGTCGATTACCTTGCCCGGTTGGCCATCCAACAGCGATTGCTCGCGGCCGTTGCGCAAGTAGACCAACTCGTCCGGGTCGATGCCGAACAGATGCAACAGCGTGGTGTGGTAATCGAAATGATTCACCACGTTCTCGATCGCGTGATGGCCAAACTCGTCCGTCTCGCCGTACGTTCCGCCAGCCCGGAATCCGCCACCCGCCAACCACATGCTGAAACCATACGTGTTGTGGTCTCGACCCACCTGACGCGGGCCCGCGTCGTTCTGGATCACCGGCAAACGACCCATCTCGCCACCCCAGTGCACCACCGTCGAATCGAGCAGGCCCCGCTGCTTCAGGTCCGCAACCAGCGCCGCCGCCGGACGGTCGACCTTCAGGCACGACGCGGGCAGGCTGCCCCGGATCGAGCCGTGGTGGTCCCAGTACTGGTTCTTGGTGAACAGCTGCACGAACCGCACGCCCCGCTCGACCAACCGCCGGGCAATCAGGCAACGTGTCCCGAACTCGACCGTCGCCTTCTGGTCGAGGCCGTAGAGAGCGTGCGTTGCCTTCGTTTCGCGACCGATGTCCAACGCGTCGCGGGCGGCCGTTTGCATCCGCGCGGCCAGGCCGAAGTTGGCGATCCGGGCCTCGAGCTCCAGTTCGCCCTGACGCCTTGAAATGTGCCTGCGATTGAGACGGGTCAGCAGGTCGAGGAAATTCACCTGCACTTCGCCACGCAGCCGTTCGGGCGGCTGGAGGTTCAGGATCCGCGGCTCCCGCGGACGCACCACCGTCCCCTGGAACAGCGACGGCAGCCATCCGTTGGACCAGTTCAACACGCCCTCGACCGGCAGACCCCGCGGATCGGTCATCGCCACGTACGCCGGTAACTCGTCGGTCTCGGCACCCAGGCCGAACGTCAGCCAACTACCCAACGCCGGCCGACCCCGCTGGGTCCGGCCGGTGTTCATCGCGTGGATCGACTGGCCGTGGTTGTTCACCCCGGTGTGCATCGACCGCACCACCAGCACGTCGTCGACAATCCCGGAGAGACCCGGCAGCAATTCCGAGATCGGCGTTCCGCACTCACCGTGCTGCCGGAACTTCCACGGGCTGCCCAGCACGCGTGAACTCGCCTGGGCCGCGTTGTCGTACTTGATCGTGCCGGGGAACTGCTGGCCGTCCAGCCGGGTCAACTCGGGCTTGGGGTCCATCAGGTCGACCTGGCTGGGACCGCCCTGCATGAACATCGAGATCATCGCGGTGGCGCGGGGTGTCTTGCGAGGCTGCTTGGGCAGCAGATCAAACGACTGCCGGGCCAGTTCGGGCTTCACCGGAGCCGCCTGCAGCCGATCCCGCCCGATCGCCCACGACATCGCCAACGGCGTCAGGCTCATCGCGCCCCGGGCCAGGAAATGACGCCGGGCGGCTCGCAAAGTGGCCGGGTCGGTTTTCATGTTCGTTTCTTTCTCGTGTGGTCGATCGACCACGCCTGTCTCAGTCGATGTACAGGAACCGGTTCGCACTGATCAGTGCCTGGCACAGGCTCGCCATCGCGAGCTTCCCGGGCGTCGCCGAATCGTCCTTCCGCTTGACCCTGCCGAACGCTGCTGTTTGCCGCTCGACAAATACCATCAACTCGTCCATCACCTCCGCCGCGGGTTTCACGCCGTAGGCCAACTGCCAGGCCCGCAACACCTGCGACCGTCGATCCGGCCCCGCCTCGGCCGCGATCCGCTCGGCCAACCGCTCGGAGTACTGCACCACGAAATCGCTGTTCATTAGCATCAGCGATTGTGGCGCGACATTCGACGAGGCTCGCTTCGAACAGTTGGGCGTCATCACCGGCACGTCGAAGGTCTCGAGCACTCCCAGCGGTCGAGTCCGACGGACCTGCACGTACAGGCTTCGCCGAAACTGTTCACCCTCCAGGTCGATCGTCTTGGTCGGCTTCCGCTCGCCGTCGAGGTTCTCCTTGCCCAGCACGATCTGGCCCACCGAATCCTCCATCACCGAAACCGGCTCGCCAAACATCCCCGAGTTCATCGACCCGGAAACCGCCAGGATCGCGTCGCGGAGAGCTTCCGACTCGAGGCGTCGAATCGACATGCGGCCCAGCAGCAGGTTGTCCGGATCCAGCCGATCCAGCCGATCCAGCTCGAGTGTCCGCAGCGACGACTGTCGATAGGCCCACGAATCGAGGATCAGCCGATGCAGCCGCTTGACCTGCCAGCCACTCTGCACGAATTCGTCGGCCAGCCAGTCGAGCAGTTGGGGATGAGTCGGACGTTCACCGAGCACGCCGAAGTCACCCGGCGACGAGACGAGGCCACGACCGAAGTGGTGCATCCAGATGCGATTGACGATCACCCGGGGCACCAGCGGATGACGTCCGCCGACCAGGTGCCGGGCGTAGGCCAGTCGGCGACCGGTCGTCGGCAGCGACTTGTCGTTGAGGGGCAGCTTGACCGGGGCATGCAGGTTGACCACCGCCAACTCGGCCGGCTCGACCTTCTGCCTGGGCTGCTGGTGATTGCCACGGAAGTGCACGAACGTCACCGGCACCTTGCCGGGCACCTCGGTCAAAGCCCGCAGGAACCCCTCACGCGGGATCCTCTTTCGAATCTCCTCGGCCCGTGCCGTGAACGTCTTCAGGTCATCAGCCGCCTTCTCGGATCTGAGGCGATTGGCCGTCTTGCGATCCGCTTCCAACTCGGCCGCCGCCTTCGGATTCAGCTTCGCCAGGCTCGCCAGCGTGACCGTCTCACCCGGATGTGCCTTGCGAGTCTCCTCGAGGAACTTCTGCTCCTTCTGCTTTCTTTCGGAATCCAGCTTCCGGGCACGGTCCTCGCGACGACGGTCGTAGAGATACAACGACCCGGCGCTGATGTTGGCCACGCTGGGGAATTTCTTCAGCAGCTTCTTCTGCTCGTCACTGCGTTTCCCCGCGGCCAGGCGGTAGGCGGTTCGCAACGGCTCACGGATGTCCTCGGAGACCAGCAGCAACTCCTCCTCCAGCGTCCGCGTGATGTAGAACTCGGTCTTCTTCTTACGCTCGTCGTCCACCTTGACCGCCTCGACCTCGATCGTCTTCTTCTGCTCGCGATCGGCGTCGGTGTAAAGCGAGAGCTTGCGGCCGTCGGGCGTCTTCCAGCTCTTGGGATCCAGCGCCGGTTCGAAGATCGCTCGCATGCGGTAATAGTCGGCCTGGCTGATCGGGTCGTAGCGATGGTCGTGACACCGGGCACAGCCGACCGTCAGTCCCAGCAGAGACGTGGAGACGATGCGAATTGTGTCGGCGACCACCTCGTTGCGGGCCACCATCGCGTCGACCCCGCTCGACCCGGTCCCATCGGGCGCCATTCTCAGGTAACCCGTCGCCGCCAACGCCGCGATCTGGTCGGGTTCCAACGTCTGACCGGGCGGTGGTACCAGTTCGTCTCCGGCCAACTGCTGCACGATGAACTCATCGAACGGCCGGTCGCCGTTGAATGATCGAACAACGTAATCGCGAAACCGAAACGCCGAGGGCCGCACGCGATCGTCGTCGCTGTAGCCTTCCGAGTCGGCGTAACCGGCCGCGTCGAGCCAATGTCGACCCCACCGCTCCCCGTACCGCGGCGATGCCAGCAGCCGCTGCACCAGCCGCTGCCAGGCACCCGGCCGGCGGTCCTCGACAAACGCTTGCACCTCCCGGGGTGTCGGCGGCAGGCCGGTCAGGTCGAACGTCACCCGGCGAATCAACACCGCCGGATCGGCCAACGGCGACATCACCAACTGCTTCTCTTCGAGCCGCTTCAGCAGGAACGCGTCAATCGGCGTGTGGACCTGTTGCGGGTTCTTGACCTGCGGAACCGCCGGACGCTTCACCGGCTGAAACGCCCAGTAACTCCGGTCCTCCTCCGAGAGGTATTCGTTTCCCTGGATCGTTTCCGGCTCGGGCCGTGCCGTCGCGGCCCCCGCGGCGATCCAGCGACGGATCACATCGATCTCAGCCTCTGACAACTTCTTGTCACCAGGAGGCATCTCACCCAGGTCCACCCGATCCAACAGGTACGACTCGGACGGTTCACCCGGAGCAATCACCGCTCCCGACTCGCCTCCCCGCACCAGCCACCGCCTCAGCCTCAGGTCCAACTTTCCCTTGGTCACTCCCGCCTCGCCGTGGCACAGGAAGCAGTGAGTCTTGAGGATCGGGCGGACGTGCTTTTCGAATGTCAGCGGTTCGGCGGCCGCGAGAAGCGAGCCGCCTGGCCCGATCGCTGGGAAAAGAACACCGATCGCTATCGCGAGCGGCGCCATCCAACATCGTCGATCGAGGGTGGCGTGCGGTGTCATTTTCAGGGCGACTTGTCGTGATGTTCCTGTCCGCGGCGATTGCCACGCGGTCATCCATCAATTCTCGTGATCAACCCGGCCGACATCAATGCGATTCGGTCGATCCGGCGTCTCGCTTGAATGTTCCCCACCGCTGACGCATCCTGAGTCCAGCTCTTTTGACCGGGACGGTCCTCCATGTCACGCGCCATCCGCCTGCGAGTCGGTGAGCTCGAGTACGAGGCTCAACTCAACGACTCGGAAACCGCCCGGGCCATTTACGACGCACTGCCGATCGAGTGCATCGGCAGCCGATGGGGTGATGAGTACTATTCGCGGATCGATGTCCAGATGAGAGAAGCGGCGGACGCGAGATCCGAGATGGCCGTCGGCGAGCTGGCCTACTGGCCGCCTGGCACGGCGTTCTGCATCTTCTTCGGACCGACCCCAGCCTCGTTCGGCACCGAGCCTCGAGCCGCCAGCGCGGTCAATCCGATCGGGCACATCAGCGAGGACTGCTCGGAACTGGCCGAACTGGACCACAGCGAACCGATCGTGATCGAGGCGATCTGAGGCAGATCGGCAAGCGCCGGGCTACTCACGAAACCGGTTTCGCCGGCCATCCGTCCGGCACTCGCCATCGCACGATCTCGCCGGTGTCCTGCCGGTTGTGGTTCGGTGGCGGGGCACCTCGTCCCGGATCGACCGGTCCATCGCCGGGGTTGTCGATTCGGTGAGTGTAGTACCCGGTCACGATCGTGCCGTCGTGCAGTTGCACGCTACGAGGATGCCCGCAGTAGCCCGACCAGCTGTGCCATGACAGCAGGATCGGCTGGTCCAGTGCCCAGCTCTTGCCATTGTCGTGGCTGCCGACGACCTGGGTTCCGTAGGGGAATTGACGGTTGCCGTACAGCAGCAGCATGCGGCCATCAGCCAACTTCAGCGGATAGGCACCGGCCGCCTGTAAGACGCCCAGCCCGGTGGGGATCGGATCGGTCCAGGTCCGACCACCGTCGTCGGAATGAAACTGGAAAGCCGCATCACCGGCTTCTGAACCCAGCGGAGCGTTCTTGCCGCCGGGTACCTGGTCGGCAAACCCCTTCACCCGGCGGATCTGGGCGGCACTCGAGCGGGTCACTCCGAAAATCCGCTTCAGGCCAGGCAGGTACTCGTAGCTGATCTCATCGGAATCGGTTCGGGTCGGCACCTGGGTGGGATCTCCCCACGTCTTCCCACGGTCGGTCGAACGGATCAGGTAGGCGTTCCACTTGTAGCTGCCGACGACGCGGTACAGGTGCATCGCCAGCGTCCCGTCGTCGAGTTCGACGGGACCATGGCATTCGCCCAACCCCAGTCTCCCGGTGCCGGGCACGATGTTTTTCGGGAAGGCCCAGGTCGACCATGTCTTGCCCGCATCTCTCGAGCGACTAATACCACCGGGGTGGCCCAGGACCAGGGTGCCATCCTTCAGGCAACGAAAGCCGCCGCAACGACCGGGCATCTCGAGCACCACCGGTTTCTCGAACGTGCGGGCATTGTCGCGGGAGTACTGGATCGTACAGCGGGACTGCTTGTGCACCGGTGGCTCGATGAACCCGGCAACGACGACGGTACCGTCGTCGAGTTGGGCAGCCTGGGGTTTGCCGGCACTCTCGAGCTTCACACGGACGGCCGGCTGCTGCTGCACGACCATCACCTCGTTCATGTCGACGCTGTCGAATCCGTTCCTCAGGCCCTTCGGCTTGGCGTAGGGGACGGCG
>CAUZEQ010000274.1:0-6679 GCA_963578885.1 Planctomycetota bacterium
CATCGCTGGCGTCAAGAAACAGCCCAACACACGCCCGGGATGCGGGCGTGGGATGGGCCGGTAGGCCGGAAACCGTGCCGGGTGAGGCCTATGCCGGTTTCCAGCACTTATTATGACGCGGAAAGGGCAGAAATTTAGCGGCTGATTTGAGCGGCCTCGACAAACCGGCGATCCTCGGCGAGCTCGTCTTCCTGGCGAGCAACCATCCGCAGCCACTCGGTGTAGAACGCTCGGGGCTCCATCCTTGAGAACTGCAGAAGCCCCCAGGCCCCTGACGAGGGTGCGTTCTCGGGCTGCACATCCTCGACAGCCTGGTTCTCGTACACCCACTCGAAGTCCGACCGGACCGACGACTGCCGCCCCTCGAACATCTGCGAGGTCACCTGATGCCCGTTGACGCGAGGGCCTTGGGGGACGGGTCGCGGCTCCCCGAAGCCGAACTCGGTCATCGAGTACCTCTCGAGAAACGAACAGCGCGACCTGCCCGCTTCGGTCTGGATGCCCTGCTACACCGGCTGGGGCCAGAGTTCGATCCGACCCGGTCTCTACGGCGGATTCCTCGGACGACAATACGACCCCTTCATCACCAAGTGCCGGGTCCACAGCGACAAGGAAGCCAAGTACGCTCATCCCGAGCGGATCAAGGGCGAGGTGCTGCTGCCCAACGTCGCCTTGCCCGAACAACTCACCCTCGATCGGCTCGACCGGCGTCGCAGCCTGACGGCTCAATTCGGTCGCGAGGTCGACCGGCTCGAGCGATCGGGTGCTGTCGAGGCCTTCGACCGCAACACCCGTCGTGCCTACGACCTGCTGACGGCGACCAACCGCCCCAACAGCCCGTGGCGAGCCTTTGACGTCTCGTCGGAAACACCCGGCCTCCAGTCCCGCTACGGCGACAACCTCTACGGACACTCGATGCTCGTCGCCCGTCGACTGGTCGAGTCGGGCGTGCGATTCGTGACGGTGACGTGGGAGGTCTTCGAGAAGGCCAAGATCGATCTCGACGGCTGGGACACTCACCAGCGCAACTTCAACATCCTCCGCGACCACCGCCTGCCGGTCTTCGATCAGGCCTACTCGGCCCTGTGCGAAGATCTCGACAACCGCGGCCTGCTCGACGATACGCTGCTGCTGGTGATGGGCGAGATGGGCCGCACGCCCAAGATCAACGCCAAGGGCGGACGCGACCACTGGTCCTACTGCAGCAACATCCTGATGACCGGTGCCGGAGTGAAGCACGGCTACGTGCATGGCAGCTCCGACCGCATCGGCGCCTATCCCAGCGATCGCCCGGTCGGTCCCGAATCGTTCATCGCGACGGTCTACAAGGCGATGGGGCTGGACACCACGATGTCGATCTACGATCCAGCCGATCGTCCGTATCCGATCGCCCAGCACGGCGAACCGGTCGAGGACATCCTGGCCTAGCTGATGCCGGCCCGGGCCCGCGTTCGCCACAGCCCATTTCCGCTGATCCTGCACCAGAGAGTCTCACCATGGAACTGCGCCCGCTGGGCTCAAGCGGCCTGCTTGTTTCTCCGATCTGCCTGGGCACGATGACGTTTGGAACGCCGGTCCCCGAGGCCGATGCGATCCGGCTGGTCCACGAGTCGATCGAGATGGGGATCAACTTCATCGACACCGCCAACGTCTATGAAGGATACGACCGAGTGCTGGGCAGCGCCGGGGGCGTGGCCGAGGAGATCACGGGCAAGGCGATTGCCGACCGCCGCGACCAGGTCATCCTCGCCACCAAGGTCGGTGGGCCACTGGGCCAAGGACCCCAGGACCGCGGACTCTCGGCCGTGCACATCCAACGCGAAGTCGAAGCCAGCCTCCGACGACTCAACACCGATGTCATCGATCTCTACATCATCCACTGGCCCGACCGCTTTACGCCGCTGGAATCGACCCTCGAAGCACTCGACCGGATCGTCCGCCAGGGCAAGGCCCGCTTTATCGGCGTCTCGAACCACTCGGCCGCACAACTGTGCCAGCTGCTGTGGCTGGCCGAGAAGCACAACTGGGTCCGACCTGTCGCCTCGCAGATCCCCTTCAGCTTCCTGCGTCGAGACTTCCAGCACGAGCTGCCGTTCTGCGAGGAATTCTCGATCGGCGTCACACCCTACCAGTCGCTGCAGGGCGGGCTGCTCACCGGCAAGTACCGCCGGGGCGAAGAGGCACCCGAGGGGTCTCGGGGGGCCGAGAAGCCCGAATGGGTCTGGGAACGCGACGACGAGATGTTCGACAAGCTCGAAGCACTCGAGGCACTGGCCGCCGAGATCGATACGACCCCGGCTCGATACGCACTGGCCTGGACGCTGGCCCAGCCGGCGATGTCGTCGCTGGTCGTCGGTGCCAAGCGATCCGAGCAGGTCGCCGACGCGGTGGCCGCCGCGGAGTTGACGATCCCGCCCGAGCACTTCGCCCGGATCGACGAGATCGTCCCGCCGCCCTGGCACCAGCCCGACCCGATCCGCTGAGCAGATGCGGTCGACTGGCGGTCAAGGGGCCTAGGCTTCCGCCAAAGCCGCCCGGTTCGCCTCGACCTCCTGCTCGAGCCACTCCGGCAACGCCTCGGCGTACTCCCGTGCCTGCCCGATCATGTCGACCCCCACGTACTGCCGCCACGCCTCGGTCAACCGCTCGACCACCGGACCACGTCCCCCGTCACCGACCACCTGGCCCTCGAACGACCGCCCGTGCACGATGCAGAAGGACGTCGATGTGCAGAAGATCTCCTCGGCCTGCAACGCTTCGTACCGACCCAGGTTCGCCTCGACCAGCGGAATCCCTTCCTGCTTGGCCAGCTCCAGCACCGTCCCGCGGCTGACACCCTGGAGGATGTTGCGTGGTTCGGGCGTGTAGATGGTGCCATCGCTGACCAGGAAGATGTTCCAACCCGGTCCCTCGGCCATGAACCCATCGGGGTCGAACAACACCGGCCACGCTCCCTCGCCGATCCGCTGCCCCTGCAACTCCGCCATCTTGTAGTGCATGCGGCTGCGGGTCTTGGCCTTGGCGTCGACCAGCTGGGCCGGCAGGGCCTGCTGAGCGGGGACGACGATGTCCACACCGGTGTCGTACTTCGAGGCGAACGGGCCCATGTGAGTGATCAGCGGCCAGGTGCTGATCGTCACCGTCGGCCGGGTACCCTCGGGCCACAACGAACCGTAAACCGGCAGCGGGCCCCGCGACACGTCGTGCATGATCCACCAGTCCATGCCCTCGGCCTCGGTCGCCCGGTTCTTCTCGAGCGTCACCAGCGTCTGCTCCTGCATCTCGTCGATCGTCAACCCGCAGTCGATCTCGAGCAGCCGCAGAGAACCGTAGAGCCGATCGAGGTGCTCACGGAGCCTGAACGGCTCGCCGCCAAACGTGCGGGTCATCTCGAAGGCCATGTCCCCGTACATCAGGGCACAATCGAAGATCGAGACATTCGCTTCGCGCTCGGGAACGAAGTCTCCGCTGAAATACACAACGCGTCCGGCCATGCTCTTGTGTCCCCTGTGTTGTGAACGGGACAGGCACCCCCGCTGGCGCGGGTGAGCGGGTCCCTTTGAGTTCAGAACGACTTGACCACGGTCCCACCGTCGACGGTGATCGAGGTCCCGGTGATGTAGCTGCCCGCATCAGTGCCCAGCAGCAGTGCCGTGCCGACCAGTTCCCGGCATTCCCCCCAGCGGCCCAACGCCGTCCGCTCGGCAAAAAAAGCGATCTCCTCTTCGCTCAGCACGCTGCGCGGCAGATCGGTCAGGAAGGGCCCGGGACAGATCGAGTTGACCGTGATGCCGTCACCGCCCAGGTCCAGTGCGCTGGCCCGGGTCAGTCCCAGCAGACCGCTCTTGGTGGCCGAATACGCATTGCGGCCCGACTTGCTGACCAGTCCCATGATCGAGGAGATGTGGATCACGCGGCCCCAGCCGCGCTGCTTCATCTGGGGCACCAGCTCGCGGGTCAGAGCCATGCAACTGGTGAGGTTCAGCTCGATGATCCGGTCCCAGTTCTCGTCGGTGATCGAATCGATTTCCTCGGGCACGTTCGAACCGGCGTTGTTGACCAGCACGTCGACTCGACCCATTTCCGCAAGAGCGGTCGCGGCCAGCCGCTTGACGTCGTCGCGGTTGGTCATGTCGGCCACCACCGCCAGGCCCTTCACATCCAGGCCGTCGGTGACCTCAACCAACGCCGCGTCGAGCTCGTCCTGGTGACGGCTCGAAATGACCACGTCGGCACCCGCCTCGGCAAAGCCCCGTGCCATCGCCAGGCCCAGACCCTTGCTGCCACCGGTGACCAGGGCCACTCGGCCGCTGATGTCAAAGAGTGTTCCCTGCATCGGTCGGTGATCTCCCTCGCTCTACGGTTGCAGTCTCATCAGCACTTGGAGAAGGTGAGCATACTGCGGAGCGGGCCGGACGGCCAACTCACCGACCTCCGCTGCCCAGCTTCAGCAAACACCCCTCACGACAAGTAGAGATCTGCTCACATGTCCGCACGGATCGACTGGTACTACCACCGCAAGGGATGAACCAGCTGCGTCAAAGCGCAGGGGTTCCTTGCCAAATCCGATGCCCGGGTCCGCGAGCAGGCCGATGCCCGCAGCGAGACCGTCGATGCACGGCACGCCGTTACGCTCGCACGCCAGGCCTCTCACCTCTACGTCGCACGCGGCCGCACGTTTCGACACGTCAACATGCAGTCCGAACGACTCAGCAACACCGAGCTGACCGGGCTGATCACCGGCCGCAGCGGCACGCTCAGAGCCCCCACGCTCCGACGGGGCAAGACCCTGGTGGTCGGCTACAGCGACGAACTCTACGACAAATTGTTCGGATAGACACCCGTCGCGGCCTCAGCTACTCGTCGTCCAGCTGGTCATAAAGCGGCAGGTGCCGGTAATAGACCTCCAGCACCAGCAACTTCATCGCCGTCGCGTAGATCCGCCCGCCCTGGGTCTCCCAGTTGTCGGCCGGGTTCCAGGTGCCGGCCAACTGTCCGCTGGTCTGCTGGGTCGCGACCAGCGTCTTGCGAAGCGGTTCGTTCCAGGCCAGCCAGTACTTGCCCTGCATGTGGTACATCACCTGAGTGGCGTAGTACCAGTAGTACGAGGTCAGGGCCTGGTTGCGGTTGGGCAGGTGCTTCATCAGGTAATCGGCCCCGGCCCGCATTCGCGGGTCGTTGCGATCGACCCCCATGAACTGCAGGCACAACAGCCCCTCGGCCGTCATCGACGGCCGGGCGCCCCGGTCGGTGTACCCGAACAGCCCTCCGACCGGCTGGTTGGCTTCGACCTTCCGCAGCCACTTGCCGAGCAACTCGATTGTCCTGGGCGGAATCACCAATCCGGCCATCTCACCGCTCTTGAGTGCCATCATCTGCCAGCCGACGACCGAGGTGTCTCCCGCATCCCCCGGCTTGTATCTCCAGCCACCGTCCGAGGGATTCTGGGCCGCGATGATGAACCCGAGTGCCTTCTGGGCGGGGCTCTTCAGCTTCGGATCCTCGGTCATCCCGTACGCCTCGCACAACGCGATCGCGGCGATGCCGTGGCTGTACATGTGTGAATGAACGGCGTCGCCACTGCTGAACAGGTCGCCGTTGTCCTTCTGCTGAGCGACCATCCACTTGATGCCCTGGGCCACCACCTGCTGGTAGCGGCCCGATTGGTGCGTGTGCCCGGCGGCCAGGAACGGCATCAGTGACATCCCCGTTGCCGCGGTGTTCGAGCGAACCTTGCCGGCACCCCCGCAGTCGGGGTGCTTCCCCTTGCAGCACTCGTGGAAGCGATCGAGGCTCCAGTGACCGTCCTTGAACTGGTGAGCGGCCAGCCAGACCAGCCCGCGGTTGACCGCCTCCTCGCTCTCGTCACTGCCGCCGAACAGCTTGATATACTTTCGTCGAACGTCACCCTGCCGCAGGGTAAACAGCGCCCGCATCCCCACGTTGTCCCTGGCCATCGCAATCCGTGACGCCTTGGCCCGGCGGCGATCGAGCCTCGAAACGATCGGGCCGAAGTCGGGAGTCCGCTTGTTGTTCACCTGGCCCGGGTCGCCGATGATCACTCGATCCGGCACCCGGCGGACCGGTCCGCTGATGGCTCGTGGAGTCCGCAGGTTGACCGCAGCGGTGGCCGGTTTGCGGTCCAGCGGTGAGTTGATCGCCAGCAGGGTCCCGATGTCGACCTGCTGTTGTGCCGCCGGCGAGCGATCCAGCGTCTCGGCTCCCGGTGCCGCGTCGGGGCTCAGGCTGGCTGGCCGTCGTCGTCGATCGACCGATCGAGCCGTGGTCGCAGCACCCGCCAGCGTGCCAGCCGACCCGGACGCTTCGATCGTCGCGCTCGAGGCCGCCGCCGGGTCGGGATCGTCGGGGCCCACGCCGGGTACCGCCGCCACCGCACGCGGGCGTCGCGAGACGCTCCGCGAGAGCCTGGCGTCGGCGACCTGGACGCCGGTCTCGGACGTTGACTTCGCGGTGGTCGCCTTGTCGAGCGTCACGTCACTCTCGACTCCCGCGGCAGTCTGGGATGCGACCAGTCGGCTCCGCTGCGACTTGGCCGACCGCCGAGGCGGAGCCTTCGGCAACGTCGGTGACGCGGCGATCGCCCGCAGTGCCTGGTCGGTCTTGGGGGCCTCGGCCATCCGCGCCGCCGGCCGCTCGACCCGCTGGCCGGTCACTCCCT
>CAUZEQ010000275.1:0-6637 GCA_963578885.1 Planctomycetota bacterium
CAGGAGCCTGGTCACGAGTCCGGCGTTGATGGCGTTGCTGATGTTCTTTCCGACGATCATGTGCAGTGTCTGCGACAATGTTGGCTCGCCCCTGGTCTCGCACGAGCAAATGCTGTTGCGACTGGACCGGCCAAAGGTCTTCAAGAAATCGTCAAACCAGAGTGGCTGGGACGTGTCGCCCGGTGTCCGAGGATAGAACTGGATGGCCTTGGTTCCTTTCGGAAAATTCCTGAAAGGCCGGTCCCACTCGGTCACCTTGATGATCGAGTCCAACAACACGTCCGCGCGCAATCGCCGCAGTCGGGCACGCGAGAACTGTCGATCATCCAGCTTGTTGGTTGCGTTGGGTTGCGAGGCAAGCTGGTACGTCCGCGAGTTGCAGATGTCGCGGATGAGTGCCCGCTGATCAAAACCGTATTTCACGAATCTCGTCGCCAGTTCTCCCAGCAACGGACCATTGGTTGGCGGGTTCGAGATTCGCAAATCATCGACGGGTTCAACCAATCCCCGGTGGAAAAAGCGTGCCCAGGTACGATTCGCGATGTTCCGTGCGAACAGATCGTTCTGCGGCGAGGTCAGCCACCTGGCCAGGGCAACTCGTGAATCAAGATTCGCGGTAGCGGGGCGTTCCCCGCCAAGAACAGTCGCGATCATCGGGCGACCATCCACCTTGTGACGAGACGGAGCCGCACTGCGGTTGTTGAAGATGTAGAACTCGCGAGGCTCGGCTCCGGGTTTCCGCGTGATGCCGGTGAAGAAACTCACGAACCCGTAATAATCATCCATCGTCCAGCGATCGAACGGGTGATTGTGGCACTCGGCACATTGAATCTGGATGCCGAGAAACAACTGCGAGAAGTCGGACGCGAAGGCCTTCGGTTTGAAGCGGACGTCATGCACCAGCATCGTGTACAGGTTCGTCGGTCCGTCACGCAGGTTGCTGCCACTGGCTGTGATCTGATCGTAAACAAATTCGTCGAACGGTCGATTCTGCTGGATCTGTTTCCGAATCCACTGGTAGTACGCTTCGGCAGCCTTCAAGTCCGTGGCCGTCGGCGTGTACCCACCTCCCATGAGCCGGACTGATTCGGCCCACAGACCGGTCGACAGGTCGGTGAATTCCGGCGACTGCAACAGTTCGTCGATCAGACGGGCGCGTTTTTCAGCGCGAGGGGCATTCACGAAACGCCTGTATTGCTCGCTGCTGGGTGGGGCACCGGTCAAATCGAGATACACGCGGCGGACGAACGTGTCGTCATCGGCCAGTGCCGAAGGAAGCAATTTCAGTTTCTGCAGCCGATCGTGGACCAGCTTGTCGATGTAGTTGTGGACAGGCGGGTTGGACCACTTGTATCCGGCTGCTTCGGGCAAAACGATCACCTCCGAACCGATCGTGAAGCGGCTGAAGCGAGCAAAGACGTAGCTGTCACCCTGGCCAACAGGCTGGACCAGGCCGTTCTTATCGATCCCGGCGGTGTCCGGATTGTTCGAATAAAACAGGGCCAACGAGGTGACATCCCGCTTTGTGCCATCGGAATAACGAGCCGTCACGGTCGTCTGGACAGGCTTGGCCTGGCCTTTGAACAGGAGATTCGTGGGAGACAACGTGATCTCGACAGGCTCGGGAACCGCTCCCACATCGTCGGGCGCCCCCTGGCCGATCCATTCCAGCAGCGTCTTGTAGTACGCGCTGTCCCTGGAGAAGCGAGAACCTCCCGTGTGGGGCACGGCGCCGGTTGCCTTGAGCAACAGGAGGCTCTCCCGTGGTGCGGCAACGTTGACCCGGCGACCAATGATCTCCCTTGTCAGACGGAAGTAATCCCCCTTGGGATCGTACCCGAACAGCGACAACGAGAAGCCGTCTTTGCCTCGTGACGAGCCATGGCACGTTCCTTGGTTACAGCCGGCACGGAACAGGATCGGCATCACGTCCCGCCGAAAACTCGGTCCGTCGGCAGCCACCCCTTGCGCGGTTGCCAGCAACAACAGCAGGATCGACTTGCGCACCATTGTTTCACTCAGTCCTTGACCGCCGGGTCCACTCGCAAGACGCCGTTTTCGGTGAGTTGACGAATCGACTGGCCGGCTTCCTGGAAGGTCAACTCGCAACGCATTTGCGCATACCGACCCAGCAATGCCTCTCCACTGGCCCTAAGCTTGAAGACGATCTTCTTGTCGTCGGGGCCGAGCAGGTACTGGTCACCAACCAGGGAAACCCCCTTGGGGATTCCAACCAGCCTGGCACGAGCCGGTTGCTTGAACGGCTGCAAATGTTTGACCTCGCAATGAATCTCGGTGACCTGTCCACGCCGCACGGCACTCGGCTTGAACTTCAGTGCGACATAGGGCGAGCCCACGGCCAGTTCGATCACGTTGGACGAGACGCGTACCCGTCCCACGCCCGAGTAGGCATCGCCTCCGGTCGTGGTGGCGTTCATGGTCATCTGCCACGTCCCCGGGGTGGCTCGCGGGGAAGCACTCAACGAGAACTCCACCTCGGACTTCTCGGGAGGAATTGTCACGGCACCGCCACCGGAGACGCCGTTGGGATACCAATCCGGCTGAATGTCGATGGCTCCCTGGAATCCATTCTGACGACGGACCGACACCTTCAGCTTGAGTTCTCCGGACTGGGAAATTGGGATGCTCGGCTGCTCCAGCTTGACTGTAAAAGGCGAACTGTCGATCACTCCCAGGGCAAACTGCATCAGGTGGGCGTGGTGCCACGAGCGTCCACCCGAATGATTGATAAAGGGGATGTAGGCCTGCGACGTCGTATGGATCTTGCCCTCGCCTTCGGTTCGAACAAGATCAATGGAGAACAGGCAAGCCTGCGGCCTGGTCCCGGGGGCAGCAACAAATTGAACGGGCACGCCGTTCATGCCGGGTTGAAAGATGGGAGCCGTCATCGTGACGCCGTCGGGTAGACCCCGGGGGACTAGCCGCAGGGGGCCATCGTAGGCATTCCCTCGCTCCGGCGCGATGTAGACATTCGTGGTCCAGCGATTGTTTCGAGGAACGATGAAACCGGCTGTGCGATTGATCTCGAAACGATCGTTCGCCCAACTCACCGTGTGCGTGTGAATCACGTCCTGCGCCGGTTCAATCTCGACCCGATAAACAAATCGCTCGCCTCCCAGGCCGCGCATGTCGGCGATACCGAGAAGATACTCGCCATCTTGTCGTGGAGCGAAGATGACGCTGGGGTCCAACAACTCCGGGCGTTGCAAACTGTTTGGGACAACAGGCTTGCCACGGTCAGCCCACGTTGCGTCGTCGGCTTCCATTTCATTTTTCTCGTCGCCCACGTGACGAAACCAGATCCTGGTGTCCAGCGGACTCCCCAGCCCGCGGGCAAACACTCGAACCCGATAGCGTTTCTTCTTGTCGACGGAGAACCGAAAGACGTCCTGTTGGCCTGGACGGGCAATGATCCCGTTGAGAGCTGCCGGCAATGCCTGGACGGGTGTCACCTGGTCGGGTTTCTCGAGGACATTGGGATACGACGAAACTCGCAACGGCAATCCCGATGGCGGCTGTTCCCGCTTCGGGCCAGGAAACATTGTGAAGTCGCCCGGTTTTTCAGGCAGCGTGACGACCTGCTGCGTCGTGCCACCGGGGTCGCCCAGCAAACGCAACCGGGTCGTCGCCCCCGCCCGACCACCCAGGGGATACGCGATCAGCGGTCTCTGGAACCCACCGACGTGGGCACGGTAATAGATCCAGCGGCCGGCCTTGAACAGCTGTTGGCGAATATGAATGAAGTACGTGCCCTCGTGCGGGGCAATCAGCGAAGCAATCGGGTCCTGGACGTGTAGATCGCTGTCATCCTGTTCCAGCAGGACTTTCCCGTCCTGGTCCAGGATCCGCACCATCAAATCGTATTCCGATTCTGCATACGCCTTGTCGCACAACCGAACCGAATCGATTTCGACGGACAGTCTTTGGCCTTTTTCCAGTTGGACACGAAAGTAATCGTCGTCGAGTTCGCGGGTGACCTTGATCTGGCCGGCAATCGTGCAATTCAGCGGGATCTCCTGCGCGGTCTTCAACGAGTTGTTCGGTTGGACGGTGGCCTTGTCGTTGGCCGTAACAACGGTCTCTCCTCCCCGGTAGGTCACCTCGAATCCACCCCGTTCCAATTCCGGGACAATGGGAAACGGACCGACCCAGAATGTTGCGACTGTCGAGAGGGTCTCGGCGGTGCGAAGCCGCAGAGCGTGCTCGCCCAACGGACAGTCTGCCGCGATCACAAACCGGCACTTGACCCGGTCGCGAACGATGCCGCCATGATGCAGGCTGACGTTTCGTTTTCGGGGCGGCATGTCTTCGAAGTCGATGGCCTTGATGCCGGGCCGGTAAAACAGGACCTCTTTCGGATTCCCGATGTCCCGTCCTTCCAGGATCACCTCGACGGTGGTGCCCCGCTGGCCACTGCGTGGCCGCAGCAATTCGATGTCCCGTTGTTGCGCCGCGAATCCGCGCTCGCCCAGGCACGACACGCACACGAGCAAGGCGGAGACGAGCGTGCTGGACAGAGTAGGTTGCATGTGTGATTCAATTCCACTCGTTCAACCAGCGACGACAGGCGATTGTGTCACGCCAGCCAACAGGGAAGCGGTTTTGCGTTATGCCAGTAGACCTTTGACCAGTTTTCCACCCTTGACGATCTCGATCGGCCGCGTGCCGAAGGCCAAAAGCTCGTTGTTGGCGTCGACCCCCAGTTGGTGATAGACGGTGTACAAAAAGTCCTCGAGAGCCACGGGATTCTTGGCCGGCTCGGAAGCCGTGGCGTCCGACGCACCGTAAATTTGCCCACGGGTCACACCACCGCCGGCGAGCAACATCGAGTAGCTCCGCGCCCAGTGATCGCGACCGTTACTGGAATTCACACGTGGTGTCCTGCCAAATTCGGTCGTGACCATCACCAGCGTGTCATCCAACATGCCCCGTTGATCAAGGTCTGTCAAAAGCCCGGCAATCGCATGATCCAGGGCCGGCGCCTTGTCGGTGAAGGCGTTTCGAATGTTGACATGACTGTCCCAGCCGTCGTAACGGACGGTCACGAACCGGACCCCGGCTTCCACCAACCGCCTGGCCATCATCAACCGGCCACCGATCGCCGCCGGTTGGCGACGGTAATTGAGAATGTAGCCGTGCCCGTAGAGGTCACGTATCTTCTGCGGCTCCGTTTCCAATGAAAACGCCGATTTGGCGGCGGGAGAATTCAGCAGCGTGTAGGCTCGCTGATAGAATTCGTTCATCGTTCCGAGCTGTGTGTCATCAACGCCCTGGCTCCGCAGCCGCGATTCCAGGATGGCTCGGGCGCGGCGACGCCGCTCGAACTGCCGCTGCGAGACTCCCCCGGGCAACGAGAAGTCCTTGACCTTGAATTCCCCGCGTCCGCCCGGGTCGGCATTCAATTCGAACGCGCCGTACTTGCTGCTCAGGTGCCCGGTGCCACCGGTGCCCGACACCTTGTTGGGAATCGCGACATACGGGGGCATGTTCTTCCGCGATCCGAATTGCTGAGAAACAACCGCCCCCATTTGAGGAAAGTCCATCACGGTGGTCGGCAGGTATCCGGTGAACAGGTGGTAAGCGGCCTGGCCGTGGTCAGGGATCTTGCAATGCATCGAGCGGATGACCGTCATCTTGTCGGCGACGGCTGCCATCCGCGGAAAATTCTCGCTGAAATGGTCACCGCGGTTTGTCCTGACAACGTCAAACGATCCCCGATAATCCGTCGGTGCCTCCGGCTTGGGGTCCCAGGATTCCTGGACCGAGAATCCACCGGTCAAGTAGAGATGGATAACGCTCCTGGCCTGCGGTGTCTCCCTGGCATCGGCGTCGGCACGCAGCAGGTCACCAAGGGAAAGACCGAGCACACCGCCCATGCCGATCCGAATGGCCTGGCGGCGGTTCAGTTGGTCAAGCAACGACATTCCATCACTCGCTGGAGTGCAACGAAAAACGAAGATTCACACAGTGTAGCAAGCCTCTGGGCCGCTGGTCTCTTTTTGCTCCCAAGCCGAACACGGGGGGCCGTCACGTCGGTGTTGTCATAAGTCGCTGTTACACCGCTGTTTCTGCGGCTTTTCAGCCCGTCGACCAAGTCCCCTGGGAGCAATTAGGAAACCGTCGCTCTATCCCCTGAGCTACGAGGGCAAGTGCTGTGGTGACCGGCAATTACAGCCGATCGCCAAATACGATTTTATCGGTTTGACACCCGGTTTGACACCCGCGTGTATCTCCGCCGGCCCCGCCGAGCGACGTCGGGGGGCGTGGTTCGGATCTGGCGGTTACCGCCCGTGGGCGGCCTCGACGATGGCCAGGATCGCCGTTCGCGTATCGGGCGGTAGCGTGTGCCAGGCGTCGAGTTCGCAGGTTGGCATTCGTGTCGCGGTAGATATGGTGCGGGGGGGAGGGGGGTAGAATCCCTGTGGATCGAGCCCTAGGACCACCTGCTCTCACGCGCGTTTTTTTGTGCGATCCCGAATGAAACAAGATTTCGGAGGCCCAGGATGGCCGAAAAGCAAAGCCCGAAACCACCACGTCACCTGAAGGCCCCCACCAAACGATGGTGGAAGTCCGTCGTGGACGGATACAGCCTGGAACCACACCACGTCCGGTTGCT
>CAUZEQ010000276.1:0-6624 GCA_963578885.1 Planctomycetota bacterium
CGCAAGACGTTCTGGCCCTACCGCGACTGGGTCATCGACGCACTGAACCGCGACATGCCCTACGACCGGTTCGCCCGCCTGCAACTCTTCGGCGACCACCTGCTGCCCGGACGCGAAGGCGCCGCGGCAGCCGGGTTCCTTGTCGCCGGAGTGCACAACACGGTGGTCGGAGGCAGCAAGCGGATGAAACTGCTGGCCCGGCAGGACGAACTCGAAGATCTCGCCGCCAGCGTCGGCCAGACCTTCCTGGGCCTCACGATCAACTGTGCTCGATGTCACGACCACAAGTTTGATCCGATCCGCACCACCGAGTACTACCAGGTCATCTCGGCACTGGACGGGGTCGCCCACGGCGAACGCGAACTCGCCGACTCGGCCTCCGCGGCCAAATTGGCCAAGCTCATGCCCCGCATCAAGGACCTCTCGAGTCAACTCGAAATCCTCCGCCGCCAGGCCCGCCAGAAGGTGCTCAAGACACGAAAGGATTCGCCGCCGCCAAAACGCGAGGTGAATCGGCCGCGTCCGTTTGCCGAATGGCGGTTCGACAACGATCTCCGCGACAGCATCGGCAGCCTGCATGGCCGAGCCATCGGCGGAGCCCGACTCGAAAACGGAGCACTCATCCTCGATGGCAAGGGAGCCTTCGTGCAGACGGCCAGCCTGGCCAAGCCACTGGCCGAAAAAACTCTCGCCGCCTGGGTCCAGCTCGACAACCTCACCCAGCGGGGCGGCGGAGTCATCAGCATCCAGACTCCCGGCGGCCCGATCTTCGACGCGATCGTCTTCGGCGAACGTGAACCGGGACGCTGGATGGCCGGAAGCAACGGATTCGTTCGCACCCGTTCATTCTCGGGGCTGCCCGAGATCCAGGCCAGCCGGCAACCTGTGCATTTCGCGATCACCTACAGCAGCGACGGCACCATCACCGGCTACCGCAACGGCCGGCTCTACGGCAAGGCCTACAAGACCGGCTTCCAGCGCTACGACGCTCGACGGGCCGAGATCGTCTTCGGGATGCGGCATGCCCCTGCCGGCGGCAACAAGATGCTCGCCGCCAGGATCCTCGAAGCACGACTCTATGATCGGGTCCTGCCGCCGCAAGCCATCGCCGCAGCGGCCGGTCAACCGAGCACCTTTGTGCCGCTGAGGAAGCTGCTGGCCTCGATGACCCCCGCGCAGCGCACTCGACACGCAGAGTTGACGCAGCAGTTCGACTCGCTGCTGGTCATCCAGAGAGGTCTCGATCAAAAGAAACGCTCGAAGATCTACACCGTCACCGCGCGGCAGCCCACACAGATGAAGGTCCACATCCGTGGTGGAGTCACCCACTACGGACCGATTGTCGCTCCCGGAGGAGTCGCAGCCGTGCCGGGTCTGACGGCCGACTTCCAGCTCCCGGCGGACGCCTCGGACCAGGACCGACGACGCAAACTGGCCGACTGGATCACCTCACCCAAAAACGCTCTCTTCGCCCGCGTGATCGTCAACCGAGTCTGGCACTACCACTTTGGCCAGGGGTTCGTCACCACTCCCAGCGACTTCGGATTCAACGGAGGCCAGCCCAGTCACCCGCAACTCCTCGAGTGGCTTGTCTCACGGTTTGTCGAGGACAAGTACCGGCTCAAGGCACTGCACCGCCGAATCGTGTTGTCCTCCACCTACCGCCAGGGCTCTGTGCCCAGCCCCGCCGGGCTGGCGGCCGATGCGGGCAACCGGCTGCTGTGGCGAGTGGCACCTCGGCGTGTCGAGGGCGAGGTACTCCGCGACTCGATCCTCGCCGTCTCCGGCCAGCTCAACCCCCAGCGCGGCGGACCGGGTTTCGAGGATGTCTCGATTACTCCCAACAACGGCACGACCTACTACGAGGCCAACGACCGCGACGACCCGGACCTGCATCGTCGCACCATCTACCGATTCACTCCTCGTGGAGGCCGCACGGCGATCCTGGACACCTTCGACTGCCCCGACCCCTCAGCCGCCGCTCCCACCCGCAACGTCACCACCACCCCGCTGCAGGCTCTCAGCCTGCTCAACAATTCCTTCGTGCTCCGCATGGCCGATCGCTTTGCCGCCCGTGTGACTCAGCAGGCCGGCGACGATCTCTCTCGACAGGTCACCGGGGCCTGGCAACTGGCCATCCAGCGCGACCCCGACGCCCGCGAATTCAAGCTCTCCCTCGACCTCGTACGCCGCCACGGCCTCGCCGCTCTGTGCCGCGCGCTGTTCAATATCAATGACTTTGTGATCATCGAGTGATCTCAGTGAGACCCATGTCCTACAAGTTCGACATGTCCGACAGCTTCGATCGACGCGAGCTCTTGAGCTGGGGCAGCCAGGGCCTGGCCGCCACGGCCGTTGCGCACCTGCTGGGCGCCGATGGTGCCGCGGATGCCGATTCCAGCAACCCGCCCTTTGCCCCGCGGGCCCGCCGCGCCATCCAGATTTCGCTCGTCGGGGGCATGAGTCATGTCGACTCGTTCGATCACAAGCCCGAGCTCGACCGGCTCCACGGCCAGTCGCTCAAGACCGACGAAACCCCCGACATCTTCTTCGGCCAGGTCGGGCTGCTCAGACGCAGCGACTGGGCTTTCAGGCAGCGCGGCCAAAGCGGCCTGTGGATCTCCGATATGTTTCCCCACATCGCCGCGATGGCCGACGAACTGACCCTGCTGCGGTCGATGGTCTCCGACTCGGCCAATCACACCCCCGCCCTGTTCTTTCTCAACAGCGGTTTCGGAGCCAACGGCTTCCCCTCCACCGGCAGCTGGTTGTCGTATGGACTCGGCAACGAGTCCCAGTCACTGCCGACCTTTGTCGTGCTGCCCGACGGACGCGGAGGCCCCAATGGGGGCGCCAGCAACTGGAGCAACGGCTTCCTGCCGGCCCAGCACCAGGGAATTGTCTTCCAGGGAGGCGAGCGGCCGGTGCGAGACCTGTTCCCGGCCACCAGGCAGCCCCCGGGACGCGACGCGGCCGTCAAGCAGTTCCTGAGCGCTATCAACCGTAACCGCGACCGTAACGCCCACTCATCCAGCAGCCTCGTCGACGCCCGCATCCGCAGCTACGAACTTGCTGCCCGCATGCAGGCATCGGTTCCCGAAGTCAGCGACCTCTCGGGCGAACCCCGCCACATCCACGACCTGTACGGGCTCAACGACAAGCTGACCGCCGACTGCGGTCGCCGCTGCCTGCTGGGTCGCAGGCTGCTCGAACAAGGCGTTCGTTTCGTGCAGGTCTACTCGGGTGGTCCGATCGCCGGCAGCCCACGGGCCAGTTGGGACGCTCACGAAAGCGTGCGACAGAACCACGGACTCGAGGCGTCTCGCATCGATCGCCCGGTGGCAGCATTACTGCGGGACCTGCGCCAGCGAGGCATGCTCGACGACACGCTTGTGCTGTTCACCACCGAGTTCGGTCGGACGCCGTTCGCACAGTCGGGTGCCAACGCCGTCGGGCCCGGTCGTGACCACAATCGTTACGGGTTCTCAGGCTGGCTGGCCGGTGGTGGAGTTCGACGGGGAGCTTCCCACGGGTCCACCGACGACATCGGCTGGAAGGCCGCCGAAGACCCCATGCCCTGGCACGACTTCCATGCCACGCTGCTGCACCTGCTGGGGATCGACCACACCCGTCTGAGCTACTACCACAACGGCATCCAGCGACGCCTGACCAACGTTCATGGCCAAGTCCACACCGGAGTTTTTGCCTGATCACCTGCACGAGTATTCCTTCACGAGACACCTGTCATGTCGATTCGGTCACCATTGATCCGCATCCGAGTTTCGCTGGCCACCAGTCTCTGCCTGCTCACAATCCCCCTCACAACCCTTCGCGCAGCCGACAGCGACACCGCCGCACAGCTGATCGAGCAGTCCCGGGTCCAGGGTGGCCTGGTGATCCACCTGGGCTGTGGGAGTGGCGAACTCACCCGCGAGCTGCGGGTCAACAGTCGCTACCAGGTCCATGGACTCGACCGCGACGCCACGGCGATCGACGTGTCACGGCGAATGCTGCTGGAAGCGGGAGTCTACGGGCAGGTCACCGCCAGCCGCCTGGTCGGTAACGAACTGCCGCTGATCGACGGACTCGTCAACCTGCTGGTTGTCGACAAGCCGCTGGGCATCGTCCGCAGCGAGATGCTGCGGGTACTGGCTCCCGACGGAGTGTTGATGACGCGAGCCGACTCGGGCTGGACCCGCTTTCAGAAGCCACGCCCCGCAGATATCGACGACTGGACCCACTACCTGCACGATTCCAGCGGCAACGCCGTGGCCCACGACAACCAGGTCGGCCCGCCCCGGCACATGCAGTGGATCGGCAGCCCCCGCTGGTCCCGGCATCACGACCGCATGGCCAGCCTCAGTGCCATGGTCTCAGCCGGCGGACGGCTGTTCTACATCATGGACGAAGGCTCCCGCGTGTCGATCCAGCTGCCCGCCGACTGGAAGCTGATCGCCCGCGACGCCTTCAACGGCACGGTGCTCTGGAAACAACCGCTCAAGAACTGGCACAGCCATCTCTGGCCACTCAAGAGCGGCCCGACTCAGCTGGCCCGCCGCCTGGTCACCGATGGACCGCGGATCTTCGTCACCCTGGGACTCAAGGCCCCCCTGAGCGTGATCGATGCGGCCACGGGAGAGCGGATTCGCGACCTGCCCGACAGCAGCGGGACCGAGGAGATCCTGGTCAACGACGGATCGGTGTTCGCCATGGTCAACGACGGCGACTCGGCCCTGGTCAGGTACAACGTGCAGCTGAACCTCGGAGACCAGGGCCGGGTGGCCCGGGAATTCGAATGGAACCGCAAGCCCAGGCGACTGGTCGCGTGGGACATCGAGACCGGCAGAAAGTCGTGGCAGATCTCCACCCGCATCGCCCCGCTGACGCTGGTGGTGGGCCCCAAACGGGTCTACTACCACGACGGCGACAAGATCATCGCTCGAGATCGCACGACCGGAAAGTCGTCCTGGACGGCTGCCGGGCCGGTCAAGACGAAGATCAACTTCAACTTCGGCCCCAAGCTCGTCCTCTACAAGGACGTCGTGCTCTTTGCAGGAGGCGATCGGACCATGAGATCGCTGGATGCGAAATCCGGCCGATTGCTGTGGACCGCACCGCACGACCAGTCGGGATACCAGTCGCCGGAAGACCTGCTGGTGATGCAGGACCTGGTCTGGTCGGCGCCGACCACCCGCACCAAGGACACCGGAGTCTTCACCGGTCGCAATCCGCGGACCGGCAAGGTGGCCAAGACGTTTGCGCCGAATGTCGAGACCTACTGGTTCCACCATCGCTGCTACATCGCCAAGGCCACCGATCGCTTCCTACTCCCCTCGAGGACCGGGATCGAGTTTGTCGATCCGCAGAAACAGTCGTGGGACATTCATCACTGGGTGCGGGGCGGCTGCCTGTACGGGATCATGCCCTGCAACGGCCTGGTCTACGCTCCCCCTCACAACTGCGCCTGCTACCCCGAGGCGAAGCTGTACGGGCTCAACGTACTGGCCCCAGCCACCCCCACCCGCCGTACCCCCAAGCCACTCAGCGACGAACAGCGATTGCGACGTGGGCCCGCCTACGATGAGCTGCAGAAGGCCGAAGTCCCGATGCCGGATCTCGCCGACTGGCCCACCTACCGTCACGATCGCGGACGCAGCGGGACCACCACCGCCGCCGTCCCGGCCCAACTCGAGCGAGCCTGGCACACCCGCCTCTCGGGACGACTCACCAGCGTCGTCGTCTCCGAAGGACGCCTGTTTGTTGCCGAAATCGATCGGCATACCCTGCACGCGCTGGACGCCAAAACCGGCAAGCCACTGTGGCATTACACCGTGGGCGGCCGCATCGACTCACCCCCGACCATTTCGGGACCCCGCGTGCTGTTCGGCTCGGCCGACGGACAGGTGCACTGCCTGCGAGCCAGCGACGGGGCACTCGGCTGGAGCTTTCAGGCGGCCCCGGCGGACCGACGCCTGATGGCGTTTGAGCAACTCGAATCGACCTGGCCGGTGCACGGCAGCGTACTGCTGCGTGACGGCGTTGTGTACTCGGTCTCGGGTCGCTCGACCTACCTCGACGGCGGACTGCGGATGGTCCGCCTCGACGCCCGCACCGGCTACAAGCTGTCCGAGACGCTGATGGACGACAAGGACCCCAAGACCGGCAAGAACCTGCAGACGACGCTGAAAACCCTGCAGATGCCCGTGGGCCTCCCCGATATCCTCTCCTGCTCCGATGACCGCGTCTTCATGCGCAGCCAGGAATTCTCGCTCGACGGCGAACGACTCGCCATGGGACCGCATTCGGGCAACGCTGCCGTACAGGGGTCGGTGCAGAAGGGCAAGACCGCCCACCTCTTCGCACCGATGGGGTTCCTCGACGGGACCTACTTCCACCGTGCCTACTGGGTCTACGGGCGGAGTTATGCCGGAGGCCACTCGGGCTACTACCAGGCCGGCAAGTTCACACCCTCGGGCCGATTGCTCGTCACCGACGGCGAGACCATCTTCGGTTTCGGACGCAAGCCCCAGTACTACCGCTGGACGACCACCATCGAACACCAGCTCTTCGCCGCCCCGTCGGCCGCGCCGCCGCAGGCCCGTTCGAAGATCGACGAGAGCACCG
>CAUZEQ010000277.1:0-6597 GCA_963578885.1 Planctomycetota bacterium
TGGTTCGCGGATTCGGCCTTCAAGCGTCGTACTCTGGCCGCCTACCTCCGGCAGGAAGCGCCCTCGGGGTTCCGCGTGTACGTTGCCAGGATCGAGGTGACCGAGCAGCAGTTCCGCGAGATCCGGCAGTACCTGGATCACATGTGGCAGAACGATGATGACTTCGACCTCACCGACGACAACTGCTCACAGAACGTCGGCTACGTCCTGAAGGAATGGGACCTGCTGAGCAAGTGGGGTGGTGGCAAGAACGTGATCGATGACGACGATTTCCAGTTCCCCGAGGGTGATCTCTACAACGACTTCATCAAGAACGACCCGACCTGGACCCGTCGCAGCCCCGGTTTCCTGAGCACCACACCCGGTGGCGCGTCGCTGTACGATTCGGTGCAGAACAAGCCACCCACCGGAGTCAAAGCGGCTGGAGGCTCATCGGGCAGCAGCAGCAGCGGCGGCGGGACCAGTACCTCGCCGAGCAGCGGGAGAGGTGGCGGCGGCGGTGGTCGAAGTTCGAGCGGGTTGATGTCGGGGACGGCCGATGACGCCGGCGGCGAGGGTCGGGACGGGGACGGCGGGTTTGCCGACTCCGAACCGTTTGAGAGCGTCGAGTCGATCTTCGATCGGCTGCTGGCATGAGCGGCACGCGTGAGGTTCGGCGATGGGGCCGAGCGTGTCGGGTGTCATGGTTCGCGGGCCGGGACAAGGAGTGGAGACCGATGATGAGATTACAGCGAGTGGTGTCGACTCGATGGCTGACGACGGCCCTCGTGTTGTCTTCGTGCTGGATGTTGGGTGAGTGTGCCAGCGAGACGCAGACTGAGGCGGCGGGGGCCAGGAAGTTACCTCGGGAAGTGTTGGCCGTTCAGCAGGCGGTACGGAAGCAACTGATGCAGAAGACCGACAACCCCTTGCTGCAGCGGATGCAGCGGGAGCACAAGGGGACCGACGTGCTGGCGTTTCAGTTGCCGACTCGGTCTCGACCGAACGAAGTGCATCGATCGGGAGGCCCGATGTGGCGTCTGTCGGCCCTGACTGCCGAGCGGGTTGGCCAGGTCCCGGTGGTGCTTCTGCTGGGCAGGGCGACCGTGAAGCGTAAGCCGACACTTGGGGGACAGCTGTTCGTGGTGGCGTTGTGTGATCCGAAGCGTCCCGAGCGGACGCGGATCTGCATGATGTTCACCACGTTGGTTCCCGGTGAGAAGTCCGAGGCGAAGCGGGGCTCTTAGTTGAGTCTCGATTCGCCGCACCGGTTCGGGTGTGGCTGTCGGGACGGGGCAGGAGGATGGAGGAATCCCCCGGAGGCCGGTGGCCGGTTTCAGGACCGTCCCGGGTCACACGGCCAGTCCATCGATGGCCCCGACAGCCCACCCGACCCCTTTTTTCCAACCACGGGGTCTGATCCGCCTGCGGCGAACCACGGATGGTCCTTGCTCCATCTTCGAGGGTCCGCAGGCGGGGGCCTGACCCCTTTTCCCCAACCACGGTTTCTGGCCGAAGGGGTCAGGCCCCGCTTGTGGTCCGCCTGCGGCGAACCACAGGCGGCGTCAGACCCCGTTCTTCCAACCACACATCAAGAAAGGACACTCACCATGCCCAGGCGAATCCGACTCAACCAGGGAGGCCTCGTCTACCACGTGCTGAATCGTGCTGCGGCACGTCGACGCCTCTTTGACTCGCCGTGGGATTACCTGGCCTTCGAACGGTGCCTCGAGCAGGCTCGTCTGCGGATCAACATGAGAATTCTCACATACTGTGTCATGCCCAATCACTGGCACCTGGTGCTCTGGCCCTGGCAGGACGGGGATCTCTCGCGATTCATGAAGTGGCTCGGGACGACCCACGCCCGTCGATGGCAGGTCGCTCATCAGTCCACCGGCGGTGGGCCGGTTTACCAGGGTCGGTTCAAGTCGTTCCCGATCGAATTGAGTGATCACCTGCTGAGGGTCTGTAGGTACGTCGAACGCAATCCGCTTCGAGCGGGCCTGGTTCCTGCGGCCCAGGAGTGGCGTTGGTCGGGTTTGTGTCAGCGACTCAACGAGATCGAAACGGTTCAACTTGCTCGGTGGCCGGTATCGCCGGGGGCCAATTGGGTGGAGTACGTCAATCGTCCACAGACCGAGGCTGAGCTGGCTGCTGTACGGAAGTCGGTTCGATTGGATCAGAGTTATGGGCGAATTGGGGATTAATCGCCGCCGCCGGGGTCAGACGCCCGCCACAAGTAGTACGTGCTCCATCTCCAACGGTCCGCAGGCGGGGGCCTGACCCCTTTTTTCCAACCACGGTCTCCGGCCGAAGGCGTCAGGCCCCGCTTGTGGTCCGCCTGCGGCGAACCACAGGCGGCGTCAGACCCCAGCCACCGCCGGGGTCTGATCCGCCTTCGGCGGACCACAAAGTAGTACGTGCTCCATCTCCAGCGGTCCGCATGCGTGGGCCTGACCCCTTTGCAGACCCCAGTGGTCGGTCAATTCAACTCGATCGCCTCTTCCCAGTGTGCGGTCAGCATCTCGAGTTCGTCCTGCACGATCTCGTAGTCGGTGACGATCTGCTGCATCCGGTCGGTGTCCTTGTGGACCTCCGGGTCGCCCATCAACTCCTCGAGATCCTCCTTCCGCACTTCCGCCTCGGCGATGTCCGATTCGATCTCAGAGACCTTGCGATAGGCAAACTGCCTCTTGCTCGCGACCGCCTCCTCACCCCCGGCCGCCGAACTGCGAGTGGGTTTCGATTGAGCGGTCGACTCCGCCGTCGGCTCGGTCTCGCCGAATTCCGCCGCGATGTTCTCATGGAACCCGCAGTACTGCGAGTAGTTCCCGTCGTAGACGTGGCAGCCGTCCGCTTCGATCACCAGCACCTGAGTGGCGACCTGGTCGATGAAGTAACGGTCGTGGGTAACGAACAGCACGGTGCCATCAAAATCGCACAACGCCGCCTCGAGTCCGTCTCGCGCCCAGAGATCGAGGTGGTTGGTCGGTTCGTCGAGCACCATCAGGTTCGGATTGAGAGCGGCCAGCCGGGCCAGGGCCGTCTTGCTCTGCTCACCACCACTGCAGTTCCCAAAATGCTGCAGCACGATGTCTCCGGTAAGACCAAACCGGGCCAGCAGGCTGCGAAGCTGACCGGGTGTGACGTCGGGCTTGCCCGGCGGCCGGACGGCTTCGACAAGGTCGACGTCGTGGGGGATGGAACTGAGCCCCTGGTCGAAGTAACCCAACTCGACGTTGTGCCCCAACCTGACGCTGCCCTGATCGGGTTCGAGTTCACCGAGCAGCGTCTTGAGCAGCGTGGTCTTGCCGCTGCCATTGGGACCCAGGATCCCCAGCCGTTGCCCGCGTTCGACCCGCAACGTCAGATCCTGGAACAACGGCGTCCCGTACCCCTTGGCGAGCTCCAACGCCTCGATCACCGTCTCGCCGCTGCGGGCCGGGTCCCCGAACGACATCGGCGGAGCCTGGAAGTTGTCGAGTTGCTCGATGTCTTCGAGCCGCTCGAGTTTGCGGACCCGGTCGGCCGCCTGCTTGTGCTTTTGTCCGTACTGGTTCCGCCGGATGAAGTCCTCGGTCCGGGAGACCAGTTCCTGCTGTCGCCGTGCCTGCCTGCCGAGACGTTCCTGTCTCTGGGTCCGTTGCTTGCGGTAGGCGGTGAAGTTGCCGGTGTAGGAGTCGAGTCGATCGGGTCGGAGTTCGAGGATGCGGGTGACGACCCTGTCGAGGAAGAAGCGGTCGTGGCTGACCAGGACCATCGTCGGCCGCGCCCGGACCAGGAACCCTTCGAGCCACTCGGTGGCGGCGATGTCGAGGTGGTTGGTCGGTTCATCGAGCAGCATCACGTCGGGGTCGGCCAGCAGCAGCTTCGCCAGCGACGCCGTCGCCTGCTGGCCTCCGCTGAAAGTCGTCATCGGTCTCGTAAACTCCTCGGCCTCGAACCCGAGTCCCTGCAGCACTTCGGCGACGCGGTGGTCGATCTGGAATCCGGCGTGCTGTTCGAGCTTGGCGTGCACCGTGTCGTAGCGTTTCAGTGTTGATGCCGAGGCTCCCGCGGCAATCTCCTCGGCCAGCCGCTGGGCCTCACGCTGCAACTCGTACAGCCACTCCAGTCCCCCTGCGGCTTCGTCCCACAGCGAGCGGCCCTCTTCGAGATCGGCTTGTTGTTCCAGCAGCCCGATGCGGACCGACCTGGGTGTTTCCAGCACACCGGTATCGGCGTCGTCGAGTCCGGCGAGGATCTTCAGCAGCGTGGTCTTGCCGCAGCCGTTGGGTCCGACCAGACCGATCCGATCGCCGGAACGGATCTCGAGGCTCAAGCCGGAAAAGACCGGTTCGGCGTCGAACTGGCGAGTCAGGTCTCGGGCGCTGAGCAGGATCATGGGGGTAGAGGTGTTATGAGGGAGGGGTGTTATGAGGGAGGGGTGTTATGCGGAAGAGGTGTTGGGGGCAGGGTTCAGGCGGCGTCTGACCCCGAAGCTGGCCAATGTTACTGCATTGGCCTACCATGGCAAACGGCGTGTCAGAACCGCAGATGACCGTGCAATCAGCAGTCCAGGTGCAGGAAGCGGCGAGACGATGAGCGACGCGACGATCGAAATCCAGGTCGGGCACAGCCCCGATCCCGACGACGCCTTCATGTTCCACGCCCTGGCCAACGACTGCATCGATACCGGACGCTACCGGTTCAGCCACGAACTGGTCGACATCGAAACACTCAACCACCGTGCCTTCAAGGGCGAATTGGAGCTGACCGCGGTCAGCCTGCACGGGTACGCGTACCTGACCGAGATCTATGCCATCTGCAGTTGCGGGGCGAGCATGGGTGACAACTACGGTCCGATGGTGGTGGCGCGGGAGCCGTGGTCGATCGACGACCTGCGGGGCAAGACGATCGCGGTGCCCGGGACCCTGACCACGGCCTTCCTGACGCTGAAACTGCTGCTCGGGGACGACTTCGAGCACGAGGTGCACCCGTTTGACAAGTTGCTCGACATTGTCGAATCGGGAACCGCCGACGCGGCGCTGATCATTCACGAGGGCCAGTTGACCTATGCCGAGCAGGGCCTGCACCTGGTCGTCGACATGGGCAAGTGGTGGATGGAGGAGACCGGGTTGCCGCTGCCCCTGGGGGCCAACGCGATCCGCAAGGACCTGGGTGCACAGACGATGCGTGAGGTGACCGGTTACCTGAAGCAGAGCATCGAGTACGGTCTCGAGCATCGCGACGAGGCGCTGGCGTACGCGTTGCAGTACGGCCGCGACCTGGACCACCAGCAGGCCGACACCTTCGTGGGCATGTACGTCAACGACTGGACACTCGATTTCGGACCTCGAGGCCGTGAGGCGGTGCGGACGCTGTTGGCTCGCGGATACGAGGCGGGGGTGATCCCCGAGCGGATCGAGCCGGAATTCATCGACGGCTAGCAGGCCCGCGCGAGCACCTCGGCCTCACTCACGGAAACCTCCTCGGGAGCAGTCACACCGATGTCGACCTCTTCGGCGGACTACCTGCACGACCTGTTCGGCCTGGACGGCCTGACCGCGGTGGTGATCGGTGGGACCGGCGTTTTGGGTAGTGCCTTCTGCGATGCGCTGGGTGCCGCTGGTGCTCACGTGGTGGTCGCCGGTCGCAGTGCCGAGCGAGGCGGTGCTCGGGCCGAATCGATCACCGCGGCTGGAGGATCGGCCGAGTTCCAGGCCGCCGACACTACCTCCCGCGAGGATCTCGAGGCGATCGTCACGAGACTGGCCGAATCGGGCCGACGCCCCGACATCGTGATCAACGGCGCCGGCATCAACTCGGCCACGCCGTTCCTGGAGATTCCCGACCAGGAGTGGGAACAGATCCTCTCGGTCAACCTCGGCGGAGTCCGCCTGGGCTGCCAGGTCTTTGGAGCTGCGATGCTCTCCGACGGCGGTGGCGGCTCGATCATCAACATCGCCTCGCTCTCGGGCATCACGGCCCTCTCGCGGGTCTTCACCTACTCGGCGACCAAGGCGGCGGTGATCAACCTGACTCAGAACCTGGCCCGTGAATGGGCCGCCCAGGGCATCCGCGTCAACGCCCTCTCGCCGGGTTTCTTCCCCGCCGAGCAGAACCGCAAGGTGCTGACACCCGAGCGAGTGGCGAGCATCATGGGGCACACTCCGATCGATCGCTTCGGTGAGCCTGGTGAGTTGGCCGGAGCGATCCTGTTGCTCTCGAGTCCGAGGGCGGGGAGTTTTCTGACCGGCGAGAACCTGGTGGTCGATGGCGGCTTCATGGCGACGACGATCTAGCCGGCCGGCGGCCGCTGCACCCAGCCAAGGACCTTTCGCGTGAGTCCTCTCGAGTTCACCCCACGCCGTCGCCACCTGGTCCGCTTTTCTCCCAAGCGGGTCGCTCATGTCTTCACCGACGTGTTGATCATCGGCGGAGGCATTGCGGGTCTGCGTGCGGTGCTGGCCCTGGAAGCGGGGGTCTCGGCGGTCGTCGTCACCAAGGACCTGCTGAAGGTTTCCAACAGCGCCCAGGCCCAGGGTGGAATCGCCGGAGTGCTGGACCCGCTGGACGATTTTGCCAATCACACCGCCGACACGATCGCCGCGGGCAAGGGACTGTGCGATCCGGGGG
>CAUZEQ010000278.1:0-6571 GCA_963578885.1 Planctomycetota bacterium
GCGGGGCCTGCCCCCTTCTTCGAGTTGCAACGAGTGCTGGTTGAAAAGGGGTCAGGCCCCGCCTGCGTGCCGTTCTGGGTGGAGCGGGACTTTCTGTGGGCGGCGTCTGACCCCGTCGGATCCCCAAACTTGTGTTCTTCAACCCGCCGCAGGCGGGCTAGCCCAGCAGCTGCGGCTGGGGGTCGCCGGTGGGGACGATGCGGTAGGGTCGATCGAGTCGGTCGTGGATTTCGCCGTCGTGGGCGATGCCCAGGCAGGAGAAGAGTGTCGAGATGATGTCGCCGGGCACCAGGGGGTCGGCGTCGGGGTAGCCGCCGATGCGGTCGCTGCGGCCGTGGATCAGTCCCCGGCTGAATCCTCCACCGACCATCATCAGGCTGTAGCAGAAGTTCCAGTGATCGCGGCCGGCCTTGGCGTTGATCTTGGGGGTCCGACCGAAGTCGCCAAAGATGCCCACGACGGTTCTCTCGAGCAGCCCGCGTCGGTCGAGGTCTTCGATCAGGCTGCTGGCGGCGGCGTCGAACTGGGGCAGCAGGCTGCCCTTGAGCTTCCCGAAGTTGTTGTTGTGGGTGTCCCAGGTGGCGTTGGCGTCGGGGGCCCAGGCGATCGTGACCAGCCGGGTCCCCGCTTCGATCAGCCGCCTGGCCAGCAGGGTGCTCTGTCCATAGATGTTGCGGCCGTAGGCGTCGCGGGTTGCGGCGGGTTCTTCGACGATCCGAAATGCCCGCTGGGTTCCCTCGGACGTCAACAGGTCCAGCGCCTTGGCCTGGAATCGGTTCATCGCCCCCGCGGCGCGGTCACCGCTGAGGATGAGGGCTCGTTGGTTGAGGTCTTCGAAGAGCCGGCGTCGGACCGAGAGTCTCTGGGCGGAGACCCCGGTGCGCAGCGTCAGTTCCGGGACGCCGAATTCGCTGCTGTTGGGATCACGGAGCACGAACAGCGGGTCGTGGGAGCGACCGAGGAATCCGCCGAAGAAGCCCGGCTGAGGCGGTCCACCGCGTCCTTCCTGGGTCATGTAGGGCAGGGTCACGTGCGGCACCACGACTTTGCGTGGCGGCCGCAGCAGGGTCAGGATCGAGCCGGGTGAGGGGTGATCGGTCTGCTTGGTGCCGCCCCCGAGTTCGCCTCGGTCGTGACCCGTTAGCGAGCAGTACACCGCGGCCGCGTGGGCGTTGTTGACGCTGTGATGCATCGAGCGGACGACGGTGGCCCGGTGCATGTGGCGGGCCAGTTTCGGCATCAGCGACCCGACCCGGTAGCCGGGGATCGATGAGGCGATCGTGCCAAATTCGCCGCGGATGGCCTGCGGCGCATCGGGCTTGGGGTCCCACATGTCCAGGTGGGGTGGGCCGCCGTTGAGGTGAATCAGGATGCAGGCATCGGCGGTGGGCCGCCCGCCTCGTTCCCGGGTGGTCTCACGGGCCGCCAGAAGCCCCGGCAGCGTCACCCCGGTCAGGCCCAGGCCTCCGACCTGAAGCAGGTCACGGCGTGAGAGTGTCGGGGTCGGAGGTTTGCGGCGGGGGGGTGCCATGGGGGCATTAGAGCACAGGGGCCAGGCGTTGGGAACGGGGATCAGGCGGGGACCCCGACCGCACGGTTGAGCGCCGGCATCAACTCGTTGGCGAACAGTTCCATGCTGCGGACCCACGACGCCTTGTCGTCCCAGTCGTAGCTCATCAGCACCAGCGTGCCAAACCCCCCGGTCTCCTCCCACAGGCCCAGCAGCCGCTCGAGCACCGTGTCGACGTCGCCGGCGATGATCTGTTCGGTCATCAGGAAGTCGAGGTTGCATTCGGAGTCGGGCATCTCGAGATCCCGCTTGTAGATCTTGCGACCCAGCCCCTTGTCGAACAGCCGCCCGATGTACTCGTAGTTGGCTCCGAGGGAGTTGGACCGCGCCAACTGTTGGGCCTCGGGGGTGGTGTCGGCCAGGAAGATCGAGCGGGCGACCTTGTAGTCGGCCCGATCGGGATTCCGCCCGGCCTCGAGGGCTGCGGTCTCGTAGGTGTCCCAGAAGTTCTTCAGCACGTTGCCGGTGACCAGGCAGTGGCCAAACGGTTGAAACCCCGCGACTCCGGCCATCTGCATGCTCGGCGAATTGCGGCTCATGGCCGGGATCGCGATCGGAGGATGCGGTTGCTGCAGCGGCTTGTGGATGAAGCCGATCCGGGTCTCGGGGTCGACGTTCTCGACCAGGCGGATGTTCCAGAACTCGCCGGAGAGCTCATAGGGGGGGTCGGATGACCACAGTTCCAGGATCATCTCGATCGATTCGGTGACCATCCTCGAGCTGTTCTTGGGGTCGATGCCGTAGAGTTCGAGGTCGGCGGTCACGCTGCCGGGTCCGAAGCAGAGGTTGAGTCGTCCCTTGGAGAGGTGATCGAGGAAGGCGAGTCGGCTGGCGACGGCGGCGGGGTGGTGCTGGTTGAGACAGACCGGTGCGGGTCCCATGCGGATCGAGCTGGTCTCGCCGAGGGCTCGCGCGATGAACATCTCAGGGCTGACAATGTTCTCGTACTGCATCGTGTGGTGTTCGCCGATCCAGAACTCCGCGAAGCCCAGGTCTTCGGCGAGGATGATCAGTTCGAGGTCCTCGTCGTAGCACTGGCCCAGCGGCTTGTCGGGGTCGTGGAAGGGCATGATGAACATGCCGTAGTCGATCGAGGCGGTGGGTGAGAAGTCAGACATGGGTCGGTCCCGAAGTTGGATTCGATGCGTCACGACATTTTGCGGTTTGCATCGGTCGCGTCAAACCCCAACGGCTTTCGAAACCGGGACTCGCTTGATCGAGCGTCATGCTCGCGGTATCTGGGGTACGGGGACTCGTTGTATGGCGGCCGGTCGAAGGCGGAGAACGAGACGATGACAACACGAGTGGGGCAGGGGGACTACCAGTACGAAGTGGTCAGCGATTGGGCGAAGTTGCCCGAGGGCTGGACGTGGGGCTGGATCCCGGCCGTGGGCGTCGACAGCCAGGACCGGGTGATCGTGTCGAGTCGCAGCGAGCACACGCTGATCATCTTCGACACCGACGGCAACGTGATCGAGTCGTGGGACGACACGGTGCTGGTGCCCGAGAACGCTCATGGCGTCTACATCGATGCCCAGGACAACATCTACCTGACCGAGTGGCTGGGTCATTGCGTGCACAAGTTCAACTCGGGCGGAGAACTGCAGTGGACGCTGGGGACCCCCGGTGTGCCGCGTCCTGCGGGGCTGCCGTTCAACCGACCCACCGACCTCGCGATCGCTCCGGATGGCTGCCTGTTTGTCAGCGACGGCTACGTCAATCACAAGGTGCACAAGTTTTCGCCCGAGGGGGTGTTGATCAAGAGCTGGGGCGAGCCGGGTACGGGTCCGGGCCAGTTCGACCTGGTCCACTCGGTCTGGGTCGACAGCGACTACCGCGTCTACATCTGTGACCGCGAGAACAACCGTATCCAGCTGTTCGACGGGGAGGGAGAATTCCTGGAGGAGTGGACCGGCTACCTGCGTCCCGACACGCTGTGGTTCGACGCCGACGAGACGATTTTCATGGCCGAGGTGGGTCACCGGGTGACGATCCTGGACCGGGGGAACACGGTGCTGAGCCAGTGGGGCGAGGCGGGAGACGAGCCGCACCAGTTCGAGGGGGCGCCTCACGGCATCTGGGGCGACAGCCGCGGCGACCTGTATGTCACCGAGGTGGCTGCCGCGGGGCTGATCAAGAAGTTCGTCCGGGTGCGGGACTAGCTGCCCGTTGAAACACTCCAAGTGCCGGGGTCAGACGCCGCCCGTGGCGGGGCCTGACGACCCCTTCCATTCCAACCACCAACGCTCGAGTGAAGGGGTCAGGCCCCGCCTGCGGGACGCTCCAGGGGAAACAGGCCAAACTGGGGGCGGCGTCTGACCCCGGAGTTCTTCAACGGACTATTGGCCGACTGCTTCCATGCAGCACCCGACAGCCGTCGAACCGTTGGCGCAGTCGCGTGGCGAGGTCGGCGGTGACGCGGGTATCGCGGAGGTCGAGGCCTTCGAGTTTGGGCAGTGTGTCTCGCGAGAGTGTTTCGAGCGAGGCGCTGGTGATGCTGGTACCAGAGAGCTTGAGGAATTTCAGGTGGGTTCGTGGCGGGCTGGCGAGGAACTGTTCCAGTGCCCGGTCATCGATGTTGCGGCAGCCATCGAGTGAGAGCAGTTCGAGTCGGTCGGATTGGCTCAGGGCGCTGAGCAGTTGCGGTCCAGCGGCGGTGTGGTCGACCTTGAGTTGCGTGAGATCGGGTCGGGCGGCGAGTTGGGCGAGCCCCGAGTCGGTCAGGCGGTTGCAGCCGGAGAAGTCGAGTTCGCACAGCGGTGGTGAGTGGGCCAGCAGTTCGGCGAGTCCCTGGTCGGTGACCGCGGTGCCGGCTGCGACGAGGTACCTGAGGTCGGTGAGGCCGTGCAGGTGTCGGAATCCGCGATCGGTGATCCTGTCGGGCAGTTCCAGCCCGCGAAGTCCCCGGGCGTTGTGGAGCCTGAGCAGTCCTTCGTCGGTGATCTCGGTCCCCGAGAGTGCCAGCTTGCGGTCGCCCAGGACTCCATGCGGCGAGTTGATCTGCAAGGTCGGGTGCTGACCCGAGAGCGTGATCAGGGCGGGGAGTGTGACGGTGGTATCGAGCAGGCTGAGCTCTTCAAGACTCGCGAACCGGGCCAGCGTATCGAGGCCCTCATCGGTGACCCGGTAGGACGAATCGAGAATCAGCGTGGCGAGTCGGGGCAGTTGGGCCAGGTGGTCGAGGCCGAGATTGGTGACGGCGGTGCGAACCAGCGAGAGCCGTTTGAGGCGGGTGAGTTGTGCGAGGGTTTGGAGATCGGAGTCGCTGACGTTGGATTCGTCGAGCACGAGGTCTTCGAGCGAGTTGATCCGTGCGAGGCTGGCGACGGTGTCGGAATCGAGCGTGGAGCCCTGGAGCTTGATCCAGGCCGGATCCCGGGACCGGTCGTCGAAGATGGCTCCGGCCTGTATGAGCCGTTCCAGGTCGAGTGATCTCTGCCAGTGCGGCCAGGCAAACAGCCCGAGTACGACGGCTGACGCGGCAGCTGCCAGCCAGACCAGGTGGCCGAGACGGCGACGCGACGGGGTGGCTGACGCGGGTTTCGTGGCTGGCGACAGGTCGGGCATCCTGATCCAGACTAGCGGTCCCACAGGCGTCCGGCCATGCCGTGATCGCTCTTGACACCTGCCGCCGGACGGCCTGTAATCTCGCACCGTCGCGGCCAACGGCCACCCCGAGACGGGTCAGGTTCCGCCCACCGGGATCGGCTCGCGCGATGTTCACGCCAGGAAGGCGGCTGCCGTGCTGACGACGTTTGACCGCTACCTGTTGAAGCGGTACTTCCACACCTTCGCCATCTGTTTCATCACGGCGATGGGTGTGTTCTTTGTCTTCGACGCGTTCACCAACGCCGACGAGTTTCAGAAGTCGAGTCCCGACGGGTCGGTGTGGCCGATCGTGCGTCGGATGGCGCTGTATTACTGCTGCCAGTCGAGCCTGCTGTTGAGCCTGGTGGGTCACATGCTGTGCGTGCTGGCGGTGATGATTTCACTGGTGAGTGTGCAGCGCACCGGCGAGTTGCACCCGGTGCTGGCCGCCGGCGTGCCGCTTTATCGCATCATCGTGCCACTGGTGATCGGTGCGGTCCTGGTCAACGTGGCGATGATCGCCAACCAGGAGTGGATTCTGCCGCGGGTGGCTCACGTGCTGCAGACTCCCAAGGGCCGCCAGGTCGAGCAGGGCATCGATGTCCGCCCGTCGCTGGACTTTGCCTCCCACGTGCTGATTTCGGCCCGACGCGTCTATCCGGCCTCGTCGCGTCTGGAGGATGCCGAGTTCGTACTGCCGGTCCCCGACGTGGTGACTCGCCTGACCACCTTGAGGGCTCAGACGGCGAAGTTTGTCCGGGCCGGGCCAGGCGGCCCTTCGGGCTGGCTGGTAGCCGGTCTCGATCCCCAACCTCAGACCCTGCCGCTGGGGCCAGCGGGTCACCGGGTGGTGCGGGCGGGGCCACGAGCGGGGACGCTGTTCATCGTCTCGGGTGTGACCCCCGAACAGCTTTCAGAGAAGGCCGGCCACGCGAGGTTCCTGTCGACCTCGGAGTTGATCACACAAATCCGGAATCCGTCGCAGGCCGCCAGGGCGGCTCACGAGCAGGCTCTGGAGGTCCACGCCCGGTTGACTCGCCCGTTGCTCAATATCGCCGCGGTCTTTCTGGCGGTGCCGTTTCTGGTCCGACGCGAGAGTCGCGGTGTGGTGGCCAACCTGGCGATTGCCGGAGGCGTGATGCTGGCGGTCATGGGTGCCGGGGAGGCCTGCCTGTACCTGGCCAGTTTCCAAGTGCTGGCGCCGGATGTGGCTGCCTGGTCGCCGGTGGTGGCCTGTGGGATGGGGGCGACCTGGTGTGCTCGTCATGCAGAGACTTAGCAGCCGGTTGAAAAACATAAGTTTGGGGATGGGACGGGGTCTGATCCGCCTTCGGCGGGCCCACAGAAAGTCCCGCTCCACCCAGAACGGCACGCAGGCGGGGCCTGACCCCTTTACAACCAGCACTCGTTGCA
>CAUZEQ010000279.1:0-6517 GCA_963578885.1 Planctomycetota bacterium
TTGGATCGATCGCTGTGGGCCAGGTCGATCACCCGCTCCTCGACCCCGTCAAACAGACCCAGCTCCTGCATCGCCGCCACGACCCGGGTGCGGGCCTCGTAGCGGTCCAGCCCCGCATACGTCCCGCCGTTGCCGTTGATCGTGCCGTCGGTATTGAGGATGTTGATCATCGGCAGGCCGTTGCGAAGTCCGCAGGCGTAGTCGTTGGGATCGTGGGCCGGGGTGACCTTGACCGCCCCGGTGCCGATCTCCGGATCGGCCAACAACGCATCGGCGATGATCGGGATCTCGCGGTCGACCAGCGGTACGTGCACAAAGCGGCCGACCAGGTGAGCGTATCGCTCGTCACCGGGGTGCACGCAGACCGCCGTATCGCCGAGCATCGTCTCGGGCCGCGTCGTCGAGAACCCGATCGTCTCCTCGGAACCGACCACCGGGTACCGAAATGTCCAGAAGCCCCCCTCGACCTGCTCGTAGAATACCTCGTCGTCGGCGACGGCGGTCTGGAGGAACGAGTCCCAGTTGACCAGCCGCTTGCCCCGGTAGATCAGTCCGTCGCCGAACAGCTTGAAGAAGGTGCGGCGGACTGCCTTCGAGCACATGTCGTCAAGAGTGAAGCGGGTCCGTCGCCAGTCGCAGCTGGCCCCCATCAGTTTCAATTGCGAGAGGATCCTCTGTTCGTAGGCGTCCTTCCACGCCCAGATCCGCTCGACCAGGGCCTCGCGGCCCACATCGTGACGCGTCAGACCCTCCTCCTCGAGCATCCTGCGTTCGACCACCGCCTGAGTGGCGATCCCGGCGTGGTCGGTGCCGGGCATCCACAACGCCTCGAAACCCTGCATCCGTTTCCAGCGAGTGATCAGGTCCTGCAGCGTCCCGTTGAGCGCGTGCCCCATGTGCAGGGCGCCGGTCACGTTGGGCAAGGGGATCACGATCGTGTGTGCGGGCCGCTCCGAGTTCGGCTCGGCGTCGAAATACCCCCGCTCGGTCCACTCGGCGTACCACCGCTGTTGGGCAGCGGCCGGGTCATACTGCCTGGGGATCTCCTCGGGCATCAGGCGTCGTCCCGGGCCACGGCGGAATCGGCCGCGTCCTTGTACAACTTGTACTCGACACTGTCGACCAGCGCCAGCCAACTGGCCTCGATGATGTTCTCGCTGACCCCCACCGTGCTCCAGGCCTCCTCGGGATCACGACTCTCGATCAAGACCCGCACCCGCGCGGCGGTGCCTTCGGTCGAGTTGATCACCCGCACCTTGTAGTCGACCAGTTGCATGGTCTTGAGACTTGGGAAGGTCTGGCTGAGCGCCTTCCTGAGCGCCGTGTCCAACGCGTTGACCGGGCCATCGCCCTCGGCCACCACGTGCACCTCACGCTCGTTGACCGTCAACTTCACCGTCGCCTCGGTCGCCGGATCCTCCACCGCATCGGTTTCGACATTCACCCGGTAATGGATCCGTTCGAAGAAGGGCTGATAGGTCCCGGCCACCTTCTTGACCAGCAAGTCGAACGACGCTTCGGCCGCCTCGAATTGATAACCCTCGTTTTCCAGGTCCTGGACCCGTGCCAGCACACTCGCCATCAGCTCGTCGTCCTGCTGCATCCTGAGCCGGGTGGTCGCGGCCACGATGTTGGATCGACCCGAGAGTTCACTGACCAGCACGCGTCGGACATTGCCGACTGATTCGGGAGGGACATGCTCGTAGCTGGCGGCCACGCGGTTGACCGCGTGCACATGCATGCCGCCCTTGTGAGCAAAAGCACTCTGGCCGACAAACGCCTGCCCGGGCCGGAAATTCATGTTCGACAGCTCGTAGACGTATCGAGACAACTCGGCCAGGTGCTCGACACCGCCGTCGCGGAGCACGTCGTAGCCGGTCTTTTTCAGCGCGAGGTTGGCCACCACGCTGATCAGGTCGGCGTTGCCGCAGCGTTCTCCGATGCCGTTGATGGTGCCCTGGACATGCCCGACCCCCAGGTCGATCGCGGCTAACGAATTGGCGACGCCGACGTCCGAATCGTTGTGGCAGTGAATCCCCAACGGGACATTCAACTCACGCTGTGCCGCTTCGACGCCGGCTGCAATCTCCTCGGGCAACCGACCCCCGTTGGTGTCGCAGAGCACGATCGTAGCGGCGCCGGACTCGGCGGCCGCCACGATGCTCGACAGGGCGTAGTCGGGATTGGCGGCCCAGCCGTCGAAGTAGTGCTCGGCGTCATAGATCACCTCACGACCCTCGCCCGCCAGGAAGGCGACCGAGTCGCTGAGCATCGCGAGGTTCTCGGCCAACTCCACCCGCAACACCTCGCTCACGTGCAGGTCCCACGCCTTGCCGACCACCGTGCAGACCGGTGCCAGCGAATCCCTTAATGCCCGCATCCCCGTGTCGTCCTCGGCCGACACCCCGCGACGACGGGTCATGCCGAACGCGGCGACCCGCACGTGCTCGAGATCAAGATCGCGGACCGCGTGGAAGTACTCCGCGTCCTTGGGGTTCGACAGCGGATACCCCCCCTCGACGTAGTCGAAGCCGAGCGAGTCCAGCCGCGAGGTGATTTGCAGCTTGTCCTGGAGCGAGAAGTTGACTCCCTCACCCTGGCTGCCGTCTCGCAGCGTCGTGTCGTAGATCTCGATCCGCGGCATCGGGACGTTCCGTGCACTCGGAAACAACGAAAACTCCCCAGGCGAGCAATGGCCTGAGGCGAATGCCATGGAGGGTCAATGATAGGTCAGTGGCCAGAAACCGTCAAACCCCGCCGGAACCGACCTCATACGCACTCTCATGCAGTGATTCCTCACCTCCCCGGAATGCCTCCCACTCCTCGGAGGTGTACATCACTTCGCGGGCCTGCGAGCCGTTGTAATCGCCCACGATCGCGTCTTCGGCCATGAAATCGATCAAGCGAGCCGCTCGGCCGTAACCGATGCCCAGGCACCGCTGCAACAAAGATACGCTGCCGCGACCCTCGCGGATCACCACCTCGATCGCCTGCTCGTACAGTTCGTCGCGGTCCTTGAGACTCTCGAGGCCCGATCCACCCGATCCAGCGGCTCCGCCGGCCGAGCTGATCCGGGACAGTTCATCGGAATACCGCGGCTCGCAATCGCTGAAGAAATCGATCACCGAATTGACTTCCTCGTCGCTGACAAACGTCCCCTGGGCCCGGATCAGGTGGCTGGTGCCGGGTGTCAGGTAGAGCATGTCGCCGTGTCCCAGCAGCTTGTCGGCACCGATTTCGTCCAGCACCACCCGGCTGTCGGTCCGGCTGGCGACCTGGAACGAGACGCGTGCCGGCAGGTTCGACTTGATCAGGCCGGTGATCACGTCGACGGTCGGTTTCTGTGTTGCCAGTACCAGGTGGATGCCCACGGCTCGAGACTTCTGGGCCAGCCGGATGATGTGCCGCTCGACATCCTTGCCGACCGACATCATCAGGTCGGCGATCTCGTCGGCGACAATCACGATGTAGGGCATCCGCTCGGGGATCTCTTCGGCCTCGAAGTCGTCCTCCTCGAGCCCCATCCGATCGAGCATCGCGCTACGGCTCAGGGCGTTGAAGCTGTCCAGGTGCCGGACTCCGCAGCGGGCCAACAGGTCGTAGCGATCCTCCATCTTGTCGACTGCCCAGCCCAGCACCGCCTCGGCCTTCTTCATGTCGGTGATCACCGGGTGCATCAGGTGAGGAATCCGGCGGTAGGGACTCAGCTCGACCATCTTGGGGTCGATCATCAGCATCCGCACTTCATCGGGTCGACGGGTCATCAGCAGCGAGAGAATCAGCGAGTTCAAACAGACGCTCTTGCCCGTCCCGGTCCGACCGGCAATCAGCAGGTGAGGCATCTCGGCGAGGTCGATGGTCAGCGGGCGGCCGCTGACGTCCTTGCCCAGGAAGACCGGCAGGCGCTTTTTCAGAGTGTCCCGTGGACTCGTCTCGATCAATTCTCGCAGCCGCACCATCACCCGCCGCTCGTTGGGCACCTCGATCCCCACCGTGTTCTTGCCGGGGATCGGAGCCACGACGCGGACCGTGGGAACCCGCAACGCGATCGCCAGGTCGTCGGCCAGGCGGCTGACCTTCGAGAGCCGCAGACCGGCTTCGAGTTCGAGTTCGAACTGGGTGATCACCGGACCGGTGTCGATCGCAACCACCCGTACGCAGAGCCCGAATTCGCGGAATGACTGTTCGAGTGTGATGGCGGCGACCTGGGCCTTCTTGGCCAGCAGCGCGTAGGGCACATCCTCGGATTCTTCGAGCAGATCGAGATCGGGCAGATCGTGCTCGTCGTCGTCCTCGTGAGCGACCGCCTCGAGCCGCTCGTAAATCTCCTCTCGCTCGCTGGGTTTAACCGAAATAACCGTCGGCGGATTGACCCGCACCGGCTGACGAGGTGAAGCGTCGATCTCGGCGTCGACGCGATGCACCGCCGGGAAATCGATCTCGGCCTCGGCACCCCGCTCCTCCTCATCCTCCTCCTCCTCCTGCATCTCCAGACCGCCAGCCCGCACCACCGGCACTTCGCTCGCCAGCGAATGCGACACCCGCGAACCGACTGCCCGCAGTGGGTCACCATCCCCGAATTCGTGCCTGCTTCCCAGGCCTCGAGTCCGCGTCAACAACCGTCCGATCCCAACCGCAGGTGCGATAACCATCCGCAGCAGCCACCAGGCGTGAGGTGCTTCGCCGCTGAGCAACAGCCCCGAGACGGCCATCGAACCGATCAGCAGTTGGCATCCAGGCACCGTCAGCTGCTCCGAGAGCCAGATCATCGACCAGGCCCCCGCGTAGCCACCGCTGCCGACAACCAGTCCTCCGGCCAGGCCAGGCACCACCGCGTGCAACGCAGCAGACACCGAGACCAGCAGCAGGCTCCAACCACACACCCACTGCCAGGGGGGGACCCGGGTCCTGCCACGGGCCAGTCCGATTCCCAACGAGAGCACAGCCGCGGCGACCAGCCAGCCGGCGGCCCCCAGTGCCGTCAACAGCCCGTGAGCAATCCGGGCGCCGGGGGCACCCGCGAGGTTGCGGACCGATTCGTTTTGAGGATGGACACCGACGCCAGGCGGGTCGGCCGGATCGGCCGAACCGAGGCTGACGACCAGCAATCCGGCCAGTCCCAGCACCAGCATCGCCGTCATGCGGGTCTTCCAGGATGGTCTGTCCACGTCTTGATCTCCAGTGTTCCGGGGTCAGCCCCACCGGCGCGCCCGACGCCGAGCAGCCGGCTCGCGGCGGGCCCCCAAGGGCCGCTCCTGCGGAAGATTAGCACCTCGGGACGCTGGGAAAAGTGACACCACGGGGGTGGTCGTCGCCTTTTGTCAACGCGGCCACACGACCCGGAGGATTGTGGCGATTGCATCGACTCTGAGGGCCCACCGCAGCCAGCCCACCGCAGTCAGCCGACTCAGCGGCCCGACCACCGCTGATCGATCCACTCGATCAGGCGTCTCGCGAGTTCACTCTTGGAGCCGTCCCAACTGGCCACCACCGACCCGCTGATGTCGATCAACTCGATCGAGTTCTCTTCGGACCCGATCGCTTCGGGCCCGTTCAGCACGATCGCATCGCAGTTCTTGGCCCTCAGTTTCTGCAAGGCCCCTTCCCGCGGGTTGCTGGCCTCCAGCGCAAAGCCGACCACGAAGCGGCCCTGTTTGCCCGCTCCGAGGGTGGCCAGCACGTCGTCGGTCTCGATCATCTCGATCGAGACCGCCTCACCCGTCTTGGTCAGCTTGCCCTCGTGGCGACACAGTGGCCGGTAATCACACACCGCCGCCGCCGCGACCACGCCATCGCAGTCGCCAAACGCCTCGACGCAGGCACGCCCCATCTCCTCGGTCGTCTCGACATTCACCACGCGGCAGCCCTCGGGAGGCTTCAAGGCCACCGGGCCGGCCACCAGGACCACCTCGTGACCGGCAGCCACCGCGGCCGCCGCCACCGCGAAGCCCATCCTGCCGCTGCTGGCGTTGGAGAGGTACCTGACATCGTCGAGGTACTCTCTGGTGGGTCCCGCGGTGATCAGGATCCGCATCACTGTGCCTCGTCGACGGACTCGGAATGTGCCTCGAGCGACTGGCACATCGTGGCGATCCGTTCGAGGATTTCGTCGGGCTCGGCCATCCGGCCGGCTCCGACCTGGCCGCAACTGAGCCAGCCTTCGCCGGGGTCGATCAATTCGAACCCGTCGGCGGCCAGCGTGGCGACGTTTCGCTGCACCGAGGCCTTGGCCCACATCTCGCAGTTCATCGCCGGAGCCAACAGCACCGGACCGGTGAAACACAACAGCGTCGTGGCCAGCAGGTCGTCGGCGAGGCCGTGAGCCAGCCGGGCGAGTGTCTGGGCCGTGGCGGGAGCGACAATCGCCAGTTCGGCCCGCCGTGCCAAGCCGATATGCTCGCCCTGGTGGTGCTCGCGGGGTGAGAACAGGTCACAGTAGACCTCTCGACCGGTGAGTGCTTCGAAGGTGGTCGCTCCGATGAACCGCCCGGCCGAGGGCGTCATGATCACCGAGACG
>CAUZEQ010000280.1:0-6509 GCA_963578885.1 Planctomycetota bacterium
TGACGCCGCCCACCAATAGTCCCGCTCCACCCAGAACGGCACGCAGGCGGGGCCTGACCTCTTTTTAGCCAGCACTCGCTGCAACTCGAAGAAGGGGTCAGGCCCCGCCTGCGGAACGTGAAAGGTGGAGCAAACCCCGTTGTGGGCGGCGTCAGACCCCGGGCCTCAATTACCCCTCCGCCGCCATCAGCCTCGACATGTAGTCGATCACTCCCTGCACCTCGATGTCGACGCACACCGAGACGTTGGCCTGAGTACTCATCTCGCGGCGGCGGTCCATCACGGTCATGCCGCGAGTCAATTGCCCGGCCAATTCGACGTCGACGAGCATATCCTCTCGAGTCAACAGCCTCGGCTGAGTCACTGCGGCCAGCGCGGCCACCCCGTGCAACAGCACCCCTTCGATCCCCAGTGTCTCGTGGTGCATCCGGAACCAGAAGGGAAGCACCGCATCGAGCAGTTCGGCCAGCCGACCCCCGACTCGCTCACGCAGACGACGCGACTGATCGGGACTCATCACCAGCCGCCCACTGACATCCAGCGGCACCAGCGTCTTTTCGGCCGGAGCCCTCAGCACGCGGCGGGCACTCTCGACGCTCGCCATCACGTTGAACTCCGCCACCGCCGTCACGTCACCACCCACCTCGATCGAACCCCCCAGGCAGACCAGATCGCCGAGCAGGTCGAAGAAGTCCGAGGCCATCTCGGAGGCCAGGGCGACGTTGGTCATGGGCCCCAGGGTCAGCAGGGTGATCTCGCCGGGCCGGTCGCGGACGATTTCGACCAGCAGCCGAGCCGACTCATGCCGCTGATGCAACTCCACCACCGGCACGTCCCAGTCGCCCAGGCCCGAGGGTCCTTCGAGCGAGGGGGAGGGGAGCAGGGGTGAGGAGTCGGCGGTGCTGTGGCCGATCCGAGGCCGACGGGGGGGATCGAGGCAGTCGATGATGGCCTGGAGATTCCTGGTGGCGGCCTGGCCACTGACCCGACCCCCGGTCGCCGTCAGGCCGACCACCTCGACAGTCGGATCCCGCAATGCCAGGACGATCGCCAGAGCGTCACCGATCCCCGGATCCGCATCGATGACCAGCTTCTGCACCACCGTCGTCTGCACCTCGCCCCAGACCGCAATCCACCGCCGGCCGGCTCAAACAGATCAAGCCCGGCGGCCGATCGATCGTAGAACCGCTTCAAAGCAGGTGTCAATTGCCTTCTGGACGATTCCACTGCATGGCTATACTGGCTCGGGGTCTGATTCGCCTTCGGCGGACCCACAGAAAGTCCGGCTCCACCCAGAACGGCACCCAGGCGGGGCCTGACCCCTTTTCAACCAGCACTCGCTGCAACACAACCACGGGGTCAGACGCCGCCCACCAACAGTCTCGCTCCACCCAGAACGGCACCCAGGCGGGGCCTGACCCCTTTTCAACCAGCACTCGCTGCACCTCGAAGAAGGGGTCAGGCCCCGCCTGCGGAACGCTTCAGGTAGAGCAAACCCCTTTGTGGGCGGCGTCAGACCCCGGGCACATCTCCATGCACACAGCCTTTCAGACCGTCGTCGAAGCGGCCATCGCCGGGAACGACTCATCGCGTGAGGACGTCGAAACGGCCTTCGCGGCGTTGATGGACGGTGAAGCCGACCCGGTCGATGTCGCAGCACTATTGATTTCGCTGGCAGCCAAGGGCGAGTCGATCGATGACCTCGCCGCTGCCGCCTCGGCCATGGCCTCACGAGCCACACGCATCTCCAGCCGGCACCATCGACTGCTGGACACCTGCGGTACCGGAGGCGACCGGCTGCATACGTTCAACATCAGCACCGCCACCGCACTGCTCGCCGCCGGCTGCGGCGTGCCGGTGGCCAAGCACGGCAACCGTTCAGTGTCGAGTTCCAGCGGCTCCTCGGACGTGTTGAGTGCACTGGGAGTCACGATCGATCTGCCGCCGGCGGCGGTGGCCAGCTGCCTGGATGAGATCGGCATCGGCTTCTGCTTCGCCCCGCTGTTTCACTCGGCAATGAAACACGCGGCCGGAGTGCGACGGCAACTGGGCCTGCGGACAATCTTCAACCTGGTCGGACCTCTGACGAACCCCGCCGGAGCCGACTGCCAACTGCTGGGCGCCAACAGCGACTGTGCCGCACGGCTGCTGGCCGGTGCCCTGGGCGTGCTCGGTCGGCCACGGGCGCTGGTCGTGTGCGGCAACAACGAGCTTGATGAGGTCGCGTTGTGGGGGACTACGCTGGTGCTGGAAGTCGATGGAGCCCGTGGTCAGAGTGGCGGGATCATCGAGCACACCTGGACGGCGGAGGACTTCGGGCTGGAGTCGTGCGAGGTCGAGGCGCTGAGGGTCGAGTCGCCGGAGGCGAGTGCGGCGAAGATCCGCGGGATCTTCCAGGGAGAGCAGGGGGCGGCTCGAGACATCGTGGTCGCCAACACCGCCGCGGCACTGGTCGCATTTTCGGAACCCTCACAGAGCCCCGACCTGGCCACCGCAGCACAGACCGCGATGGCTGCAATCGACGACGGGCTGGCCGAGGAGAAACTGGCTGCGCTGGTCGAGACGTCGGGGCGGTTGGTCTGAAGGAGGCCAGATCGGGACCTGGGGGGGACCGGCGGCGGAGGATTGCCTTGCGTCACCGACCTGCCGCGCTATAATCCACCCCGTCGACCCGGTGGGCCGACCTCACGATGGCAACACGCGATCCTCCCCGAGCCGCCTTCGAAGCGGTCGGGTCACGGCAGCAGATGGGACCGAATGCAGGGATTTCGACGCTGGCTGCATGATGTTCGCAGTGCGATCGTGACGGTCGCGCTGGGCATGAAGACCACCTTCCGTGCGATGTTCAGGACCTACGACCGCGGGGCGTTCACCGAGGTGTATGAGTACCCCGAGGTGCCGGTGCCGGTGAAGGTCCGCTACCGAGGCTTCCATCGCTACGACCTGACCGCCTGCATCGGCTGCGACAAGTGCAACGTCGCCTGCCCGGTCGATTGCATCTACATCAGCAAGGAAAAGAGCCCCGTCGGCAAGGGCTTTCGACTCACCGGCTTCGCCATCGATTACACCAAGTGCATGTTCTGTGCACTGTGCGTGGATCCCTGCCCGGTCGATTGCATCTTCATGGGCTCCAACTTCGACCTCTCGTGCTACTCCCGAGACGGCTGCATCGTCGACTACGCCCGACTGCCCCTGGAAACCGCATGGGGCAAGGCGACGCTCAATCCCACCGCAGTGGCCCAGAGCAAGGTGCTCTACGAACCGGTCTGGGTCCAGGGAGAACCGAGTCCGTTTGAATTTTCCGGCGAGGAGGCCGAGGCATGAACGATGGGGGCGATCAATCACGGACTCTCTTTACCCTCGAGGAAGCCAACGTCAGGATTCCACTCGTCGCCGCCATCGTCAGAGACATCGTCACACTGTTCTCAGACCTCCACGACCGTCGTGAACGACTCAACGAACTCCGCCAGCACGGCAACGCCAGCGAGCAGAGTGAGTACCGGGACGAAGTCGAGGCGATGGAGGAGGAACTCGAGACCGACATCAAAACGCTCGATGCCTTCGTCGCGGAACTCTCAGACCTGGGAGTCGAACTCAAGGACCCGCTCAGCGGACTGGTCGACTTCCGCACGCTCGTCGACGGACGCGAAGCCTACCTCTGCTGGAAACTCGATGAAGCAGAAATCCTCTGGTGGCACGAACTCGACTCGGGGTTCAGCGGACGACGACCCATCTCCGAACTCCAGCAAACCGTCTCCTCCTCTGCAACCGGCGACGACAGCCACGACTCCCAGCCCGAAGCCGACGGGTCCTGAACTGGCCACCGCCCCCAGATGACCAACCTGCTCAACCACTTCCTGCTCTTCATCCTCGCCGGCATCGGCATGCTGCTGGTGCCGCTGGTGATCGGCCGCTTCCTGCGACCGAAACTGCCGTCGCCGACCAAGGACGCGATCTACGAGTGCGGGGAACCGACCATCGGCTCCAGCTACATCCAGTTCGACCTCAGGTTCTATACCGTCGCACTGCTGTTCATCATCTTCGATGTCGAGATCGCCTTCTTCTTTCCCTGGGCCCTGGTCTACGGCAACGCCATGCAACTGGCTGATACCGGGCTCGATGCGGGTGCACGCGAAGTCCTCAGCCAACGGCTGCTGACTGCCCCCGGCGGCGGGGCCGAGGCGGTCATTACCCCCGCCAGCGCCCAGACGCTGGGACTGACAGGGTTCTTTGACATCCTGATCTTCTTCGGAGTGCTGATGGTCGGATTCGCCTACGTCTGGAAGCGAGGCGACCTCGACTGGATCCGTGCGGTGGGGAGCGCAGAGATCAGTCCCGGCGGCGGATCGGCGGCCGGAGCAGAGGGAGACACGGCGTGAGGAGTGCTCCTGAGATCCATGACGCGCTGTTCGAGACATTCGGCCGCGACGCGATCACCGGGAAAAACCTCGAGGCGATCGACCCGTGGGTCGAAGTCTCGCCCGCGTCGATCGTCAAAGTCTCCGAGTTTCTTCGCGATGACCCCGGGTTGCTCTTCGAGCACCTCAATGACCTCTGCGGAGTCGACTACCTGCAGCCGGATCCCAAGAAGGCCAAGACGTTCGAACACTCACCGCACATCGAGGTCGTCTACCACCTCTCCAGCTTCACCCACAAGCACCGCATCACGATCAAGGTGCTGCTGCCCCGCTGGGCCGATGATGTCGAGGGCGACATCCCGGCCTGCCCCAGCGTGGCGGGGATCTGGGCGGCGGCCAACTGGCACGAACGCGAAGCCTACGACCTGGTCGGCATCCGCTTCACCTCGCACCCCAACCTCCGCCGGATCCTCTGCCCCGAGGACTGGGAAGGACACCCGCTCCGCAAGGACTACGAGTTCCCGCTCGAATACCACGGCATCCGGGGCCAGTAACCGCACGACACCGCAGCACCCGGGCCACTCGACCGGCACCACCTCAGGCAGACCCGCATGACGACCGAGTTGCATGATTCGCAAGATCTGCAAGATCTACAGGATCCGCGGATCGTCGAATACGACGTCCGCACCGACGAGATGCTCGTCAACATGGGTCCCCAGCACCCCAGCACGCACGGAGTGTTGCGGCTGCTGTTGCGGACCGATGGTGAGATCGTGCACGAGGTGACTCCGCACCTGGGCTACCTGCACCGCTGTGCCGAGAAGATCGGCGAGAACCTCTCGACACCGCAGTGGATCCCCTACACCGACCGGATGGACTACCTGGCCGGGATGAACATGAATCTCGGCATGTCGCTGGCCGTGGAGAAGCTGCTGGGGATCGAGTTGCCCGAGAAGGCTCGCACGATCCGCGTGCTGATCGCCGAATTGGGCCGGATCGCCAGCCACCTGGTCGGCATGGGAGCCTACGGACTCGACCTGGGCTCCTTCAGCCCCTTTCTGTGGGCGTTCCGCGAACGCGAGATCATTCTCGATCTCTTCGAAGAGGTCTGCGGGGCGCGGCTGACCTACAGCTACATCACCCCCGGCGGCGCCACGCACGACCTGCCCAAGTCGATCAACCTCCCGCCCGGACTCGCCGCCCTGACCGGAAAGTCGCCCGACACTCCCGTCTCGTGGACCAACGCACTGGGCCAGTTCCTCGATTGGCTCGAACCGCGGATCGAGGAATACCACACGCTGCTGACTCGCAATCAGATCTTCATCAAGCGCACCGCCGGCCTCGGGCTGCTCTCGCCCGAGATGGCCAAGAGCTACGGCTGCACCGGGCCGGTGCTCCGCGGCAGCGGGGTCGACTGGGACCTGCGACGCGACGGCGAGGAGATCTATACGAAGATGTACGAGGATTACGAGTTCGAAATCCCCGTGGCTCCCTTCGACGCCGCTCCGCCCGAAGCCGTCTGCGGCGACAACTGGTGCCGGTTCTACGTGCGGATGATGGAAGTGGTGCAGTCGATCGGGCTGGTCCGCCAGGCGATCGAGAAGTATGCCACCGCCGAGGGCCCCTACCGCGAAACGTTCAAGCTGGCCACCAAGTTGCCCGTCGATGAATGCTACCTCGAGACCGAATGCCCGCGGGGGCAGATGGGCTTCTACCTGGTCGGCGACGGCAGCAGCGAACCGTTTCGGGCTCGAGCCAAGAGTTCCTGCTTCTGCAACCTCGCGGTCACAGGTCCGCTTTCCACCGGTTTCCTGTTGGGCGATATCCCCGCGATCGTCGGGTCGCTGGATGTGGTCATGGGCGAAATCGACCGCTAGCCCGCCTGCGCCAGGTTGCAGTGGATCGATCCTCGCGGTTGCCCTACACTGACTGCGGAATCCACTTGCTCTTTCGGAGACCAGCATGAGCCGGTTGACTGCGTCGCTCCCGGGGTCCGCCTCCCGCTCACGAATCATCACCGCACTGGTGGCCGTGCTGCTGGCCGTCTTCGCGGTCCCGCACTCTGTGCTCGTGGCCGCCGACGGCGACGCCAAGAAAAAGAGCGCCGAGCCCAGCGAGGAAGAAATCCTGGTGCTGATGCGGATGTTCTCC
>CAUZEQ010000281.1:0-6497 GCA_963578885.1 Planctomycetota bacterium
CAGCGGGTCTTGTCGGGTCCGATGGTTTTCTTGTCGGCTGCGGAGGCGAACCCGGAGCTGGCGACCAGCAGGCTGCAGACCAGCAGGGCGGTGAATCTCTCAGCGGTGCGGATCATGCGGATCATGTTCGGGTGTTCCATTCTGTGGGTCACCGTGGGAGCCGGTGGGGGCGAGGGGGTTTTGGCGGCTGGGTTCGCATCCCGATTTCATGCTAACAGAAAACTCATAAGCGTTGCTCTCAGGAAGAGGTCAGGCCCCGCCGATGGCGGACTTTCAGTCCGCCATCGGCGGGGCCTGACCTCCTGCGACCCGGTTGGGGACCCAGGTGCTGGCGTGTTCCTTGAGGTCTCTGAGCTGTTCGACGGTGGGGGGTTGGTTGGCCTCGATGCCGAGTCCGAGATCGGAGCGTTTCTCGACGATGATCTGCCGCTCGGCCCTGGCGGCGGGTCGCCGAAAGACTCTGTACCAGGGTTGTCGCCTGGTGGACTTGTCGGGCCGAGACCTCAGCAGGAAGAGCAGGAGGCTGAAGACAGCGACTCCGACGGCGAGTCCGGCGAGGTAAGGTCCGGGTTGTTCGCTGCCGGCGACGATGACAAACACCAGTACCATGGTGCCTCCAACGACGACTGCGGCGGTGGCCAGTGCGCCGACGGCCTCACGTCCAAGTTCGTTGCGTGACGGCATGGCTGGGATCTCTTGCCCCGGGATGCCTCGCGAGCGTCACCCGAAGACGCTCTCGACGACCTGCCTGATGGCGGGAATGCGTTCCAGATCGACGAAGATGACGGTGACCATCAGCACCAGCACGAAGGCCAGCCCGCAGTAGGTGGCGGCGATCAGCACGCGTTCGCTGGGCCGTTTGCGGGTGATGGCTTCCCAGGTCAGGAAGACCATGTGGCCGCCGTCGAGTACGGGGATGGGCAGGAAGTTGATCACGGCGAGGTTGAAGCTGAGGAAGGCGAGGAACTGCAGGAGTCTCGAGAGGCCCTGTTCGGCGAACGAATAGGCGACTCGCGCGATGCCGATCGGCCCGGTCAGCTCGGTCACCGAGATGTCGCCGGTGAACAGGCTCCGCAACGTCAACCAGATCCTCATCAGAGTCGTCTCGGTCTGCCCCATGCCCATTTGCAGGGCCTCGATGATACCCTCGGCCTGCCGGGTCTGGATCAGCGGGAGGTGCTGTGTGCCTCGGATGGGCAGGAACCAGTTGCGTTTCGGGTTCCGCAGTGGGGTGACGCGAACGCTGCGTTCCTTGCCGTCTTCGCCGACGACCTCGAGCACCACCGGGCTGTCATCGGCCCATTGCATTTTCCAGACCGCGTGAGCCCAGTTGGCCTTGGGGTCTTCGAACTTGAGTTCGAGCTCGGTGGCTTTGGCTTCGGGTGTGAGTTGTCTGCGCGTGATGGCGACGCGGCTGATTTCCTCGCCCGGCTTGATCCCCGCCACGTCGGCCGGGCTGCCGGGTGCGACGACGAGGATGTTGACCGAGCAGTTGAAGGCCATGCCGAGTGCGGGGACCGACAGAGGTGCCTTGTGATGCTCGGGTTGATCGAGCCATCCGGGGAGATCGAGGGGGACGACGCTCAGTGCGACGGTTTCGGGTTTTCCGGTCGGCTGTTCGCGCAGCACCTCGAGTTCCACATCCTGCCCGTGCAAAGCGGCGAGCAGATTGGGGAGTTCCAGCGGATTGGTCGTCTTGCCGATGTCCTCTCCGTTTACGGTGACCAGCTTGTCGCCGACCTTCAGTCCCGCGGCTTGTGCCGGGGACCCGTCCCGGATCGCGGCGATGCGTCCGATATCCATCGACAGCCCCAGCGTACGGAAACGCCGTGCGGGCACGGTGACATCAATCAATCCCGACGAGCCTTCTCGTTGGACCCGGTAGACCAGCTGCTGATCGGCGTGCCGGGCCACGTATTCGCGCATCTGTGCCACGCCGGAGATGGCCGTTGTGTCGATCTGCTTGAGCCGGTCCTTGTTGGCCAGTGCGGGTTTTGCGTCCGAGGCGGGCCAGCCGGGTGGCCCGATCGTGGTGTCGCCGGCGAACACCGTATCCGTTTCGGCGTGCAGCCCGATCCGGCGTCCGGTGCCCTTGCCACGCGGGAGCACGTTCCAGGTCTTCTCGAGATCTCCGCGGGTGCCCTCGATCTTCAGCATGTTCCCCACGACGGTGGTTTCCGAGCCGGATGTCTCGAGCAGGAACAGCTGAGTCGTGCCGCTCTTGATCGACCAGCTGTCGGAGGTCTCCTCGACCAGCAGCGCATCGTGCGGCAGCAGGATCTGTCGGCTGGCGAATGCGGCCCTCAGTTCTTCGGAGGCGGAGCCATTCTTGAGCAGGTTGCCGAGGCTGGCGGGGGCCTGGAACAGTTGGCGCTGGCTGGGCGAGAGTGCGACTTCGAGCATGATGTCATCGAAGGCCGCGATCGGATTGCCGTTGATTCTCAGTATCCGGTCCCCACGCTCCATCCCCGCCTCGTACGCCGGCAGCCCGACGTCGACGTGGCCGACGACCGGTTGAGAGGTCTCGATACCCAGCCCGAAGGCGCAGGCGTAGAACAAGAGCCCGGTGATCAGGTTCATGATCACTCCGGCCGAGATGATCGCCATCCGCTGGGGGACGGACTTGGCCGAATAGCTGCGTGGGTCCTCGGCGATTTCGTCGCTGGAGAGCTGGCTGGGGTCGATGTCGTCCTGTCCGAGCATCTTGACGTAGCCGCCGAAGGGGATCATCGAGAGCGCGTACTCGGTCTCGCCTCGCTTGATCCGCCACAGCACCGGCCCGAATCCGATACTGAATCGTTCGACGCAGACATTGCACCACTTGGCGACGGCGAAGTGGCCGAGCTCGTGAAAGAAGATCACCAGCCCGATGCCGGCGGCGACGTAGAGGATCGAGCCGATCGAGACGGCCAGCAGGTGGGCCTGGGTCACCAACGTCGTGCCTCCGCCCGGGCCCGCCGATCCTGCTCGAGCAGGTCGCCGAGTTCCGGGGATGGGTCAAAAGTGTGGTTGTGCAGGACGTCCTGGCACAACCGGGGAATGTCGTCGAAACCGAGTCGTCCGTCAAGGAAGCGTTCGACGGCGACTTCGTTTGCCGCGTTGAGCACCGCACCGGAGGTGCCACCTCGAGCAGCAACCTCGAAGCCAAGACCCAGGGCGGGGAAGGCGTCGAGGTCAGGAGGTTCGAAGTCGAGCGAGAAGGGGATGCTGAAGTCGAGTGAGCCGGTCTGCGAGGGGACCCGGTCGGGGTAGGTCAGGGCGTACTGGATCGGCAGTTTCATATCCGGCGGTGAGAGTTGTGCGATGACCGAGCCGTCGACGAATTCGACCATCGAGTGGACGATCGACTGGGGGTGCACGACGACCTCGATCTGGTCGACTTCGAGTCCGAACAGCCACCGCGCCTCGATCACCTCCAACGCCTTGTTCATCATCGTGGCGCTGTCGATGGTGATCTTGGGTCCCATCTGCCAGGTCGGGTGAGCCAAGGCGGTCTCGGGAGTCACCCTCGCCAGTTGATCGGCGGTGGCACCCCGAAAGGGGCCTCCGCTGGAGGTCAGCACGATGCGTCGGATTTCCTGCGATCGCCCCGCCTGCATGGCCTGGAAGACGGCGCTGTGCTCGCTGTCGACAGGAATCACCTCGGCCTGGTGTGCCCGGGCCAGGTCCATCACCAGCGGCCCGGCCACCACCAGGGTCTCCTTGTTGGCCACCGCCACCCGCTTACCACTCTCCAACGCCGCCCAGGTGCCTCGCAGCCCCGCGGCTCCGACGATGCCGGTCACCACCACGTCGGTTTCGTCATCGGTGACCAGTTTCTCGATGCCCGATTCCCCGAAGAGCAACTCGGTGTGCTCTCCGAAGGCGGAGGCATCGACGTGTCCCTCGAGTGACGTGTCGCAGAGCACCGCGTAGCGGGGCGAGAAACTGGTGGCCTGGCGGCCGAGCAGTTCCCAGCTGCTGTTGGCCGAGACTCCCGCCAGGGTCATCTCCGACGGATGCGCCGCGATCACCTCCAGGCAACTGGTCCCGATCGAGCCGGTGGAACCGAGAACGGCGATGCGGTTCATGCGGATGGGATGGCCGGATGTGAGGTGTCGGTGGGTGGAGGTCACGCTCATTCTAGGGGGGTGGTTGCGGAGGCGACAAGCGGTGTGTCGTCGTCGGTGTCAGGATGGTTGACCCCTCCCCCCCACCGCTCCTACAGTGGAATGGCCTCTTCTGGACAGCGACGCTGATGAGCAATCCGGACCCCTCACAGTCTCCACCTCCTCCTGCGCCCGAGGATGCTCCGCCGGATGGTGATCGTCGGGGCGACGCGAAGCGTACCGGAGGCGGGAAGCGAGGCGAGCAGAAGCCGTCGAGCAACCTGTTCTGGTTCCTGATGATCTTCGCCGCGATCGCCTTGATCCTCTTCAGCATATTCAACCAGAACCCCTCCAGCGACGAGTTGACCTTCAGCGAGTTCGTCGAGGAACTCGAGCGAAAGGACGCCAACAGCGGCGAGCCGGTGGGCAAGTTCAACCGCAGCAACGTCTTCGAGTTGATCATCGGTGCCGACTACATCCGCTTCCAGGACAAGGCCAAGCCGAAGGACAAGCCGGACCCGCCGAACACGAAGTACTACGAGGTGCCGTTCCTGAAGCCGGCCGAGACGGACGCCCAGCGGCTGACCGGTGCCTTGACGGCCCAGAAGATCGCCTACGGGTACGCGCGACCGCCGTCCGAGTGGCAGTCGCTGTTGATCTTCTTCCTGCCGATCGTCTTCCTGCTGGTCCTGTTCCTGTTTCTGTTCCGACGTGTTGGCGGAGCGGGAGCGGCGATGTCGTTCGGTCGCAGCCGCGGGCGTCTGTATGCCCAGGAGGAGGTCGATTCGAGTTTCGATCAGGCGGCGGGGATTGACGAGGCGGTTGAGGAGCTGCGTGAGGTGGTCGAGTTCCTGCAGAACCCGGGCAAGTACCAGGCCCTGGGCGGCCGGATTCCTCGAGGCGTGCTGCTGGTCGGTCCTCCGGGAACGGGCAAGACTCTGCTGGCCAAGGCGGTTGCCGGCGAGGCGGGCGTGCCGTTTTACAGCCTCAGCGGATCGGACTTCGTCGAGATGTTCGTGGGGGTGGGTGCGGCTCGGGTCCGCGACATGTTCCAGCAGGCGGCCGCCCGCTCGCCGGCGATCATCTTCATCGACGAGCTGGACGCGTTGGGGAAGGTCCGCGGCAGTGGGGCGCCCGGAGGTCACGACGAGCGCGAACAGACGCTCAACGCACTGCTGGTCGAGATGGACGGGTTTGCGACCGATCAGAGCGTGATCGTGATGGGAGCGACCAACCGCCCCGAGACGCTCGACCCGGCGCTGTTGCGGCCGGGCCGCTTCGACCGTCACGTGCTGGTCGACCGACCCGACATCAAGGGTCGCGAGGCGATTCTCAAGGTGCACGCCAGCAAGATCAAGATGGACGACAGCGTCGATTTGGGTCGACTGGCGAGGATCACTCCGGGGTTCGTCGGTGCCGACCTGGCCAACCTGGTCAACGAGGCCGCGTTGCTGGCGGCTCGAGGTGACAAGAAGCGGGTGACGATGGCGGAGTTTGAGGAGGGTGTCGAGCGGGTGATCGCGGGGCTCGAGAAACAGACGCGGATCATTCACGAGGACGAGAAGCTGCGGGTGGCCTACCACGAGTGCGGACACGCTCTGGTGGCGAGCGTCTTGCCCAACACCGACCCCGTGCACAAGATCTCGATCATCCCTCGCGGATACGGGGCACTGGGCTACACCATGCACCGGCCCAACGACGAGAAGCAGCTGGTGATGCAGTCGGAGCTCGAAAACCAGATCTGCTGCCTGTTGGGCGGGATCATCGCCGAGGAGATCGTTTACCAGGAGACTTCGACGGGAGCCCAGAACGACCTGCAGCGGGCCACGGACATTGCCAGGAGGATGGTCACCGACTTCGGCATGAGCCGCAAGATGGGGCGGGTGTTCTACGGTGAGATGAATGTGGGGATGACGTTCCAGGGACCCCAGTCGTTCCGCAACGAAACGGTGCACAGTGCCGAGACGATTCGGGAGATCGAGACGGAGGTGAAGCGGATCCTCGACGAGGCGTCGGTGACGGTCCGCGACGTGCTGGGCGCCCGCCGCACTGTGCTCGATCACATGGCCAGCGACCTGGTCGAGGTCGAGGTGATGGACTCGGATCACCTCAAGCGGATTCTCGACGAACACAACACCGGCCCCCAGATCAAGCCGGGGACGTTTATTGCGCCCAGTTCGCCGCGCCGGTCGGAGGAATCTGAGGCAGGGGATGAGGCGGGCGAGGCAAGCGGGGCCTAGCAGCCTGTTGAAAAACACAAGTTTTGGGGATGGGACGGGGTCTGATCCGTCTTCGGCGGACCCACAGAAAGTCCCGCTCCACCCAGAACGGTACGCAGGCGGGGCCTGACCCCTTTTCAACCAGCACTCGTTGCAACTCGAAGAAGGGGTCAGGCCCCGCCTGTGAAAC
>CAUZEQ010000282.1:0-6494 GCA_963578885.1 Planctomycetota bacterium
CCGGATTCGTCGCCAGATTCGTCGCCAGATTCGTCGCCAGATTCGTTGCCGGCCGTCGGGAAGACGGTCCAGCGAGAGGTTTCCACGTCGTCGAGCAGTTCGAGGAGGCCGAGCAGGTCGAAGTGGAATTCGGGGGGATCGAGTCGTCCGTCGTCGTGGCCACCGACGGTCTCGGTGTCACCCAGGAACAGGTAGACCACCCAGTGATCCTCGGTCGGCCAGCAGTCAAACCCGACCCGCGAAACGCCCATCAACGGTTCGAACAGGGTGGCAGCCCGGTTGATCAGTTCGACCAGCCAGGTGGGACGCGAGTCACCGCTGCGAGGCTCTCGATCCTCGAGGCTCTTCAGCAGGTGATTGATGGGGATGTGCGAGTGGCTCACGGAATACCCCGCCGGTGGCGGTTCTTGAAGACGTCAATCAATGAGGGCAGGGAGGGGGCAGGGAGGACGGGCAGGCTTCAGGTGTGAGTATCGGGGGATCGGGTTGTGGGCGAGCACCCGAAGTGCTCGAGTCAACTCAGAAGATCTCAGCGGGTGTGGGAGGGTTGGGACGTATCGAGAGTGCCAGTCGGAGGTGGAAGGAGACGTGGTCCGGCGGTATGGGGAGGGTAGTTGCGAAACCGGTGGCAGTGCGGTTTTTTGCAGCTTGAGCCCAAGCCGGGGCGTTGTTTGGGTGTGGGGGTGTTCCGGAGGTGCCAATTGCACCGGAAAAACGGGCGTCGTCGCCGCGGCTTGCTTCGCCTCGATCACCCTCTACAATCGGACGTTTCCCTCTTGCGAAATCTCCATTCCCCAAGACGGCTTGCCGAGCCGGTCTTCTCGAGGTTCCTGCCGTGGACGCCGCGATCCACAAGGCGAACGTATTGATCGAGGCTCTGGGCTGGATCCGCCAGTTCCGAGATCGCTACATCGTGATCAAGCTGGGCGGGAGTGCGCTGGAGGCTTCCGAGAGTGTCAACAGCATGCTGACGGACGTGATCTTCATGGAGGCGGTTGGCATGAAGCCGGTGCTGGTGCATGGCGGCGGCAAGTCGATCAGCCGGGCGATGTCCGAGGCGGGCATCGAGCCTCGGTTCGTCCAGGGTCGTCGTTACACCGACGGGCCCACGCTGGAGATCGTCTCGAGGGTATTGGGTGAGGAGATTGCCGGTAGGTTGATCGACGAGATCACCAGGCAGGGTGGCCATGGCGTGAAGCTCTCGGGGCCGGGTCCCAATTGCCTGTTGGCCGAGCCCTTGATGTTGGCGGGCGAGGGGGGCGAGGAACTGGAGTTGGGTCGAGTGGGACACGTGGTCGAGGTCGACGTGGAGATGATTTCCGCGGCGTGTGCCGAGAGGAAGATCCCGGTGTTGCCCAGCGTGGCCAAGGGCCGTGACGGCGGGCTGCTCAACGTCAACGCGGACACCGCCGCCGCGGCGGTGGCACGCATGCTGGGTGCCGAGAAGCTGGTGTTTCTCAGCGACGTCCCCGGCATCTACTCGGACCGCGACGACCCCGACAGCCTGCTCGGTCACCTCGACCTGGAATCGTGCCGCGAGTTGGTCGCCCGTGGGGCGATCGACAGCGGGATGGTCCCCAAGGTCGAGGCGGCGGTTGAGGCCTTGGAGGCGGGGGTGCAGAAGGTGCACATCGTTGACGGCCGGATGGCTCATTCGGTCCTGTTGGAAATCTACTCGGATACCGGAGTCGGTACCGAGATCGTCCTGTGACACACCGATCGGCTCCGGGTCGGAGCCGGTGAATCCATAGGGAGAAGCACGTGATGGACAGTTCAGCCAAACGCTCGAGCCAGGACACGATCGCCCAGTTCCAGCAGCACGTGATCCCCAACTACGGTCGCTACCCGAAGAGCCTGGTGCGAGGCGAGGGTTCTTTTGTGTGGGATGCCGAGGGGACTCGGTACCTGGACCTGTTCCCCGGCTGGGGCTGCAACATCCTGGGGCACTGTCCGCCGCGGGTGGTCGAAGCGGTCAAGCAGCAGGTCTCGCGACTGGTCCACATCCCCAACACCTGGTACACCGAGCCGCAGGGCGATTTTGCCGAGGCGTTGTGTTCTCGAGGGTTCGGCCAGGCGTTTTTCTGCAACAGTGGTGCCGAGTCGATCGAGGGAGCCTTGAAGCTGGTTCGGCTGCACGGGTCCCAGACGGGCCGCTACCGCGTGATCAGCTTCTACGACGGCTTCCACGGCCGCACGTTTGGTGCGACCACCGCCACGGCTCAGCCGAAGTACCACGAGGGTGTCGGTCCGCTGATGGCCGGCTTCGACTACGCTCGTTTCAACGACCTGGAGCGGGTCCGCGAGTTGGCTTCTTCTGAGACCTGTGCGATCCTGGTCGAGCCGATCCAGGGCGAGGGAGGAGTGAACCTGCCGGAGCCGGGTTTCCTGGAGGGGCTGCGTGAGGTCGCCGATTCGGTTGGGGCCTTGCTGGTCTTCGACGAAGTGCAGACCGGGATGGCGCGAACCGGCAGCTGGTACGGGTACCAGCACTACGGCGTCCAGCCCGACGTGATGACCGTCGCCAAGGGGCTGGCCGGTGGAGTCGCCTGCGGTGTGGTGATCGCCAAGCACGAATACGCCACCAGCCTGCTGCCGGGGATGCATGCCAGTACCTTTGGCGGCAACCCGCTGGCGATGGCCGCGGGCCTGGCGACTGTTGAGACGATCGAGGAGGACGGGTTGCTGGAGAACTGCCTGGCGATGTCGGATGAGTTTGCACGGAGGTTCGAGGCACTGAAGGCCGAGTTGCCGATCATCAATGAACTGAGAATCCAGGGGATGATGATCGGCGTGGAACTCTCGATTCCCGCCACTCCGGCCGTCGGCAAGTGCATGGACCGCGGAGTGCTGGTCAATGCCACTCACGACACCGTGCTCAGACTGCTGCCGGCACTGAACGTGACGGCCGCCGAGGTCGAGGAAGGTTGCGACGTGATCGCCGAGGTATTGCGAGAGATGTCGTCGGAGGCCGAAGCGAGTGACGCGGTGGCTGCGGTGGCTGCGGTGGAGTCTTCTGCGGAGACCGTTGATGAAGTGAGCGACGCATCGGGCGCCGATGCCGCCGACGACACCGATGCCGATTCGGTGGAGGCGGGGGTGGTGGATGAGGGTGAGGACGGGTCATGAGGCACCTGGCGTCGTTGTTGGACGTGACGGCTGCGGAGATCACCGAGATCCTGGACCTGGCGTCGTCGCTGAAGGCGTCGGCGGCCTCCGGCGAGCGACCGCCGCGGTTGTCCGGTCGGGTGCTGACCCAGATCTTCGAGAAGCCGTCGCTGAGGACTCGTGCCAGCTTCGACGCAGCGATGGCTCACCTGGGCGGCAGCAGCCAGTTCTTTTCTGCCGGGGACGCCGGGCTGGACGGTCGCGAGTCGATCGAGGACGTGGCCCGGGTGATCAGTGGTTACTCGGACGTGCTGGTGCTGCGGACATTCTCGCAGGCGAAGATCGAGCGATTTGCCGAGTTGGCCAGTTGCCCTGTGATCAATGCACTTTCTGACGACCGTCATCCCTGCCAGGCGTTGACCGACCTGTTGACGATCCGCGAGACGCTGGGCGAATTCTCGGGTCGTCGGGTGGTGTTTGTCGGCGACGGCAACAACGTGGCTCGATCGCTGGCCATCGCCTGCGGCCGGATGGGTGTTGCGATGACGTTGTCGGCTCCCGAGGGGTATTCCTTTGACGAGCAGTTCCTGGGCCTGTTGTCCGATCAGGTTGCCGGTCACGAGGTGACGATCGAGACGGATCCTCGTGCGGCGGTGGCCGGTGCGGACGTGATCTACACCGATGTCTGGGCGAGCATGGGCCAGGAGTCGGAGAAGTCGGAGCGGGAGGCGGCGTTTGCCGGGTACCAGGTCAACAGCGAGTTGATGTCGCTGGCGCCTGATGGGTGCCGGTTCATGCACGACCTTCCGGCTCGCCGCGGTCTGGAGGTCAGCGACGAGGTCATCGATGGTTCTCAGAGCGTGGTCTTCGAGCAGGCCGAGAACCGGATGCACCTGGCGAAGGGACTATTGGTTTGGCTGTTGGGAGAGTGAGTCAGGTATGTCACGACACGACGGGCGCAGGGCGGACCAGTTGCGAGTGATCGAGGTGACACGGGGCTTCACCGGGTCGGCTCCGGGCAGCGTCTACATCCGTGCCGGCCGCACGACGCTGTTGTGCACGGCGAGTGTTGAGGAGGGTGTTCCGCCGTGGAAGGACGACCCCGAGAATCCGTCGGGTTGGGTCACGGCCGAGTACAGCATGCTGCCCGGCAGCACGACACCTCGCAAGCGTCGGGAGCGTCAGAAGGTCGACGGCCGATCGAGCGAGATCCAGCGACTGGTGGGCCGCAGCCTGCGGGCGGCGGTCGACTTCAAGGCCCTGGGTGCCCGGACCATCACCGTCGACTGTGATGTGCTGGAGGCCGATGGCGGCACGAGGACTCTTGCGATCACCGGCGGCTTCATGGCTCTGGTCGATGCCGTGGCGAGTGTCCCGGAGCTGGCCGATCGTCTCGGGGACGTGTTTGTGGACTCGGTGGCGGCCGTCAGCGTGGGGATAGTCGGTGGCGAGCCGGTGCTCGACCTGGACTACCCCGAGGACAGCACGGCGGAGGTGGATCTGAACGTGGTGATGACCGGTTCGGGCGAGTTTGTCGAGGTCCAGGGGACGGCCGAGTCGGGGGCATTCGCCCGCGAACTGCTCGATCGTCAACTCGACCTGGCGACGGCGGGCATCGCACAATTGCGATCGATCCAGCAGGAGGTCCTGGGCGAGAGATGGCCTCTGGACGCATAATCTGCCTCCTGCTACGATCCCGCGCGTCCGGGACGGACACAGATTCCGGGCTCTCGATCGCTCATTCCGCACGCAACGAAGGGACTCGCTCGTGCGCCCCGCAAGCTCGATTCTGAGACGTTCTCATCGCGTGCCGTTGGTGAAGGGCCTGGCCGCTTTGCTGGTGTCCCTGGTGTCCCTGGTGGACATGGTGGGCATGGTGGGCATGCCCCGCCCGGCTTCGGCGGCCTCCCGGATCGAGGCGGTTCGCGGCAGGCAGTACCGGATCACGTCACGGCATGGTCCCTGGATGATCTTCGTGGCCAGCCTCCACGGCATCACGGCTCGGGAGGCCGCCAACACGCTGGTCTATGAACTCCGTCGACTCGGCATTCCCGCCTACACGTTTTCGCAGTCGGAGCGGACCGGCAGTGTCAAGACGTCGGATCGGGTCGGTCGGTTAAGTCGCCGGGAGGTGACATCGCGGAAGTCTGGCATTTCTGTGATCGCCGGCAACTACCCGACGATCAAGGACTGGCGTGCTCAGAAGACGTTGAAATACATCAAGCGGTTCCAGCCCAAGTCGATCACGGGCGGGACCTACATGAAGACTCCGGGTCGGCCGAGTCCTTTCAGTGGGGCCTTCCTGGTCCGCAACCCGCTGTTGCCGGCCGGTAAGAAGCCGATCAGCGATCTCGTTCGCCAGCTCAACCGCGGCGAACGCCACACGTTGCTGGGCAACCGAGGTCGCTACACGCTGGTTGTGTCCACGATGATGGGTCGGTCGTACACCGTGCAGGAAACCGGCCTGATGCGGGCGAAGCAGGATTTCCGGGTCGGCGACAGCCTGGAGCAGGCCGCCGACAAGGCCCGTCGGCTGGTCAAGATCCTCAACGACAACAGCTATCTCGCCAAGCTGTCCCGCAGCAATCCTCAGCTGGCAGACATCCTGGCTCGCGACCAGTTCAGAGCTTTCGTACTGCACGAACGCTACCGCTCGATTGTGACCGTCGGCGAGTTCGCCTCGCCCCAGGACCCCGGGATCCGTCCGCTGCTCGAGTTGTTCCGTGGCAAGCAGAAGCCCGATCCGAGGACGGGGCAGCAGACGCTGAAGCCGGAGTACATCTTGGTCCCGGGTGCCGCTCTCCGAAATCCACTCGACCAGATCCTGCCCTTCGACCCGAACCCGCTCGTGATGGCGGTGCCGAGATTGAAGTGAGGGTTCGCGCGTGACGACTCCTGTGCTGGTGATCGCCAGCCGCAACGCGAAGAAGGTGGGCGAGATCGCCGGCCTGCTGGCTGCTCATGACGTCACGGTCCAGAGCGTGGACAAGTTCGACGGTGTGCCCGACGTGGTCGAGGACGGCGAGACATTCGCAGAAAACGCAGCCCTGAAGGCGACTCAGACGGCACGAGTCCTTTGTCAGTGGACCCTGGGCGAGGACAGCGGCCTGTGCGTCGATGCACTCGACGGCGGACCCGGAATCCGCTCGGCCCGTTTCAGCGGCGAGGATGCCGACGACCTGGACAACAACCGGCTGTTGATCCAACGGCTGCGGGACGTGCCCCAGCAGCAGCGGGGTGCCTGTTACGTCTGCCACGTCGCAGTGTCGGATCCGGCCGGTGAGGTGCGATTGAGCGTCGAGGCAACCTGCCGGGGCCGGATTGTCGATCAGGCTCGTGGCGAGAACGGGTTTGGCTACGATCCGCACTTCCTGTTGCGCGAGTACCAC
>CAUZEQ010000283.1:0-6451 GCA_963578885.1 Planctomycetota bacterium
GTGTAATCCGGATAACCCGCACACTCCTTCGTATCGGATCAATCCGCGAGCCACTCCAGTCGGAACCTTCCCCAGCCGCGTTTTTTCGGCCTCCGCGAGTCGACCGATCGACCTGGGAGCGGGGCGTCGATGTGCCGTCAGCGAGCGAGCTGGGCCAGGTGCGTTTTCAGCTGGTCTGCGGCTGGGGGGAGTCGTTTGAGGTGAGGGTACGCTTTGGCGGAGGAGGACTCGGGCTGTTCAAAGTACTCGGCCAGGCCCTCGTCGAGCCGCGATCCGATTGCAATTGCTCCCCTGGGAGGCCTGCCGTATCATCCCCGCCCCCGGTGTTGGTGAGGAACGAAAGTGGCTCGATTGATTGAACGGTGCCTGGTCGCGGTTGTGATGCTGGGCCCGCTGGCGGCGATGCTGGCGATGATCGTCTACGGCGTGCCACGAATGGTCCCGCGAGCGGATGGGCCCCGCTGGCCTCCAGGCCAGGACTCGACTCCCACGGTGTCCTCGGCCAGCCCCGTAGGTGTCCTGAGCCAGAGGACCGACGCACAACCGGCCACTCATCCGCGGTCGGCTCGACCGCTGCCCGCCACGTCTCGTCGACCTCGAACGGGCCAACCGATGGCGGTCTCCCGATCCACCCGGCTGACTTGGAATCACGTGAGGACCGTGTTGGCAGCACACCGAGTCGAACAGTTCAGGATCCAGCCGGGCAGTCGGCCCGGCGAGGTGCACTTCAGTTGCATGCAACCGGTGCCGGGTCGAGACCGGGTGGTGCGGCGATTCGAGGCTGAAGCAGCTGACCCGGTCCGTGCGGCTCGAGACGTTCTGCAGCAGATCAAGCAACGGGACCGGGGACTCTCGCAGGTCGCTCACGCTCCCTGATTTCGGCAAGTGGGATTCGGCGAGTGGGATTCGGCGAGGCAGATTCGACGAGGTCAACCGATGTGGCAGCAGTCGAGCCATTCGTGGTCCGGTACCCGAGAAGGCCTGGGCCTGCAGGCGGCCTCCTCGGGAGATCGCAATCGGCAGTTCTTTCGCCAGCGAGGTGTTCAGAGGGACCCGGCTGCGGTGGCCGAGGTGGACTCACGACGCAGCCAGAAAATGGCTCGACTCGAGGCCGTGCTGCTGGTCGCCGACTCGGCCATGTCGACCCGCCGGCTCGCTCAACTGGCCATGCTCGCCTCCCCGGGTGAGGCGACTCAACTGGTCGATCGACTCAACCAGGTCTACGACTCGGGTGAGAGTGCGTTTCATGTCGAGCGGGTGGCGACCGGCTACCAGCTGCTGACTCGGCCCGAGTTCTCGATGTGGCTCGACCGACTGCACAACCGGCAACTCCAGCTGAAACTCTCGACCCCCGCCCTGGAAACACTCTCGATCGTCGCCTACCGCCAACCGATCACGCGGGCCGACATCGAGGCGATCCGGGGAGTGCAGTCGACCGATATTCTCAGGCACCTGATGGAACGGGGCCTGGTCCGGATCGGCGGCGAAGAGGATTCGCTGGGCCGACCGTACCTCTACGAGACCACTCGACGGTTTCTCGAACTCTTCGGACTCACCGACCTCGACGAATTGCCCAACGCGGTATTTCTGAGGCGACCGCCGGATCGGCCCCAGGCCCTGGCCCAGGAGGACTCCGACGGGGCCGCGGATCCAGTAGCCGTCACCGACGAAGAGGTCCAAGCGGAGCAGGACGAAGCAGACGCAGAGTGGCAGAACGACGAGGATGCGGAGGAGGAGGACGAGGACGCGGAGGAGGACGAGCAGGACTGGTAGCGGATCAGTCCAGATTGTGCGGCGGCCGGGGCATCAGATCCGCTCTGACACCGCCTCGTACACCTCTTGGGCGATCTCTTCGATCGTCCTCAGTTCCCGGGTTCGGTGGTCCAGGCCGTCGATGCGGATCCAGTGGGGGCGGCTGCTGGCCAGTGAGCGGTAGACCTGGTGGACTCCGAGTTGGTAGTCGAGGTCGGCTTCCTGCAGGTCGACGGCCCGCTTTGTGTAGTCACGGGGTGCCTTGAGCCGGATCAGTTTCTGGCTGTGTTGTGGCGGCAGGTCGAGCCAGAGGACGGCGTCGGGTCGAGGCAATTGGAACACGTCGTACTCGATCGTCTCGATCCACTCGATCAGCTCCGACTGCCTCTCGTCTTCGACTCGAGAGCCCTGGTGTGCGAGGTTGGAGGGGACATAGCGGTCGCAGACGACGACCTGCTGGGTGGCGAGGGCCTCGAGCAGCATGCCACGAGATTCGAAGCGGTCCCCGGCGTAGAGCGTGGCGGCCAGCTGCGGGGCAACCGCCTCGAGCGGGCCGAAGTCTCCGTTGAGAAACTTGCCGATCGACTCTCCGAACAGCGTCTCGGAGTACCTCGGGAAGCTGAGCAGGCTGCAGGAGATGCCGTCGGTGTCGAGTCGTTCCACGAGTCGGCTGGCCTGGGTCCCCTTGCCCGACCCGTCAATGCCCTCGATGGCGATCAGCAGGCTCATCGATGTCTCACTGTGATGAACCGAGCCGGGTGAGTGCACTGTCGCGTGAGTCGGTGACCTGGAAGTACTTGAGCAGGTTGCTGCGGTGCATCACCGCTTGGACCGATTCCTGCAGCCCGCACAGCACGAGTTGGCCGTCGACTCGGTGCAGCCGACGGTGCAGCGTGATGAGTTTTCCAAGTACGCTGCTGGTGACGTAGGGTGTTTCCGAGAGGTCGACGGCGACGCGGCGGAATCCGTGGAGGTCGATTAGCTGGTACAGCGAGCGTCCCAGTTCCTCGATATTCAGTTCTTCGTTGAGAGGTCCCTCGTGAAAACGGGCCACCACGCAGTCATCGAGAGCCTCGGCGTGGAAGAACCTCGAGTCGAAGTCTTCGGATCCCATCACCGTGCTCCCTGGACGCCCGTTTCGTCACCGGAGACCGCGACGACTTCGACGAGCCGGCCCACGTCGCTTTCGGTTCCCGGCAGTGTGACCGGCAGATAGCGACGGTCGGTGCCGCGGACCTGGTCGGGCTGATCGGCGGCGGTGCGTTCGACGAGGACTTCGAGCGTGTGGCCGACCCGGGAGGCGTGGAATTCGGAGGCGAGTTGGCGTTGGACCGATTCGAGTCGGTGGACGCGTTGCTTGCGGATCGCCGGGGCCACCTGGTCCGACGACAGGGCCGCGGGGGTTCCGGCTCGAGGGCTGAACGGGAAGATGTGGATCTTCGAGAAACCGACCTCCCGGCAAACCGAGACGGTCTCTTCGAATTCCTCATCGGTCTCACCCGGAAACCCCACGATCGCGTCGGTGGTGAAGGCGGGCTGATCGAGTCGATCTCGCATCGCGGCGATCGTGTCGAGGAACTGAGTACAGGTGTAGCGTCGCCGCATTCTCTTCAGCACGCTGTCGGAACCGCTTTGCAGGGCGGGGTGAAACTGGGGGCAGAGGTGTTCGCAGTTGGCCGCGGCGCTGATGAAGTCGTCGTTGATCTCACGGGCCTCGATGCTCGAAAGCCGCATTCTCCAGCGGCCGGGGATCTGGTCGAGGCGTTCGAAGAGGTGGTGGAGTCGGAAGGGGGGGCGTCCGGAGCGTCCGCGGGTTGTGTCGACTCCGTAGTGTCCGACGTGGATCCCGGTGAGCACGACTTCCCGAAACCCGTTTCCCAGCAATCTCCGGATCTCCTCCTCGATGTCCTGCGGCGAACGACTCTGCAACCCCGGCCGGACATGGGGGATGATGCAGTAGCTGCAGCGGAGCACGCAGCCGTCCTGGACCTTGACGTAGGCCCGCTGGCGGCCGTCGAAGTGGGAGATGCCCTTGGGGAGTTCGACGATGCCGAGCCGGCCGAGCACATCGGGGAGTTCTCGCTTGTCGCGGACCACCTCGAAGACACCGGGCAACTCGGCCACGGCGTCGGGGTCCCGGGTGGCGTAGCACCCCATCACGATTGTCCTCGTGCCGGGGTTGCGACGGGCGAGTTGTCGGACCAGCTGCCGGCCCTTCGAGTCTCCGGTGGAGGTGACCGTGCAGGTATTGACCACACAGATATCGGCCGACTCATCCGCTTCAGCCTCGCGGTAGCCCCCCGAGATCAGGGCCTCCTTGACGAGCTGCGTTTCGTACTGGTTGACCTTGCAGCCAAGAGTCACCAGTCGGCAGGTGGGTCGATCGAGTGCGACGGTCATGGGGACCAGTATAGTGACCTCGAGAATCGGCGGCGACCGATTCTCCAATGCGACTCATTGGCCGCCGCCGTTGGAACCGTCGCTGCTGCCCGCGGCGTCGGGTGCATCAGAGCTCTTTCCCCGACGCCGGCGTCGCTTTCGGCCCCCCGAGTTCTCCGCCGAACCGCTCGAACTGCCGCCGCCGCCACCACCACGGGGCAATTGCGAGAGCGCGTCCTCCCAAGTGGGGACGTCCTTGGTCGATCTCTGTCCGGCGTCGCCGAGATCGTCATCGAAGTCCGGGTCGTCGTATCCGGCCAGGACGGCCGCTTCGCGGGCCTCTTCGAGCACCGCCTCACCCCCTGAATCGGTTCGGGTCTCTGGCGTGCTGGACTCGGTCGGCTGAGGATCGCCCCAGGCCAGCAGCGGATCGACGGCGGCGACCACTTGAGTCGAGCTGTCGGCCGGGTCGGAGGTCCCGGCCTGTGATTCGGTTGCCCCCTCTCCGGCGTCCCCCTCGTCAGTTCGTCGCCGTCTGCGACCGCGTCTGCGGCGTCTCCTGCGAGGTCGTTTTTCTGAAACGTCCCCACCGTCTCCATCTGAGGCCTCGTCACCGCCGGCGTGTTCGGTGTCGGTGTCGGTGTCGGTGTCTTCGGTGCCGGCCTCTTCCGAACTGGCAATCTCTGCGCCGGCAGGTTGCTCGGCGGTGAGCGGCTCGGCCGCGGCGGGGTCGCCCCAGGCGCTGAGCGGATCGGCCGCGGCGGTCTCGCCGTCGCCGGTTGCTGCATCGGTCCTGGTCCCCGAGCCGCCTCGTCGCCCTCGTCGCCGCCGTCGCCGCCGCCGTTTGCGACCGGTGCCCGGCTCTGCACCATCGGCCTGGCTCGACTCGCCCGCTGCCGGTGCCTGGTCCGAAGCAACATCCTCGGAGGTCGATTCGGTGATCTGGTCGACTGAGGTCGACGGCGGTTCGTCGAGCAGACCGGACGCGAAGGACGAGTCCGCAGCCGGTTCGGCAACGGGTTCGGCAACCGGTTCGGCAACTGGTTCGGCAACTGGTTCGGCAACTGGTTCGGCAACTGGTTCGGCAACTGGTTCGGCAACTGGTTCGGCAACTGGCTCGGCAACTGGTTCGGCAACTGGTTCGTCTGCAGGGGCTTCATCACCGAAGAGGCCTACGCCGAATGCCGGCCCGGGAGCCGGTTTGGGTGTCTCGGGCACAGGTGCAACCGGAGCAGGCTCGGCGTGAGTTCGACGTCGCGCATCGGGGCGACCACCGCCGGGAATATGAGCCGGAGAAGCGGCTTTCAGCTTCTCGAGACCGGTCCAGTATTCGTCCTGTTCAGTCGACACGGGAGCCTGCGGCGAGTCGCCGCTGGCGGTTGGGGTCGGCGGCTCTGGGGCGGCTGGCTCGTGGGACTGAGTTGAGTCGGCCGAGGAAATCGGGTCGGGGTCTGCTGCGGGAGTGCTGTCGGTGGGAGCAGCACCATCTGAGGCGGCTTCGGTCTCGAGTGGCGGAGGCGGTGCCGCGGGGCGCTTCAGGATCACACCCAGCAGCGACTTCGCTTTTTGGCCAAGAGTTTCCGGCTTCTCAGGGGAGTTCCCGGAGGGAGAATTGTCTACCATACAGCAAAAACTAGCTGCTGATCAGCGACATTTCAAGGACCGCCCCACTTGGGGGCCCATCTCATGCAACTAGCCCCTCTTCTTGGGGGCTGGCTTCTTGGGATCTGACTTCTTATCGGCCGGCTTCTTGGGGTCGGACTTCTTGGCAGCCGGCTTCTTGGGATCTGACTTCTTATCGGCCGGCTTCTTGGGGTCGGACTTCTTATCGGCCGGCTTCTTGGGGTCGGACTTCTTATCGGCCGGCTTCTTGGGGTCGGACTTCTTGGCAGCCGGCTTCTTGGGGTCTGACTTCTTATCGTCCGGCTTCTTGAGGCCGGGAATGTCGAGACCGGGGATTGAGGGGAAACCGCCGGGCGACGCGGGGTCGTCGTCAGCTTTCTTGTCCCTGACAATCGTGTCGCGATCGAGTCGAAGTTTGGCGACGTCTTCGTCGGAGATGACGTAGTACCAGGCAGCAAACCGCAGGTTGAGTTTCTTGGCTTCTGCCTGGCTGTCTTCGATCTTCTTCTCGAACGCCTTCAGGTCGGCTTCGAACGTTGTCTTGTCTGCCTCGAACTTGGCCAACGCCGTATCGTACTCGGCCACGATGTCCCGCTTCGGCTCGGGCGGCTTCGGCTCAGTCTTCTTGTCGGTCTTCTTGTCGGTCTTCTTGTCAGCGGGCTTTTTCTTCTCAGCGGGCTTCTTTTTGTCAGCGGGC
>CAUZEQ010000284.1:0-6418 GCA_963578885.1 Planctomycetota bacterium
CGGGAAGGTCAGTTTCAGGTGGTCGATCCCCAGCAGCCTGAGCATCGTGGCGTGCAGGTCGTGGACGGTGACGACGTGTTCGACGGCGTTGTAGCCCAGTTCGTCGGTGTTGCCGTATGAGGTGCCTCCCTTGACGCCGCCTCCGGCCATCCAGATCGAGAAGCCCTTGATGTGGTGATCGCGTCCGCTGCCCTGGGCCATCGGCGTGCGACCGAACTCACCGGCCCAGACGACCAGCGTGTCCTTGAGCATGTCTCGTTTCTTGAGATCGGCGATCAGTGCGGCGGCGGGCTGGTCGACCAGCTTGGCGGTCTTGGCCGAGGCGGCCTTGATGTTGCCGTGGTGGTCCCAGCCGCGGTGGTACAGCTGCACGAAGCGGACACCTCGTTCGACCAGCCTGCGGGCCAGCAGGCAGTTGGCGGCGAACGAGCCGTCGCTGCCCTTGGTGCCGTAGAGATCGAGCACGTGCTTGGGTTCATCGGAGATGTCGATCAGCTTGGGCACGCTGGCCTGCATGCGGAAGGCCATCTCGTACTGGCTGATCCGGGTTGAGATCTCCTGGTCCTGGACCAGTTCGTTTCTCAGCTGGTTGAGTTGCTGGACGGCGGTGATCACGTCGCGTTGCCGTTCGCGGGTGACTCCGGCGGGGTTCTTGACATAAAGCACCGGGTCGCCCTTGGAGTGGAAGTGGACGCCCTGGAAGCGGCTGGGCAGGAAGCCGCTGTGCCATTGCCTCGAGGCGATCGGCTGGTTCTGTCCGCCACCGACTGAGGTCAAGACGACGAACCCCGGCAGGTTGTCGGTTTCGGCTCCCAGCCCGTAGGTCAGCCACGAGCCCATCGACGGGCGGCCGCTGATCGTGGTGCCGGTGTTCATGAAGGTGTGGGCCGGGTCGTGGTTGATCGCGTCGGTCTTCATCGAGCGGATGATGCACATCTCGTCGGCGACACCGCCGAGGTGCGGAAAGAGGTTCGAGAAGTTCTGACCACTCTCGCCGTACTTCTTGAACTCGTGCTGAGGGGCCAGGCAGGTCAGCTTCTTGCCCTGCAGCTGCGCGATCGGTTGTCCCTTGGTGTACGAGTCGGGCATCGGCTTGCCGTTCATCTCGGCCAGCTTCGGCTTGTGGTCCCACGTCTCCAGATGACTGGCCCCTCCGGCCATGCACAGAAAGATCACTCGCTTGGTCCTGGCCGGAAAGTGCAGAGCCTTGAGCGACCCGGTCCACTTGGGGACGCGGACCGCCGGGTCGGCGGCGGACGCCGAGCCGGCGGACTGCTCACTGAGCATCGAGGCAAGTGCCAGGCCGCCGATGCCCGCGGCCGATCGACCCAGGAAGCAGCGACGCGCCAGCGGCACGGATGACTCGGGCAGCATCGCGGAAACCGACGGGGTTGCGTGGGGTGTGGGATTGGGCATGGGGAGGGGCTTGCAAGTAGAGAGGAGAAAGTAGAAAGGAGACGGTAGGGAGGAGAAGGAAAGTGGACCGGGTGGTCACGAGCGGGTGATGGTCTCGTGCAGGTTGAGCAGGATCCTGGCCATCGACATCCAGGCGGCTCGCCGGGTCACGTCGTCGTCGCTGGCGTCCTCCGGGGGACTCAGTCGCCCGGCGGTCAGGGCCGCTCGGGCGGCGGCCGGGTCGGCCTTGTAGTCGGCCAGGTGACGGTCGAAGACCGACCGCAGGATCCGAGTCTCCTGGGGACGAGGTCGCCTGGAGAGCACTTGCCGGAACGCCCATTCGAGTCGCGGCGTAAAGCCATCGGTTTTTGAGTCGACGATCCGCCCGGCCAGCGCGGCTGCCGCCTCGACATAGGTCGGATCGTTGAGCAGCACCAGGGCCTGCTGGGGGGTATTGGAACGAGGCCGCTCGACGGTGCACTCTTCACGACTGGGAGCGTCGAATGCCAGCAGGCTGGGGTGCAGGAACATTCGCTGCCACCAGGTGTACAGACCGCGGCGGTAGACCGAGGTGCCGGCCGAGGACTTCCACGACCGGGCCGGGAAGTTCATGTGACGCCAGTAGCCGGCCGGCTGGTACGGCTTGACGCTGGGTCCGCCGATCTCGGTCACCAGCAGGCCACTGACCGAAAGGGCGTTGTCGCGGATGATTTCAGCATCGAGCCGGAAGCGGGACTGACGGGCCAGCAGCTGGTTGTAAGGATCACGTTGCCCGAGCACCGGGTCGACGAGTGACTGCTGGCGGTAGGCACCCGAGTTGACCATCAGCCGGACCATGTGCTTCACATCCCAGCCACTCTCGATGAACTCCACCGCCAGCCAGTCGAGCAGCAACGGGTGAGTCGGCCGGGAGCCCTGGGCGCCCAGGTCGTCCAGCGGAGTGGCCAGGCCTTGGCCGAAGTAGAGTTTCCACAAGCGGTTGACGAAGGCCCGTGACGCCAGAGGGTTGTCCTTGCGGACGATCCAGCGAGCCAGGTCGAGTCGGTTGGGTCGCCGTTTCTTGACTTCCAGCGTCGGCAAGAACCCCGGCACGCCCGGTTCGACCAGCGGTCCCGAGTCGTCCATCCAGTCGCCTCGAGGCAGGATGCGGATCGGGCGGGGCTTGACCGAGACGGTCATCAGGGTCTTGGGCAGGCTCTTCTCGAGATCCACCTTTTGCTTCCCGGCTGCCGCCAGGCGGTCGCGGAGAGGCTTCAGTGACGGTGCGATCGAGCGGTAGTGGTCAGCGAGCAGTTTTTTCTGGGCCGCTTTTCGTTTGTCGGCGGGCAGCTTGAGTGCCGCGAGCACCGGTGCCGGCAGAGAACTCTGCAGGGCACGGAAATAGAACGCGTATCCGCCGCCGCCGTTGACCACCTTGAGCAGCAACTGGTTCTCACCGGCCTTGAGATCCAGCGTGGCCTTGTCCTGGTTGGCGGCGACCGCTCGGAGCACCTTCTTTTCGAAGGCGGGTTTGCCGTTGAGCCACAGCTTGATGCTGTCGTCGCTGCCGAGTGAGACGACCAGCTTGCGGGGCTTGGCGGTGGTGATGGTCCGCAACAGGTAGGTGGCACAGTTCTGGCCGGGCAGGTTGTGCGGTTTGCCGTCGACGAGTTTCGGGGCGGCGGCCCACTTCAGGCCGTCGTGGGTCTTGTTGAGGTCCGAGTCGGTTTCGGGGCCGAATGCCTTGGCGTGGGCCTCTTCGAAGTTCGCCGCCTTGAAGGGGCCGATCCGGGACCAGGCAGAGAGCGAAACGCTGGCGGTGGCCTCGGCCGCGAGACCCGCCTCCCACTTCTGCTGCTCGGCGACAAGCGCGGGTGTAGAGGTGGCCAGCGTCTTGGCGAGGTCGGCAATCCGGGCCTCGACGGCCCGGATCGACTTGTCGAAGCGGCCCGTGCGGACCGGGTACGCGGTGGGATTGCCCACACCGCGTTCCTGGATGTCGGCAAAGAACGAGGCGAAGCGGTAGAAGTCCTTCGAGGTGAACGGGTCGTACTTGTGGTCGTGACACTGAGCACACCCGAGCGTGACTCCGAGGAAGATCGAGCTGGTGTTGCGGACGCGGTCGGCGGAGTACTTGGCGAGGTATTCCTTGGCCTGGGCCCCGCCCTCGCTGGTCGTCTGCAGCAGCATGTTGAACCCCGAGGCGACCTTCTGGTTCACCTCGGCCTGGGGCAGCAGGTCACCGGCAAGTTGCTCGGTCACGAACCGATCGAACTTCATGTTGCTGTTGAACGCCTCGATCACATAGTCGCGGTAGGGTGCGATCTGGCGGGCTTCGTCCGAGTGGTATCCGTTGCTGTCGGCGTAGCGGACGACATCCAGCCAGTAGATCGCCATCCGTTCGCCGTAGTGTTTCGAGTCGAGCAGTCGATCGACGAGCCGATTCCAGGCCCCGGGCCGGTTGTCGTCCACAAACGCGTCGACCTGGTTGGGGGTAGGAGGCAGTCCGAGCAGATCGAGGTAGAGGCGGCGGATGAGCGTTACGCGATCCGCGGGTCTCGAGGGGATCAGGCCCTCCTGGTAATGCCGCTGCAGCAGGAAGCGGTCGACCGGTGAGCGGACGAAGTCGAGGTAATCGGCGGGTGTGGGAAGTTGCGGCCGCGTGGGGGTGACCCACGCCCAGTGATCCTGCCACTTGGCTCCGCCGGCGATCCACTTCCGGATCAATTCGATCTGCGGCTTCGAGAGCGGCTTGTTGGTTTCAGCCGGCGGCATCCGCTCGTCGACCGACTTGGCCGTGATCCTGCGGAACAACTCGCTGTGTTGCGGCTCTCCGGCGGTAATCGTCTTGTGCCCCTTGCGAGGCGCGAGAGCACCCGCTCGGGTGTCCAGTCGCAACTTGGCCTGTCGTTTGCCGGCGTCCGGGCCATGGCATCCGAAGCAGTGGGCCGAGAGGATCGGGCGGATCTGTCGATTGAAGTCCACCTCCGCATCGTTATCGGCGGCCGGCAGCTGGCCGGTAGCGAGGCCGCTCAATATCACCGCGGCGGCGAGCAGGCCGATTCGCGCGATCCGGGGTGTCTGCTTGAGCTGGCTGCCCTCGGTGATCAGCGTCAGGTCGTGTCTCACCATCGGCATCGTCTCCAACCTCTACGGTCACGCGCAACAGGACCGGGCCGAGGGACCGGCAGGGGCTCCATCGGGCCGGACAACCCTCATAATATGAGTCACCATCGCGATCAGTGACAACCCACGCGGCGGGGTGGTCGCCGGATCCCCTGACCCATTGATCGACCCGTGCGGGCCGGAGATGATGGAAGCGGCGCTCCGGGCTCGTTTCAGACCCGGTGGCGGCGTGTGTTCGATGGAGCCGTTTCGTGCCTGATTCCCAGCGACCGATCCGACCCGAGCCGTGTCCCGGCTGGCAGGTCCCGTTCCGTTGGACCGAGTACGCCATGCAGTGGGTCGTATACGCTCTGGCCGGTTCGGCCACTGCCAAGGTCGCTTGCGGGCTGGCGGTGATGGGCCTGGCCAGCATCCCGGTGGTCTATCTGATGGAGGCTCCCGATCGGCAGCGGGCACGTGAGCAACTGCAGTGGCTGGTGCTGGTGGATGCCGGCAGCCGGCCCGGCGGCGGCGGTGCCATCCGCGGGATACTTGAGGAGATCAACCAGCGGGGTTCGAAGTCGCTGGCCGGCCTGCGGTTGCGAGACAAGAACCTGGCGGGAGTGCAGCTGCCCGACTCACACCTGGTGAAGGTCGACTTCTCGGGCACGATCCTGACGGGCGCCAATTTTCAGAGAGCCGATCTCACCGGAGTCGTCCTCGATGGCAGCAACCTCAACTCCGCCGATCTCTCACACGCACGGATGCTCGGTGTCCGCGGCCGCAACGCCGATTTCAGACAGGCCAATCTCTCGCACGTCGACGGCCGCGAGGTGGATTTCAGCGGAGCCGACCTGCGGGGTGCTCAGTTGAAGGAGGCCCATCTCTACATGGCCCGTTTCCGAGCCGCTGATCTCACCGGCTTGCAACTGGGCATGACTCTCGCCGCCGGCGGCGGCTACCGTGGGACCGGTATGTCGGCTGCCATGAGCGGTGGGCCGGACCTGAGGCTGGCTGATTTCACCGAGGCCAAGATGGCCGGCGTGGATCTCACCGGAGCCTCGCTCGAAGGAAACCTCTTCACCGGAGCCGTGCTCAACGGAGCACGCCTCCGCGGCGCGCAACTCAGACGTGCCGACTTCTCCGGCGCACAACTCAAAAACAGCGACCTCACTCAGGCCCAGCTCAACGGCAGCAACCTCCGCCAGGCCGACCTCCGTGGTGCCACGCTCACCGCCGCCGACTTCAGCGGCGCCGACCTCACCGGAGCACGACTCGACGACGCCATCGTCGGCCGCGATGACTGGTTCGATTGGCTCGCCGAACTCGCACTGCCCCCGGTTCGCATCACCGAGGTCGCCCAGGAATGGCGAGTCGTCCAGAACCAGGCCGACGACGGTCAAACCCGCTTCGTGATCCAATCCACCACCCAACCGCCCCCACCGCAGCCTGCACCCAACTCTCCCTAGACCCCCTCCCACCACTCTCCTTTCTCCTTTCTCCTTTCTCCTTTCTCCGGCACCCATCATGGCGATCGACCTGGCCGTAGTTCCTGTCGCAGGTCAGGGCACTCGGCTGCTGCCTTCGACCAAGAGTCAGCCCAAGGAGATGTTGCCGGTCGGCCGCAAGCCGGTCGTGCAGTATGTCGTGGAGGAGCTGGCCAATTCGGGCATCCGTCGCTTGATGTTCATCACCGGTCCGGGCAAGGCGTCGATCGAGAACCATTTCGATACGAACTGGGAGCTGATTTCATTCCTGCGAGAGACGGGTCGCGAGGAGTTGCTCGAGGAGCTGGATTTCGAGCGGCAGAGTCTGGAGTACTTTTACACGCGACAGCGTCGGCAGTTGGGCCTGGGTCATGCCGTGCTGTGTGCTCGCCCCATGGTCGGTGACCAGCCGTTCGTGGTCGCTCTGGGCGATTCGATCATCGGTGTCAACG
>CAUZEQ010000285.1:0-6415 GCA_963578885.1 Planctomycetota bacterium
CGAATCGACTCGCGAGGATGACCCGTCTACGCCGGTCCGCTATATCATGTCGACACCCAACGACCTGCGAGTGTCGTGTTCGCAACAGCTGCAGACCGAACTCAGTGGAGTGCTCGCAGAGGCCGATTTCGAGTTTCATTCAGCCAATCGTCGACGCGGCGGTAACGGACACGCCTGAGAGGCCCTTTTCACGTGACCCATTCTTCGTCCCGATGGCATCAACTGGCCGATCGTGTGCTCGATCAGCACAGGCTGACTCGTGAAGAAGGCCTGGCCGTGCTGGCAGCCCCCGACGAGCAACTGCCCGACCTGCTCGCCGCCGCATTCCGCGTCCGTCGCGAACACTTCGGGTTGGACGTCCAACTCTATTACCTCGAAAACGCCAGGAGTGGACTCTGCCCGGAAGATTGCAGCTACTGCTCCCAATCAGCCGTCGCCGATACTCCGATCGATCGCTACCGGTTGAAGAGTCCCGAGCAACTGGTGGCCGGTGCTCGCGAGGCGGCCAACAACCAGGCACGGACCTACTGCATCGTCGCCAGTGGACGGGGACCCAGCGATGCCGATGTCGACCAGGTGGCTGAAGCCGTCAGGCAAATCAAGCATGATACCGGGCTGCACATCTGCTGCTGCCTTGGATTGCTCAACACCGAACAGGCCCGACGACTCAAGAACGCTGGCGTCGACCGCATCAATCACAATCTCAATACCAGCCGTCAGTTCTACGACCAGATCTGTTCGACCCACACCTACCAGGAACGGCTCGACACCCTCGCCGCCTGCCGCGAACAGGGACTGGAACTCTGCTGTGGACTGATCGTCGGCATGGGAGAAACGCACGACGACGTGATCGAGATCTGCACGCAGTTGCAGGAACTGGGTGTCGAATCGATCCCCGTCAACTTCCTCAACCCGATCGACGGCACGCCGCTAGAAGGCACCGACCGCCTCGACCCCCGCTACTGCCTCAAGGTGCTCACACTCTTCCGCCTGGCTCACCCCACGACCGAGATCCGCATCGCGGGGGGCCGCGAGGTCAACCTGCGGAGCCTGCAACCGCTGGGACTCTACGCAGCCAACTCGCTGTTCGTCAGCGACTACCTGACCACCCCGGGACAAGCCCCGGGAGAGGATCACCGCATGATCGAGGATCTCGGGTTCCGAGTCGTCCGCCCGGCGACAACCGCGGCGGGGGTCTGAGGCCCCTCACCCGCGACCGCTAGAGTGAATGACTCAGTAGCCCTGCGCCCGGCAGTAGTGACGGGCCTGCTGGGCCAGGCGGACGAGAGGATCTCGGGAGAGTCCTCCGAGTGGTCCGCGGAGATCGGCTCTGCGATGAGGCTGATGCACCGAGCGGATCACCTCGACCAGCTCACCATCACTCATCGCGTCGAGCTGCTCGATCGACAGCCCCGCCACCTCGGCCTTGGGCCAACTCGATCCTGTGACCAGGCACGACTCGAACTGTGGCCCCGATCCCCACTGCGTTGCCTCTGACATCCTCAGGCCTCCATGCCTGCCGGCCTCGATCGCATCCGGACAACGCCCGGACCTCGATCGTGATTGAACTTGCCGGGATCCTAAATGACATCGACACTTCCGGCTATTCGAGTTCTTCGGCCCGATGCTCGAGAATCCTCCAGCGAATTCCGGATTTCTCTCATGCCAGGACTCCCCCACGCCTGCTTCCTGCAAAATCATCTCCACCCCATCTGCTTTCCCCTGATGGCTCTCGGGAGCTATGCTCGTTGCCGACACGCCACCGCTGCCACACTTCGCCGCGCCGCCTGAATTGCACCCGCTGGAAACGGTCGCAGAGGGGGAATACCGATGACCGAGGCGACTCGCAGAGCCACGCAGACGCTGTGGGTCAACGACCCGGTCTTCGCCACGCATGACACCGGTGAGGGGCACCCCGAGTCGATCGGCCGCCACGTGGCGGTCACTCGGGCACTGGCGGCCAAGGAGTTCCAAGGCGGCCTGTGGACGATCAAGCCGCCGGCGTCCGACGATGAGACCATCAGCAGAGCCCACAAGCCCAGGTACGTGGCACTGGTCCAACGCGAAATCCAGGCGGGACTCGGCATGCTCAGCACCGGGGACACGATCCTCTGCAAGGAGTCACTCGAGGCGGCTCGACGGGCCTGCGGAGCCGTCTGCTTGGCCGTCGATGAGGTCGTGGCACGGCGATCGGCCAATGCCTTCTGCACCGTGAGGCCACCAGGTCACCACGCCACCCCCGACCGCGGCATGGGGTTCTGCATCTTCAACAATATCGCCGTCGCAGCCCGGCACGCACAGGCCCGCCACAAGATCCAGAAGGTGCTGATCGCCGACTTCGACGTCCACCACGGCAACGGCACACAGGATATCTTCTACGACGATCCGAGCGTCTTCTTCTTCAGCACGCACCAGTCGCCCTGGTACCCCGGCACCGGAGCCAAGCAGGAAACCGGGACCGGCAAGGGACTGGGCACCACGCTGAACCGGCCGTTCCCCGCGGGCACCGGCCGAGCCAGGATCGTGCCGGCGTATGCCGAGGAACTGAGAGCCGCGGCCGACAAGTTCCGCCCCGAACTGGTCCTCGTCTCCGCCGGCTTCGACTCGCGACTCGGTGATCCGCTCGGCCACTTCCGGCTCACCGACGACGACTTCGCCGAACTCACCGACGTGCTCGTCGATGTCGCCAACCGCCACGCCGAAGGCCGACTCGTCAGCGTGCTCGAGGGAGGCTACAACCTCGAAGGACTCGCGGCCGCCTCGGCCAGCCACTGCCGACGACTGATCCACGCCGCAGAACAATCCAAGTCCGACTAACCGCCCTCCAGCACCCGCTGTGCCGCCGCCATGCCGCTGGCAATGCAGTCGGGCAACCCCACCCCCCGGCAGAAATTGCCCGCCAGACCCAGGCCCGGGATCTCGGAGAGCAGCCGCTCGATCTCGGCGATTCGATCCAGGTGACCCAGAGTGTACTGCGGCATCATCTCCCGGTGGCGAACCACGTCGAGTATCTCAGGCTCGCCACGTACACCCAACAACGACTCCAACTCCTCACCCACCAACGCCCCCAGCTCCCGGTCATCCAACTCCAACAACTCCGGCTGCAACGCTCCGCCGAGAAACGTCCGCAGCAATACGCGACCCTCAGCCGCACGGCCGGCCAGCTTGCGGCTGGCAAACGAAACCGCCAGCACTCCTCGGTCCTCGATTCGAGGAACCACCAGGCCGTAGGCGCTCAGGGGATGATCGACCTGGTCGAGCCGGTGGCCGCTGCTGATCACCACGCTCGAAGCCGATTCGATTTCTCCCAGTCGAGCCGCAAGCCCGCTCGACAACCCGGCACTCAACCCCGCCGCCACGTGGCAGGGGACCGCCAGGACCACCGCGTCGGCACCAATCGACTCGCCCGATTCCAATTCGACTGCAAACTCACCGCCTGACTCGTTCTGCTCGTTCTGCTCGATCCGGTCGATCCGGTCGATCGACTTCACCGGTGCGTTCAGCCGGATGCGACACCTCGACTCCAGCGAACGGGCCGCCGCGGCGACCAGTTCACCCAGCCCGCCGGCAAGCGAAGCGAACAGTCCGTAGCGGGCACCCCGAGTCGACTCGTGACCCTCACCCCCGCTCGCCCGCAAACCCCGCCACAGGCTGCCGTGCTCCCGCTCCATCTCGACAAAACGTGGCAGAGTCGCCTCGAGACTCAGCCGCTCGGGATCACCGGTGTAGATCCCCCCCACCAGCGGCTGCACCAGCCTCTCCAACGCCTCGCGGCCCATCCGACGACGCACGAACGCCGCCACGCTCTCGTCTTCGGTCGCCTCCCGACGACCCACAAACGGCTCCATCGCCATCCTCAGCTTGCCCCGCCAACTGAAGATCGGAGACCCGAGCACCGCGCGGATCCTCGGAGTCCCTAGCAAACCGAAGCCCTCGGGCACCCTCAGCGGGCGACCCCGGCCAAGCACCAGCGCACCGCCGAACTGAGGATCGGTACCGATGAGCTCTGACTCGAGTCCCAGTCTGAGGCACAGGTCGGTGGCGGCCGGCTTGTCGGTGATGAACATGTCCGGGCCACGCTCGACCAGGTACTCGCCCAGCCGAACCGTCTCGATCGCACCCCCCAGCCGCTGCGAGGCCTCGAGCAACTCGACCTCGATCGGCCGACCCGATTCGCTCAGACCCCCGGCCGCATCGCACAGTGCCAGGGCCGCTGCCAGACCACTAGCTCCCCCCCCGATGACCAGGCAACGCCGCGGACGCCCCCCCGGCCCCCACGGAACATGGGCACTCACACGCCTGCCCCCCCGGCCGTCCCTGCGCCCCCTGTGCCCAACTCATGGACCATCTCGACCAACGCCTTGACCTTCTCGGGGTCCATCGTCGGCAGCAGGCCATGGCCCAGGTTGAAGATGTGTCCGGGTCGACCGGCGGCCGCATCGAGTACCGCCTGGGTCCGCTCACGCAACACGTCCAGGTCGGCGTAGAGACTGACCGGGTCGAGGTTGCCCTGGACCGCCACGTCATGGCCGACCAGGTCCCAGCCGTCGGCCAGATCTATCCGCCAGTCCAGGCCCTGGACCTGCCCGCCGGCCTCACGCTGCAACGGATACAACTGGGGGTTGCCCGTCAGGAAGTGGATCACCGGCAACCCCTCGGGCAGGCTCTCGATCAGCCGCTTCGAATGGGGCAGGACATGGCGTCGATAGTCCTCGGGCGAAAGGCACCCGGCCCAGCTGTCGAAGATCTGTACCACCTGGCAACCGGCCTCGGCCTGCGCCGCGAGGTACCTCGCGAGTGTCGGCACCAGGCGGTCCATCAATGCCTGCCAGGCACCGGGGTCGTTGTACATGATCGACTTGGTGTGCTCGTAGTTCCGCGATCCCCCTCCCTCGATCGCGTAACTCGCCAGGGTAAACGGAGCCCCGGCGAACCCGATCAGCGGACAGTCACCCGGCAGATCGGCCCGCACACGCCGGACCGTCTCCAGCACAAAGTCCATCTCCGACATGTCCTCGAGCTCGCTGAACCGATCGATGTCGCCGGATGTCCGCAGCGGGTTGCCGATCGCCGGGCCTTCGCCGGCGGGGTACTCAAGCTGCAGGCCCATCGGGCGGAGGATCGGCAGCAGGTCGGCGAACAGGATCGCCGCGTCGACACCCAATGCCGCCTGGGCACTGAGAGTCACCTCCGCGGCGAGATCGGGTCGAGTGCACAGTTCGAGAAACGTGACCTTGCTGCGGACCTGCATGTACTCGGGCAAATATCGACCCGCCTGCCGCATCAGCCAGACCGGAGTCGTATCGACCGGCTCGCGGCGGACCGCCTTCATGAAGCGAGATTCGTCGAGTGGGGAGGTCATCGAGGAGGCCTGGCGGGCGGAGTCCGGCGGGGGCGGACGGGTGCGCTGCGGAACCCGATTCTAGCACGCCCATTGCCCGCATGCGGCCCTCCACCGGAGCCGCTCGACCGATCTTGACCCCCCGGGGCCAACGCCCATAACATCCCCCGCCACGCTTCGGCCGTGGACGGGGGGAAACCGATGTCGGCCCGCAAAATACTCCTGCTGGTGCTACTCACCGCGCTGACACTCCGTACCATCGCCGCGGTCGTGCTCACCAACAGGCTCAAGGACCAGGACAGGTCCTTCCTGATCGAAGGCGATGCTGCGGGCTACTGGGAACTCGGAGAACACATGGCCGCAGCTGAGGCGTTTGAGCTGCGGGGACGGCCCGGTGACCCGCTGGCTGCCGCCTCGATTCCTCGACAGGTGACGCGGATGCCCGGGTTTCCGGCACTGCTGGGGCTGGTGATCCGCCTGGGCGGAGACAGCCTGCTGGTGACTCGACTGGTGCTGGGGGCGGTCGGCACCCTGGGCTGCTACCTGGTCTACCTGCTCGGCTGCCGCATCTTCACTGCTCAGATCGGACTCGCCGCCGCGGCGGCCTGTGCCATTTCTCCGACCCTGGTCGGCTTCAGCGTGCTGGTTCTCAGCGAGACTCTGTTCGCGGTCTTGCTGCTGGCCTGTTTGCTCGGATCCGTCTCGCTGGTACGGCCCAACCCGGATCTCGATCATCGTCCCCGGCTGGGGATCGCCGCCTGGACCGGGGTGGCCGGCTGTGCGGCGGTCTATGTCCGCCCCGGCTGGCTGGCCGCGCTGCCGCTGTTGGGACTGCTGGCGATCGCGCTGTCGGAGCGTCGAGGCCGCTCGGCGATCGAGGCGGCCGTGCTGCTGCTGGTCGTCGGCCTCGGGCTGCTGCCCTGGGCCTGGCGCAACCTGCAGGTCACCTCCCACCCGGTCCTGACCACGCTCTGGGTCGGACCCACCCTCTACGACGGGCTCCGCGAAGGAGCGACCGGAGAAAGCGACATGCAGTTCATCATCGACGATGGACTCTTCGCCGATCCCCAACAG
>CAUZEQ010000286.1:0-6380 GCA_963578885.1 Planctomycetota bacterium
CGGTTCAGCACCAAGGCACGAGCCGGTTCTCACTTCCCGTCGGGCCACCCTGTCGACGAGGGGGCCTCGAAGTGGGTCAGCGGCCGGGCCGTCGACTGGTTCCGACGCTGGATCTACTCGGCCTTCGCCCAGGACCTCAGCAGTTCGAGCAATCCGCGGCTCTACCAACTGCTGTGCGATCTCGACGGCCGCCGCGAGCAGCTGGCCGGTTTTCTCGAGGCGGTCTTCGGCGGCCAGCAGCACGGCGAGTCGATCCGGCTCTCGGGCTGCTACTTCTGCGGTTGCGAGCCCAGCACACGGCGTTATGAGTTCGTCAAGGATGTGATGGACAAGCTGACCAACGAGCAGGACCAGGTCGCTTGGAGCGACTACAGGGTTTGGCAGGACCATCGCCAGCGCCGCTTGACGAACTGGATCTACGCGGCAATAGTCGTCCTGTTGCTGCTCGACGCCGGTCTCCTGTGGTGGAAGCTCTTCGGCGGCCCCCCCAGCTTCATCTAGCCATCGAGTCCGAATAGGGACGTGCCGCCATGTTCGATGCGGCTGGAGAATCCGGCGGCCGCCCCTCCTGGAGGGACTCGGCCGGCGAAGGCGAAGGCGGCTGGAGTCGTCCCGACGGGGTCCGCTCATGGCGCCGCCCCGAACACGACGGCCCCGACGGCGATCGCCCCTCGGGCCTCTCACGCATCAAGTGGCCAGCGGTCTTCAAGTCGCTCGCCACGGCGATGGTCACCGTGGCCTGCATCGCGGCGGCCGTCTGGCTGCTGAAACTGCCCGGCTGTATCCAGACCAAGCTGCAACCGGTCGTGGCGACGATCAGCGACACCCCGCAGCTGCCCCCCAACCTGCCCGTCGCCGCCGACCTCGATGCACTCAACTCGCTGAATCGCCACAACGGCATCGTCACCCAATTCCAGGACACCCGCTCGGATCGACACGTCCTGGTCGTCTACCTCTCGGCCCTCTGGGTCCCCGATGCCAACGGCGACATCTTCGTGTTGGACTCGAAGAACCCCAAGCCCGACGAACTGGGTGACTCGAAGCAAGCCTCCGGAACCCCCATCCAGGGCTTCAAACCTCTGGCGGCCTACCTGGCCTCCGCGATCGGCTCCTCGCCCCAACAAAACACGCTCGTCCTGCTGGACCTCTGCCAACTGCAGGCCAACTGGCGAGTCGGAGTCCTGGAAAATGATATCGAACAGGAACTCAGAGAGGCGATCAAGACGGTCACGGCAACCGGCACACAGCCCGACACGAAGAACACCGACACCACGAACCACGCGGCCAGCCTCGTCGTCATCTGTTCGTGCTCGCGTGGCGAACACAGCTGGGCCAGCCCCCACCTGGGCATCGGCCAGTCGGCCTTCGCACATTCGCTGCGGGGGGCCCTGAGTGGCAAGGCGGACGAGGACGGCAACAACCGCATCACCGTCTTCGAGCTCTTTCGCTACGTCGGCACGCAGACCAATCACTGGGTGCAGCAGAATCGCGACCGCGCCGGACAACACCCGGTCCTGATCACCGGCAAGAAGACACTCGCCTACCTCGACCCGCTCGACAAGAACGACGTGGCAAATTTCCCCGTCGTGCAGGTAGGATCGAGTGGAATCCTGGCGGAGCCCTCGGCTAAGGACGTGCCACTGGCGGCCGAATTGGACGCCTTGCAGAAACTCTGGGCCGGTCGAAATGCCCTGGTTCACACCGATGAGAGTCTCGTCACGCCCGCCTACCACCACGATCCGCTCAGGTGGCGCGAACTCACCTTTCGGCTCCGCCGCGCCGAGCAGTGGATCTTCTGGCAGCAGCCGACCCGTGCCAACGCCGAACTGGGCCATGCCAGGACGTTGCTGAGTCGGCTGACACGGGAGAGCTGGTCCGAGAGTTTTCCAGCGGTCCAGGAGGGATTCCTTCGGCACAACATCATCTCGAGGTTGATGGACCCGCTCACCAGACCGCTGCCGTTGCCGTTGCCCAAGTACGACGGGACGCCCGCCCGGCCCGAAGTCCACCTGCGGAGCGTGCTGGAAGGGCCTGGCGGCCTGCTGCCCAAGACAACCCTCGGGCTGGTCAAGCGGGCGGTCGGGATCAGAGGCGAGGCCGAGCGGGTCACCAGTGGCGCCTTGGGGACCTACCACCGACTCCGTCCCCTGCTCAACTCGGCCGACACCGCCCGTCGCATCGCCGAGGATCTGCTGTTTGTCGGCGACAAGACGGCAGCCGAATCGTCGATGCAGACCGCCGAAGAACAACTCGCTCGGGTCCGAGACATTCGCAGCACGCTGTTTGCAGCCCTGCTGCTGAGAAATCGGCTCCACGCCGAGTTGCCCGACCTGGCCGATTGGGCCGCATCCCGCAACACATCGAGGCTGATCGGACACCAGAAGGTGATTGACCATTTCGTCGATTCGATCGACCGAGCCGACCAGCGGACGTCGGAAGCCCGAGCCGAGCAACTCGGAGAACTCGGACAACAGAGCAAGGAAGACCTCACCGGCGCCGAAGTCCAATTCCGCCTGCTGGCTCTCTTCGAGCAAGCTCACCTGCTCGACACGTACCTCGACGCCCAACTGTCGGTACCACCGGTTGAGGACGACGGGCCTGCCGCTCTGGCCGAGCCGACCGCCGAAGAACTGGATCAACTGCAACAGCTGGTCTCGGCCGCTTCGACACGTCTGACCAGGCTGCACGATGCTCTTGCCGTCGAAGCCCGCCGCTGCCTGGGCCTTCCCGATCAGCCCGAATCGTGGCGCGACATCGAGGACATCTTGCGTCACACCGGCCTGGATGCGGTTACGCGACGCAAGCTCTTGCAACGCAGCATCGAGTTGTCAAGAGAACTGGGGGCCAAGTCGTCAGCCGGCGGCCAAGCCAAGCCGCGGCCTCCCTCCAGCGGACCAGGGATGTGGCACGCCCTGTGGGCCATCCAGGTCCTCTCTCTGGGCCGGATCGCCGATGACAAGGCCGCCCTGCATCTCTGGCATTCCTGGCGAAGCGTGGGGGCCAAGACCGATGCGGAACGGCCGAGCGTGCTGAGGAAACTGGGGTACGAGATCCGCCGGGCCTCGATCGCCAAGACACAAACGGTGCTGAAGCTCGCCCTTACGGCCGAACAACACGAGTCCGTCGAGGAGGCACGTACTGACCTGATGCGGGCCGACCGTATCGCGAGATCTCTGCCGCCTGCAGACGTGATCGTCGTAATCGGCCAACGGAAGAACCCCACACAGGCACTCCGCCGATTCCAGCTCTCCGAAATCCTCTACGCCCACGCCGGCAGGTATCTCGATGACTTCTGGCTCGGCTGGTTCGACTCAGCCGCCGCCCAGTGCCTCGCCGCTGCAAGATCTCTCGGCGTCCCGGCATTCAACCCCCAGGCTGAACAACTCGATCAGCTGCTGGCGCAGCGCACCGAAGCGGGCGTGGCGATCAGCAAGATCACCCCCGATCCGCTCAGGTTCGGAGTCCGCAACGACGCCACATTGAGTGTCGAAATCACGCCGTCCCCGGATGCTCCACCCGGATTCGCCGCCCTGCGGCTGGACCTCAGGCGGAACGAACAGGGCCTGGTGACCCTCAGAGATCCGGCGATCCGCAAGCTGGGCATCCCGACCAGCGGCCAGGACGCTTCGCAGAGCTTCGTACTCAGGCGAGATGCCTCGTTGCAACCCACCGCAGCAGCTCCGCGGCCGGAATGCCCCGGCCTGAGACTCGCGGCGGTGCCGCGGCTCTTCTATCGCGGCCGCACCACCGGCAACCAGGCACTGGAGGCCTCAATCGACCCCTGTCCCCCACCGGTGTTCCGGACCGCCTACCGGCCGCTGAGGCCCGAGCAGAAAATCGGACGCGTGGTCGTCAACGGGGAAGACAGCCGGGCCATCCTGTTTATCCTCGATTGCTCGGGCAGCATGAACATGCCGCTTGCTGCGGCGAACACCACCCGTATCGCCGCCGCCAAGGCAACGCTGCAGAAGACCCTGGATCGGATCGCCGAAACCCAAAAGGGCCGGACGGTCAAGGTCGGGCTGATGATGTTCGGACACGAATTCGACGAGGTCAAGGAACTCTCCAAGATCGAGATCATCAACCCGCTCGAATTGGTGACTCCCCAGCACATGCAGGCCATCCGGTCCAAACTCGTTGAACTCGGACCCAAGAGCGATTCTGCCAATACGCCTCTGTTGAGCAGCCTGATCGAGGCGACCAAACCCTTCGTGACGCAAGACATCCCCGGCACCATCGTGGCGATCACCGATGGAGACTACCAGTACACCGAAGGAGACCGGGCCCAGGCACTGCTGGCACAGCTCCAGAAAATTCTCACGGACCGCCGGACCCGGCGGCGGACCATCACGCTGCAAATCGTCGGATTCGCCGTCGAAGAACCCGCCGAAAAAGTGCTCCGGGACCTCGCCAAGCAGAACCGAGGCGAATTCTATAAGGCACCGTCAGCTGAGATCCTGGCCAAGGCGCTGGCCAAGGCCGTCGACTCGCGACCGTATCTGCTGAGACCGTTGACGGCCACCGACTGGCAGAACCACAAGCTGGGAACGGTCTCGGAACTGAAGGCGACGGGGAAATACCGCATCGGGTTCGGCAACCTCAAACCGATCGAATTCGAATTCGTCGGCAGCGAATCGCATGCGTTCGACCTGGACATCAACGGCAACCGCCTGAGATACCGAGCCCCCGAACAACTCCGGCGACTCATCTCCGTCCGCGGAAAATCCGCCCCGGCCACCGATGCGACCTCGCTGATCTGCTCGAAAATGAACCTCGTCAAGACAACCGGGCCAGGCCGAACCGTCCGGCACCACGCCGTGTTCGAATTCAGCCTCGCTTCGGAGAGCCCCACGGCCATCGTGCAACGCCCCCGAGAAATCCTCTTCGAGATCGTGCCTGCTTCAGAAGCCGACAAGCCGCTGGGCCAGCGAATGGGCCGCATGACGAGATGGAGCGTGGTGCCCGGCCGCACAGCGCCGACCTGGACGGTCAGCGTCGAAGACTGGCAACAGATGGAGCCGGCGACGATTCGAGCCTTCTGGAAACCGACGCCAACCCGTCGCGACAAGAACAGCGTGCGGACCTGGAAACAGGTCCAGGGCGAGGGTGCCCAGGTCTTCGTGCCGCTGCCGGGATTCCCCCGCCCGGAAGAGGGTGCGAGCGGACACAACGTGGAACTCAAGGGAGTCCTCCGGCAGGCGGATCCCAAGGACAAGAGCCTCTCGGGGACCCGAGTCGAGATCCAGATCACGCCCGTGGACCACTCCACCGAGCGAGCCAGGGGATTTCACGAGCACTTCAGCAGACTTCTGCCGGAATTGGCCTGGGAGAATGGCACAAAGACGGCCGACCTTGAATACTCGAGTGAGTTCACTTGCGAGCCAGGTTTCGAACGGCTGATCTTCACGTATGTGGTGCCGAATGACCTGGAGTTCAAGCCGGAGGACTTGCGGGTGCGGATCAGTTCATGGACCGAGCGAGATGAGGGTGCCGTGCGGCTGACCAAGTCGCTGGTCACCGAGCCGCTTCGGACTGGACCGGGTCGGATCAGTCCTCGAGGTGGTCGATAGGCAACAACGCAAAGCCGGGCTCCCGGCAGAATAAGCAATCTCATCATGACGAATCACGCGGTACATTGGGGCGAGGGGCTGTTCCTGCGGCCTCAGCACCTGCAGACGGCCGAGCGGAACCACCGCGAAGAACTCCGCATCTCGGAGAACTGGGGCTGTGGCTATCCCTACGGTCTGCAGTCGATCGAAATCGACGAGGATGCTCTGGCGAATTGGCGGATCGTGCTGCGGACCTGCCACATCCGCCTGCACGACGGGACTCATTTGAGGTATCCCGAGGACGCCAACCTGGCTGCGCTGGACCTGCCCAAGGACGCCTTCGATCGCCAGAACCTGGTGATGGTCCACCTGGCGGTTCCGCCGCTGAAGTTGGGTCGCAGCAACGCCGAAACAGGGGCCGGCGGCGGCGACGTGCGGTACCTCGTCGATTCGATGGAGGTCGAAGACGAAAACCAGCCGGGGAATCCTCAGCACATCGAGGTCCGCTGGCCGAATGCTCGACTGATTGTCAACGAGGACGAGCTGGCTGGCTACGAGAGCCTGCCGATCATGAGGTTGCGGCGTGGCACGATGGCCGAGGCGCCTCCGGAGATCGATCCCGAGTACATTCCTCCCGTGGTCACCTGCGACGCCTGGCCGATCCTCCTGCACAACGTGATCGACTCGATCTGCCAGCAGATCGGCAGCCGGGTCGAATCTCAGACTCGCCAGATGTTCGATCGCAACGTGGCGTTCGAGAGCGGACACCGGGAAGACCTCGAGCTGATCTTCCAACTGCACTCGCTGAACACCGCGATGGGCTACCTCTGG
>CAUZEQ010000287.1:0-6358 GCA_963578885.1 Planctomycetota bacterium
GCTGCTGGTCCTGCACTCGGACAACGACCGCTCGGTCCCGATCGCCAACGCGCTGTTGATGATCGAGGCGCTCAAGAAGACCAGGGTGGTGCACACGTTTCACCGCTACCCCAAGGCGGGTCACATGGGGATCACCGACGAGGTGATCAAGCGATCGCTGGAGTTCATCGAGCAACATTCGGCCAAGTAGCCTGACCGACTGGTCTCAGAGCTTGGCACCGTTGAGTCGGAGCAGGGTGGTGATGCGGGGCCGGGCGATCTTGATGGCCTCGACATCGATCTCCAGTTTCAGCACCCGCGCGTAGAACTGCGTGATCTGTCGGATCCCGCTGTTCCATTTCGGAGCCACGGTGCCCAGCGGGGTCTGGTCCTGTCCGTTTCGGGAGTTGATATCGGCCTTGTTCTCGAGCAGCAGTTCGACCAGGTCGAACTGTCCCAGCAGCGCGGCACCGTGCAGGGGCGTGGTCCCGTCGGTGTTCTTGTGGTTCACGTCGGCGCCCTGGTCGATCAGCATCCTGGCGGCCAGGGGCTTGCCGGCCATCACCGCCCAGGCCAGGGGGCTGATGCCGGTGTTATCGAGTGCATTGAGATCGGGAGCATCGGCGAGCCTGAGTTTCAGAGCCTCGAGATTTCCGTTCTTGGCGGCCTGCCAGATGTCCATGCTGGCGGCGGCGGCCACCTGGGCTCCCAGCAGTGCTCCTGCTTCGCGGAGCATCGCGACCACCTGGGGCCGACCGATCCTGACCCGATCCATCTCGACATCGATCTGCAGCAGTCCGGCGATGAACTGGACGATGCCCTGGATCTCGGCACTCCACGGTGCCGCGCTGGAATCGAGCGGAGTTTCTCCCTTGTCGTTCCTGGCATTGAGCACCGCGCCGTTCTTGATCAGCAGCTGTGCGATTTCGGCGTACCCCAGGAAGGCGGCTCCATGCAGCACGGTGTTGCGGTCCCGGTTGGGCTTGGTGACATCGGCGCCGCGGCTGATCAGGAAGCGGACCGTCTTGAGTTTACCGGAGAGCACCGCGTGCGAAATCGCCGTGGTCCCTGAGGTGTCGCGGCCGTTGACGTCGACTTTCTTGTCGAGGTAGGTCTTGATCGCGTCGACGTCGCCGGTCCTGGCGGCGAAGAAGATCGTATCGGTGTCCTGTTTGCCTCCGCCGGGAGGCACACCCAGCAGCGGTGGCGGTGACGGCTTGGCTGCCCACAGCGGCATGCCGTTGGCGGTTTCCTTTTCGATGTCACCTCGCCGCGCGCCGATGAAGTCGCGGATGTTTTCGAACCGCACGGTGGCGGCCTGCGAAGCGGGGATCAGCGGTGAGCACAGGGCCTCGATCCGCTGCGTCTCGGCCAGCAGAGCGTCTTCTTTCCAGTGAGTCTCCAGGAGTCCCTGCATCGTGCGGGCGAACCGCTCGCGGGCAGCGGGGATCTGGTACAGCTTGTGAGCGACCAGTCCCTTGGTCTTGACCGTGAGTGGTGCGGCGGGGTCGACTCGGAGCTTGCTGTGTTTCTCGAACATGCAGTCTGCACCCCAGGGCATGAAGTGAAACTTGCCGGTGGCCGGGTTGTCGTAGACGAAGTAGTTGTTGGTGTTGGCCGTGTAGCCATCCCAGAACCCCAGCAGGCTCTCGACGGCCCAGTAGGTGTAGAACGAATCGAGGTCGACGAGTTCACCGATGGCCTGCTGCAGGTCCTGTCCCTGCCGGGTCCGGGTCTTCTCGTCCGCCCCGGCGACGGGGCCGGGTCGTTTGAGGACTTCGATCAGCCGTATGATCTTCTTGCGGCTGGCGAGGTCCTGTTCGGGCGTACCGACCTTCAACTCGAAGCTGCCTTCCCAGCCGTCGAAGAAGTCGACCACCGATCCTTCATAGAGTGTGCCGTCGGAGTTGCCGAACTCGCGCTTCAGCAGCGATTCGCGAACCGTCTCGACGTGAGTGTAGACGCCGATCGGCTTGCCGTTGACGCTGATCCGCGCGTAGCTGCAGCGAGGTGCAGGCGACCCGGCGGCGTTGAAGAGGGCATACCCCATGAACTGGCTCATCAGGGTGATGTCCTGGTTGTTGTTGTTGAAGGTCAGGTTTTTCAGTCCATCGACCCGGGCCGACTTGTTGACGAAGTTGAGCTTGACCTTCAGCGACGGTCGGCTGGCATTCTGGGATCCGATGAACCCCTTCTTGCGGATCCCCACCTCGGAGTACTCGACCCCGTCGATCGTCACCGTTGCCGGCACGTAGACGTACGGCGAGGGGATCACCTCCGTTTTCCGCTTCGTCTGCAGGACCTCGAAGAGGTTTCGCGTCTGGAAGCGGATCTTGTTCCAGTCCTTGTCCTCGACGGAGATCTGCACATCCATCACCCGGTCGGTCGGAAACAGCTCGACCTGGGGCGTGACCGGTTCGACCGGCTCCGGCCGGGCGACCACCTCGGGTGCTGTCGGCTCGACCTGTTGCGTGTCGAAATACGAGGTGACCGCGATGACACCGGCGAGGCACAGTCCGCAGACGGCGGCCAGCGGGAGGAGGTAGTAGATGAGGTTGGTTGCCAGGTTCCGCGGGGAGTTCACCCCCGGAGGCCGTTCATCCGGTGACGCGGCAGACATGAGGAGACTCGCTGTTGGGATCCGATGGCGGGTCGCCGCTGGCAGTTCACTCGTGAACCAGGCCCAGGTGGAGGCAACCGTGGAAGTATTTCGAGAAGGGGCTGATCCGTGGTGCCAGGGGATACAGGAATTCGCGAACGTCCTGTTCGTGACCCGGAGGGGCCTTGGCTTCGATGATCACCGACTCGGTCATGGTGTGAGGGAAGGACGTGGAGATGCGATTCTTGCCGGTCTGGTCATAGAAGACCAGATCGTAGTCGAGTGTCACGCGGAGTGGGGAATTGCGGGCCGCGAAGTGCTCGCGCTTGTATTCCACGATCACGATCGGCTCGTAACCGCCCAGCAGGTCGGCGACTCGCTCCCTGGGCACCACCGCAATCAGCTCCTCGGCGATTTCCTTGTAGGTCATCTCGGCCAGCGGCCGTTCGGCCATCAGCGGGAATCGGTGCTTGCCGGTGATCTCGAAGTTACGCCACTTGAACTCCAGGAACATCTCCTGTTGAGGTTCCAGCGAGTCGTACCATCTCAGGCGGGTCTTCTGGCGAATTCCGTCTCCGCCGATGTTGGCCTGGCAGGACGACAGCAAAACGTCGTCGAAGTAGATGCTGCGGACGGTGGAAACCGGCTCGTTGTAGACCAGCTTGCGGCCGTTGCCTTCGAGCAACTTCCGCAGCGTGGACACGTCGTGGTGGGGTGCGAAGAATTTGACTTCCATCCGCGAGGCCAGGTCGGTTCGCAGTCCCTGCTGGGGCACCAGGTGCAACGCCGGTGACCGCCGGGCGGATTCCTGGACCCGAGGTCCCTGATCGACAACTGTCTGGGTACTCATGGCTACAGCGTCGATTCGAGGTTGACGTACGAGAACTCGCACTCGGGCAGCCGTTCACGGAGGCTGGCGACCAGCTCGGATGTCTCGGTGTCACCATTTCTGCCGATGGCGATCCGCATCTGGCCGCGGCCCTGTTCGAGGTCGAGTCGTTGCAAGGTGTAGCGGTCGACCAGTTCATTGACGACGGCCAGCACGCCGGTCTCGCCGTCATTGAAGTCGTCCTTCGCGTCACCGGTAATCGTCAGCAACAGGCTCTGGCGATGCCGGGTCCGAGTCGTGAAGTGGATTCCCAGCACGAAGACGGTGACCACGACCACCGTGGCCACAGCCAGCAACGGCTGTTCGGCCCCCAGTGCCAGGCCGATTCCGATGCACAGGAACAGGTAGACCAACTCCTCGGGCTCCTTGATAGCCACCCGGAAGCGAATGATCGACAGCGTACCGATCAGTCCCAGCGCCAGCGAAGGCGAGGTCTTGGCGACCGAGATCACTCCGATCGTCACCATCGTCAGCAAGGGGAAGACACGTGCGACGGAGTCGGACCCCGAGAACGACGAATTGCAGCGGCGATACAGGAAGCGGATGTAGAGCGTCAGCAGTCCGCCGATCACCATGTAGAAGGCCATGGTCGGGACCGGTGGGACGCTCTCTGGAGCGGCCGAGGTTTGCAGCGAGTCCCAGATCTCGTCCCAGGGGGAGGTGGCTTCAGCCTTGGCGTCCATCATCGATTCCTGTTGCAGCCTGCCGGCGATCATCTCACCGAATTCATCTCCCACAGCACAAGACAACGAACAAACCGCCTCGAGGGCTGGCTGCACTGCATCTGGACAATTCCGCACATTCTCGGAAACCCGCGAGCCTGTGTCCAACGTAACTGCAAGGAGCCCGGCTTGAAACTCGGATTGAGGTCCCCCTGGCATGACTAACCCCAACAGGGCCCGGATTGTTGTACGGATATCTTGCAAGACCATTACACTCTGACTATCGAGTAGGCAGAACGATCGCTGATCGCCGGTCGGCGTCGGTGTCGAGCGTGACCGAGACGGACCTGATGAAGGAAGATCTGATGAAGGAAGATCTGATGAAGGACGTACAGAGACCGTGGGTGGTCCTCGCGATGCTGTTGATGGCCGGCTGCGGAGCAGAGCCGCCGGTTGAGGAGGTTGCTGGAACGGGCACGCCTGAAGCTGCTGCGGTGCCGGTGGACGAGGGTTCCGCGTCGAGTGAGCCCAAGGCTGCCGCCGGCCAGTCGTCGTCGGGGCCGTCGTCGGGGCCTGGTCTCGATGTCTGGGCCGCCGCGGTTTCGGGCAATGCGGAGGTCGTGCAGCAGCACCTGGATTCGGGAACCGATCCCAACATCAAGGATCCCAACGGGTCACCGATCCTGAACGCGGCGGCCGTGTTGGGTCATCGCGACGTCGTGGACGCGTTGCTCAAGCAGGGAGCCGATCTCGGTGGCAGGGATGGTGAGGGGAACAGTGCGCTGCATGTTGCGGCGTTCCTGGGTCGTTTTGAGGTCGTCGAGTTGCTGCTCGCGCAGGGTGCCGAGGCCAACGCCAAGAACAACAAGGGTGAGACACCCATCAACTCGCTGAGTGTCGACTGGGCCACGACGCAGTTCATCGTCGGGTTGTTCCAGATCCAGGTCGAGCGGAAGTCGGTGGAGGCCGGACGCGTCAAGTCCCGCGAGATGATCGCCGGCAAGGGTGGCAAGCCCGGAGCCGTTGCAGGCGGCTCGGCCGCCACGGACTTGATCGGGTCGATTCGCAAGCAGGACATCAAGGCGGTCAAGCTGGCGTTGTCCGGGAAGGCGGACCCCAACCAGCAGGATGCCCAGACCGGCGTCACCGCCCTGGGTTTTGCGGCGTTGACGGGGAATGTCGAAATCGCCGCCCTGCTGATCGAGCAGCAGGCCGACATCAACGGCAAGAATCGCGATGGGGCGACACCGCTGCACTGTGCAGTTTTCATGGGCCAGGCGAAAGTTGTCGAGTTGTTGCTCGAGAGCGGAGCCGACGTGGGCCTGAAGAACGCACGAGGCGAATTGCCGGCGTCGGGTGCGGCGGCCGATGCGGCCACGACCGGGTTCATCGCCGGGCTGCTGCAATTGAAGTACGACCAGGCGAAGCTCGGCACCGGTCGCACCCGCTGCCTGGACCTGCTCAAGAACGGAACCGGCTCCCGGGAATTGTCTGCCGCGGTCCGCAAGCAGGATGTGGCGGCGGTCAAGCAGCTGCTGGCCAAGACGAAGAAACCCAACTCGCGTGACCCCGACCTGGGGATCACGGTCCTGGCCTGGGCGGCTTACCATGGGAACATCGAGATTGCCGGGCTGTTGATTGCCGCCGGTGCCGATGTCAACGGCAAGAACGAAGACGGCTCGCAGCCGCTGCACGCGGCCGCCTTCACCGGTCATGCCAGCGTGCTCGAGCTGCTGCTCAAGAAGGGGGCTCTTGCCAGTGCCAAAAACGCTGACGACGAGACGCCGTTGCAGATGACCGAGGCCGACCTGGCGACCACCCGGGTCGCGGCGGGGCTGCTGGGGGTGAAGCTGGACCCCGTGGCCTTCGAGCGCGGCCGAGCCCGCTGCATCGAGTTGCTGAAGCAGAAGCCCGCGGCGCCCTAGCCGCCCGTTGAAAAACTCGAGGTGTGCCGGTGGCCGTGACGCACATGTCATCCCGAGCGCGTGGCCGGTTCCGAGGGCACCGCGCTGAGTTTTCTCCAACCCCCACCAAAACAAAACCCCGAAGGGGTTCCATCGCAGAGCCCAGCGTCAGCACGCCGTCAGGCGGGCGCCACGCTGGGTCTCTCGCACCTCCGCCAAACACAAACCCCGAAGGGGTTTCACACGTCGAGGTGTCGTGATGTGGAACCCCTTCGGGGTTTTCCGGACTCGATGCCATCGGAATGACATGATTTCACAAGGCATG
>CAUZEQ010000288.1:0-6274 GCA_963578885.1 Planctomycetota bacterium
GTTGCCGTGCATCGCCACCTTCGTCTTCGATCCGTCGACGATCGGGATCACCCCCCGGTAGATGTTCAACAGCCCCTTCCACAACTGGTCGCTGGTCACTTTGTACTTCGGCTTCAGCCCCAGAGACTGGACTCGATCGAGATCGAAGTGCAGGTAGCGGTAGCCTCCACGGCCACGGCGACGGATCCAGCTGTTCGAACTCGCCGCCAGGTGCAACCTCGCCTGGCAGGCCTGGATCCCGTAGACGGGGATCTCGGACTCGACCAAGAGCTCGGCCACCCGCTTCAGCTTGTCGATCTCCTTCTGACCCTCCGGCCGCGCCAGGTGCGCATTCAGGTAGAACGGCCCCAGCGAGTTGGCTCGTTCGATCTTCAGGCCGACGTTGCCGAGGCGATCGATGAACGCCTTGAGCGCCTTGCGAGTGAACTCGCCGTACTCGGAGTAACCCTCGATCATGTCCAGCGTGATGTCGACGTAATCGACTCCGATCTGCTTCAGAGATTTCAGGTCGTCGTCGTTCTTGCTCTTCATCCACGCCCCGTTGATCCGCGTGCCGATCCGGATCTTCGTCTTTCGCTTCGGCTGCTTCGCGTCAGCGGCGGGGCTGGCGAGCGGGCTGGCTCCCGCAGCAGCCAACCCCGCGGCTCCCAGAGCCGCACTGCGTACGAAACCGCGTCGAGTCGACCGCATGGGATGGGGATCTCGGTCGGCCACACAAGGTTCTCGTTGATCGGTCATTGCCGCTGATCCTCTCGAATTCACCACCTGACGCCTCGACATCATACCCGCACCGGACAAGAATTGGTCAGCGTGACGCCGCACTCCCTGTGCGTCTTCAACCCCGTCACACCTCGTGCTCATCTCACTTCCAGCAAGCACCCAGCCATGCCCGATCCGAGCAAGGTCTTCAAGATCGCCCGGCTGCAGCGCACCCTGGTGATCGTGCCCCAGGGCGCAACGATGAACTTCCAGTACACCGACGTGCACCTGGAATCGAACGAGCTGTTCCGGATCATCGATGAGCCCGAGCTCGACAACGTGCTGGTCGACCTGGGAGCCGTCACCTACATCGACTCGATCATCATCAGCTCGCTGTTGCGCGTGCTGACCAAGTCGCGGCAGTCGGGCGGCAAGGGAGTCTTCTGCTGTGCCAACAACGAGGTCAAGGAGGTGCTGAGCTGCATCCAGATCGGCCGGCTATGGCCCCTGTTCGAGACTCGCGACGAAGCGCTCGCCGAAGTCGAACCTGCGGAGGCTGGTGAGTGACCGACGGCGATCAAGAGGCCGAAGGCCAGACGCTGGAAACTATCGGAGCCTATCCGTCGATCATCGAAGCCTCGATCGTCCGCGGTCGTCTCGACCAGGCCGGTATCCGCAGTTGGATGCAGAACGAGTTGACCGCCGGGCAACTGTTCCAGGTCGGCTTGGCCCTGGGTGGCGTCACGCTGCAAGTTGCCAGCGGCGACCTGCAACGGGCTCGCGAATTGATGGCCGAGGACGCCGAGGGTGTCGCGGGTGAGGTCAGCTTGCCGTGGACCTGCCCGAGGTGCGGCAGCGAGGTCGACGCCGGCTTCGAAGTCTGCTGGAGCTGCCAGGCCCCAGCGACTGGCGGTTCCTAGTACTCGTTCTCGGACGCCACCTCGCCCTCCAACCCCGCAAAGTCGCTCTTGACCACCTGGCGAACCTGCCGGGCCTCGGACTCCTCGAGCAACTTCGCCACCGCCGCGTCGACCTTCATCATCCCCAGGTCGCCGTCGATGCGGTCTCGCAACGCCACCGAATCCTCGACCGACTCCTTGTCGCCGACCACCGCCATGTAGGGGATCAGTTCCAGCTGTGCGTCGCGGATCTTCGACTGCACCTTGGCACTTCGCAGATCCGTCGTCGCCCGGAACCCGGCCGCCTGAAACCGAGCGGTCACCCCCAGCGCGTACTCGGCATGCCGGTCCTCGCTGATCGGCAACACCCGTACCTGTTCGGGAGCCAGCCACAGCGGAAACGCTCCGGCAAAGTGCTCGATCAGCATCCCCACAAACCGCTCCATCGATCCGAACGGGGCCCGGTGAATCATCACCGGACGGTGCGGTCGGTTGTCCGAACCGATGTATTCCAGCTCGAACCGCTCGGGCAGGTTGTAATCCAGTTGCACGGTGCCCAGTTGCCACTCGCGGCCAATGCAGTCGCTGACCATGAAGTCGGCCTTGGGCCCATAAAACGCCGCCTCACCGACACACTCCTCGTAGTCCAGTCCCGTCTCCTCGAGCACGTTCCGCAGGCTCTGCTCAGCCCGATCCCAGTTCTCCTCGCTCCCCACGTACTTGTCGCTGCCCGCCTCACGCAACGACAACTGCACGCGGTAGTCGTCGAGACCGACGGCGGTGAGCACGAATTTGACCAGATCGAGCGTGTCTCGGAACTCCTGTTCGACCTGTTCGGGAATGCAGAACTGGTGGGCGTCGTCCTGGGTCAGGCCCCGCACCCGAAGCATCCCGTTGAGTTCTCCCGACTGCTCGTAGCGGTAGACCGTCCCGAACTCCGCCAGCCGCACCGGCAACTCGCGGTAGCTGCGAGGCTGAGACTTGTAGATCTGGACGTGGTGCGGGCAGTTCATCGGCTTCAGCAGAAACCGTTCCTGGGTCTGTTCCCAGTGCCGCAGAAACGCCACCCGCTCGTCCCTGGTCCCGGTCGTCGGGTAGCTTGAGGTATTGCAACCCAGCACCGAGGCCGCATCGCAGAGTGCCCGCTCGTCCTGTTCGGCCAGAGTTCCGGACTCGAGTCGCCCGATCCAGGCGTCGACCATCTGTCCGGCGTCGTGAGTGAACAGGGGTGCGAACTGCGAGTCGCGGTAGTAGGGAAAGTGCCCACTGGTCGCGTACAACTCGACGCGGCCGATGTGCGGTGTATAGACCGGGTCGTAACCGCGAGCGAGCAATTCGGTCTTGATGAAGTCCTCCAGCCGCATCCTCACACGGGCCCCCTTGGGCATCCACAGGCACAGCCCCTGCCCGACCTCGGGCGAGATCGTGAACAACCCGTGCTGTCGACCGAGCACGCGGTGATCCCGCCGTTTGGCCTCTTCGACCCGCTCGAGATACGCGGCCTGGTCCTTCTTGCTGAACCACGCGGTGCCGTAGAGTCGCTGCAGGTGGCGGCCGCTTTTGGCATCACCCTTCCAGTGCGCACCGGCCACGCTGAGCAGCTTGAAGGCCTTGATCCGACCGGCGTCGGGGACGTGAGGCCCGCGACACAGGTCGACGAATTCGCCCTGGCGATAGAAGCTCAGTTCCGAGTGTTCGGCCAGCCCCGTCTGGATGTGTTCGACCTTGAGCCCCTGGCCGAGCCCGTCGCAGAACGAGATCGCCTCGTCCCGATCCAGTTGAAACCGCTCGAACGGCTCGGCCTCCTTGACGATCGAGCGCATTTCCTGCTCGATCTTCTCGAAGTCCTCCTCGCGGATCGGCTGATCGAGTTCGAAGTCGTAGTAGAACCCGTTGTCGATGGTGGGCCCGAAGGCGAGACCGACTCCGGGAAACAGCCTCATCACGGCCCGGGCCATCACGTGAGCACAGCTGTGCCGCATCACGCCCAGCGCTTCGGGATCGCGGGTGGTGAGCAGTTTCAGGGGAATCGGTTCGGCTTCTGAGAGCTGTCTCAGCGGCCGCATGGCATCGACCACGTTCCCGTCGATCTCAGCGGCCATCGTGGCCATCGCCAGCCGTTCACCGATCCCCTGGGCGACATCCAGAGCCGTGGCCTGGTCGGGGTGTTCCTGCAGAGTGCCGTCGGGAAGTTGGACCTGGATCATCGTCGCCTCGACTCTCTCGGACCCACACCCGGCCGCTACGAAAGGCCGGCGTGCAGGTCGATGGTTGGGGTCTGCGGGTCCATGTAAGGGAGTTGCCCACAGAGCGTCAACACCGGCCGAGGCGGAGTAGCGGGAGAGGACTTGGCGGCTTGACGTCGCCGCCCGAGGAACGCTAGCTTTGCGGTTCGAGGACGATTAGCTCAGCCCGGTTAGAGCGCCACGTTGACATCGTGGAAGTCACTGGTTCAAATCCAGTATCGTCCACTCGGGCAGCCTGGGTCAGAGTCCAGCGTGCCGAGGGCCTCTCTCTGCGAGACCGGCGGCCCTGGCAGCGGATCGAAGAGCGATCGCCGCCTCCCCGAGCTCCAACCAGAAGATCTCACCGACCTCTGCGTGGGATCGCGCGAGACGGCTTGCCGGCCGGGGCGCTGCGGGGAGCCGTTTTGCCCTGGGGGCGGACTCCCGAGCGTGGCTTCGAGGTGGACGGGGTGGTGAAACCGGCCTGTTGTGCACCCCTGGTCGAGCCGGTCGTCGTGCTCCTCAGGTAGTTGTCCACCCGCGTCCGACCCTTGATCGCCAACAGGTGCCGGGCCATCTCAGACTGCGACTTCTGCTCGGTCACCATCTTGATCAGGTAGTCTCGCACGTCCTTCATCGCAAACTCGGGCTTCGTGTGACCCTCGCACTTGAGGATCCCGAAGCGGGACTGGGCTGGTGGCCCGTACTGCACGATCGCCGAGATCTCCCCGACACGCAGCTTGAACGCCGCCGCCTCCAAAATGGGGTTCTCGTGGTGACGACGGATCGGCGGGATCAGGCCGCCCAGCGAGCGGCTGTTGGGTTCGATCGAATCCCGCTTCGCGATCCGTTCGAATTCCTCAGGACTCTTCTGCAACGTGTTCCAAGCCTCGTTGGCCCGGCGGATGTTGCCGTATACGATCAACCGCATCTTGACCCGAGCACCGAAGTGGTGCTCGTAGGCCGTCTTCAAGTCCTGCTCGCTGACCGTGACCGATGCCCCGACCAGCTTCTTCATCGCCATCGCCGGCCAGATCCGGTTCCGGTGGTACTGCTCGGGAGTGATGTTATGGCGAGTCTTGAGAATCTGGTACCACGTGGATGCCTCCATCCCGGTCTCCTTGCACAGCCGAACCACCTCCTGCTTGACCTCCGCATCGGTCACCGTGATCCCCAGCCGAGTACACTCCAGCTCGATCACCTTCCGGTTGATCAACTCGTCAAGCACCTCGCCGCCGATCCTCGCGATGCACTCACGAGCCAACTCGTCGCGGCCGATGTAGTCGATTCGACCTCCGGAGGTCGCGATCCGAGCCATGTTCTGTGCCTTGCGAACCGGCTGCACTCGCGCGGTTCCGGTCCCCTTGGCCGCGGCAGCCCGCCTGACCTGGGCAACTCCCTCCGACGGAGTCTTCGTCTGCCAGGCCAACGCCGCGATCAACGCCACGACAACCGTGCCGCCGAGGGCGAGCATCAGGCGCGGAGATTTCGAGAGCCGCAAGAGTCCCGCTGCGGGCGAACCCGCAACTGATGCCTCCGATTCGATCGGCCCTGCCGGGGGATCCGGCTGCGATCCCCGTTCAGCAGGTTGATCAAGTCGTCCGTCCATCTGCCGTCCCCTTGCAACATCTCACCACGTCGACCATCGCTCCGGTCGCCTTCGACCAGTGCGGCGGGACTCTAGTTCAGCTCTCTTGGGACGGTCAATATCGCTTCGAAACCGCCTCGAGCCGCTCTGGCCAATCACCCTCGGATCGCGCAAGACTCACCGCCTGAGGGCGAACAACCCTCTGCGGCTCCCGGTTTGGTCAGCTGGCGTTGTTGAACGCCGCCGCCACGCGGGGCTACAATCCCGCTTGCAGCGGCGCGGGGGCCGGCACACCAACTCCGTCAAACCAGAATGAGGACCACCATGGGTTTCTTTGACAAGCTCAGGGGTGAACTGATCGATGTCATCGAGTGGAGCAACCAGGAGCCGCACCTGCTCGTCTGGAAATTCCCTCGCTACAACAACGAAATCAAGAACAACGCCCAGCTGATCGTGCGGCCCGGACAGCAGGCGATCTTCGTCCACGAAGGCCAGATCGCCGACGTCCTCGAACCCGGCCGCTACGAACTCGATACCAACAACATCCCGATCCTCAGCACGCTGATGGGCTGGAAACACGGTTTCCAGAGCCCCTTCAAGTGTGACATCTTCTTCGTCGCCACCCGTCAGGCCACCGATCTCAAGTGGGGCACCCCCAACCCGATCCCGCTCCGCGACCCCGACTTCGGCACGATCCGTATCCGGGCCTTCGGCAGCTACACGCTGAAGGTCATCGACCCCAAGCCGCTGCTCGAGGAGATGGCCGGGTCGCAGGAACAGTTCGACTTCTCCGCCGTCGACACCCTGCTCCGCAGCCTGATCGTGCAGTCCTTCAGTGAACACGTCGCCGAGTCGAACATCGC
>CAUZEQ010000289.1:0-6262 GCA_963578885.1 Planctomycetota bacterium
GAGAGGGACAACACGCTGGTCTGGGAAGGCGATTGCCGAGGCATCAAGCGGATTGCCCTGGAACTCGATCAGGGGTGCGTCCGCGTCGAAGGCAATGCCGGGATGCACCTCGGGGCTGAGATGACCGGGGGTGAAGTAGTGGTCGAAGGAGACGCGACCGACTGGGTGGGAGGCGAGATGCACGGGGGGCGAATCCACGTGCACGGAAACGTCGGACACCAGCTCGGTGCCGTCTACCGAGGCGGACATCGAGGCATGACCGGCGGCCAAATCCTCGTCGACGGAAACGCCGGCAACGAAATCGGACACTCGATGCGACGCGGCCTGATCGCCGTCGCAGGCACGATCGGTGACCTCTCGGGTGTCAACCTGATCGCCGGTACGATCATCGTGGGCGGAGAACCGGGAATCCGGCACGGGGCAGGCATGAAACGGGGCACCATCGTCTTCCTGGACGCAGCCACGCCGCCGGATGTGCTGCCCACGTTCCGACCCGCCGGCACCTGCCGACCTACCTTCCTCAGGCTCTACCTCAAACACCTCGCCACCCACGGCTGGCCCGTTCCCCCAGGCGCCCTCGAAGCCGACTACCGCCGCTACAATGGAGACTTCCTGGAACTGGGTAAGGGCGAACTGCTGGTCCGCTCGGCCTAGCTCAACCCACTCACGCCAAGTCGCCAACACACCGCCCACACCGCACATGCCCCCCGCGCCTCACTCAACCCCCGGCAACGTCGCCGCACGCCTGAGCGATTCGGCTCGGCTCGTCCCCGATCAACCGGCACTGATCGTTTGTGACCGCGACGGGGACGCGACTGACCAGAGAACCTTTCGGGAACTCGATCAACTCGTCGATCGGCTCACCGCCGGACTCGGGCGACTGGGCGTCGCACCCGGACACCGCATCGTGCTGATGGTCCGGCCCGGTGTCGAATTCCTGGCGCTGACCTTTGCGCTGTTTCGAGTCGGAGCGGTCGTCGTGTTGATCGACCCGGGCATGGGACTCCGCAAGGTCATCACCTGCCTGCAGCAGGCCGACCCGCACGGCTTCGTCGCCGTTCCCAGCGTGCAATGGGCCCGCTGCCTCTACCGACGCCGATTCCCTCACGCACGGCTGAACGTCCGAGTCGGCGGCCCGGCTCCCGCCCTGGCCAGCTACGCCCGGCTCCAGGCCACCGACCCCGACGGATTCGTCGCACCCCCCATCGCAGCCGACGACCCCGCTGCGATCATCTTCACCAGCGGCAGCACCGGGCCGGCCAAGGGAGTCGAGTACGAACACGGGATGTTCTGTGCCCAGGCCGACCTGCTGCAGGCCCGATTTCGTATCGCACGCGGAGAACGCGACCTGCCCGGCTTTCCCCTGTTCGCGCTCTACAACGTCACCATGGGCGTCACCAGCGTCTTTCCCGATATCGACACCACCAAACCCGCAGCCGTCGACCCCCGACATGTCGTGGCCCCGATTCTCAAGCAACAGGTCACCCAGGCCTTCGGCTCACCGGCACTCTGGGAACGAGTCGGACGACACTGCCAACAACAGCAGATCACGCTGCCGAGCCTGGCTCGAGTGCTCTCGGCCGGTGCACCCGTACCACCCGCGGTCGTCGAATCGATTCGCGAAGCACTGACTGACCCGACCGCCGACATCCACACGCCCTACGGAGCGACCGAGGCGCTCCCGGTGGCGGTGATTAGCGGCCGCGAGATCATCGAATCGACCGCAGCGGACTCGGCACGTGGAGCCGGCACCTGCGTGGGCACGCTGTTCCCCGAAGTCGATGTGCGGATCGCCGAAATCGACGACGGGCCCATCGAACACTTCGAAAAACTGAAGCTGCTGGAAAGCGGGAAGATCGGAGAAATCGTCGTCCGAGGACCCTGTGTGACCACGAGCTACTTCCGACGCGACGAAGCCACCCGAGCGGCCAAGGTTCGCGACGGAGCATCGACCTGGCACCGCATGGGCGACGTCGGCTACCTCGATACCGCCGGACGTCTCTGGTTCTGTGGACGCAAGGCCCACCGCGTCGAAACCCAACACGGGACCCTCTTCAGCGTGCCCTGCGAAGCGATCTTCAACCAGCACGCCGACGTCCGACGTAGCGCGCTGGTCGGATTGGGAAACCGACCCCGACAACAACCAGCCATCGTCATCGAATGCGAATCCGGCCAGCAGCCTCGCGACAGGCTGGTCGAAGAACTCAGACGCCTCGCAGAGGAGAATCCCCTGACCGCATCGATCCAATCGGTGCTGTTCCATGACAGCTTCCCGGTCGATATCCGGCATAATGTGAAGATCAACCGAGAAGAACTGGCCCTGTGGGCCGCCGGCGAGATGGCCGCCGGAACACAGCGGTCCGCCGCGACCCCACGGTAATTACACAACTGGTACGAGCACTCAGGCGTGAGCAACCTGGTTACCGGAGGTGGAGGCTTTCTGGGCCGGTTCCTCGTTGAACAACTGGTGGCTCGAGGCGACCAGGTGCGGGTCTTTTGCCGCAGCGAACCGGGGTGCCTGGGTCTCGAAGGGGTCAGCTGGTTCCGCGGTGACGTGCGAGACGCCGCAGCGGTCACCGAGGCCTGTCGCGACATCGTGACCGTTTTTCACTGCGCCAGCGTGCCGGGGATCTGGGGCCCGTGGTCGCTGTACGAATCGATCAATGTGCAGGGGACCCGCAACCTGATCTCCTCGGCCACAAACGCCGGGGTCACTCGCTTCATCTACACCTCCAGCCCCAGTGTCGTCTTCGACGGCAGCGACATGATCGACGCCGACGAAAGCACCCCCCTGGCCCGCTCGTTCCTGTGCCACTACCCCCGCTCCAAGTCGATTTCCGAAACCGACGTGCTGGCGGCCAACGGATCGCATGGCCTCGCCACCGTCGCACTGCGGCCCCACCTGATCTGGGGTCCCCGAGACAACCACCTGCTGCCGAGGTTGATCGAGCGAGCCCGGCAGGGGCGGCTGCGGCAGGTCGGAACCGGACACAACGTGATCTCGAACATCTACGTCGAAAATGCCGCGGCCGCTCACGTCCAGGCCGCCGACCTGCTCGATCTCGACGCACCGCATGCCGGACGGGCCTACTTCATCAACGAGCCCGAGAGCGTCAACCTCTGGGAATGGACCAACACGCTGCTGGAACTCGCTGGGTTGCCCCCGGTCACCCGCTCGATCTCCTCAGGCAACGCACGACGGCTCGGTCGGGCGATGGAACTGCTGTGGCAGATCCTCAGGCTCAAGAGCGAACCGCCGATGACCCGCTTCCTCGCCGAACAGCTGGCCCGCTCGCACAGCTTCTCGATCGAAGCCGCCGCCCGCGACTTCGGCTACCGGAGAATCGTCACCGCCGAAGAGGGACTCAGGCGGGTCGCCCCGTTTCTGCAGCAATTGGGCCGGGACCCACACTCTGCCACGGGCGCGTAGCCGATCAGCGCATCACGGGCGGCATGCGTTGAACCGCGTACGGTTCCACGTTCGTCTCCACGTAATCGCCCGTCAGCCAACGCACCAGCAGGTCCATCTCCACGCGTGTCATCCGCCTGGCGTAGGCCGGCATCTGGTTCTTCTCGCCGTAGTGCTGACCCGCACCGGGATTCGACAGGAAGCTCTTCAGCCAGGCCGACGAGCCGTAGCCCGAGAGATTCGGATACCCGTCGGCGTCATCGTCACCGATCTCGGCAAACGACTCACCGATCGTCGCGTGACAGTCGACACACGAGGTCCCGCTGATCGCTCCGGACCAGTCTCCCTCGACCGCCAGTTTCCGGCCCCGATCAACCGCGGCCGTGTCGTGCGTGATCGCCTTGCCGTCGCGAGTGTTGTGACCGGCCTGAGCCACCAGGAAGGCCACCAGCGCCGCCACGTTCTGCTTGTTCTCCTCGCTGTTCAGCGACTCGGCATCACCGGACCAGTCGGCCATCTCCGACTCGTCGGGATTCAGCACGTCTTGGCCGTTGGCGTTCTTGAACCAGCCCGAGTTCTTCAGGGCGGCGAAGTGGTTCGAGTAGTCCACGACGACCGAATTCATCCAGGCGGACGATCCGAACTGGCCCAGGTCGGCGGCCGTCGCAGCCGAACGGACCTCTTTGCCGTCGGCGGATCCCTCGTAGACCAGCCGCCCGCGTCCGTCATGACCGTCGTATCGATGGCAGCCCTTGCAGTGCTTGGCAAACAGACGCGGACCCTGGGTGAAGGGGTCCTCGCGCAGCAGCGTCACCGCACCACTGACCGGGATCCGGTTTGGACCGCTGGCCAGTTCCTTGATCCGCTCGGCGTCGCGGTGAGCCTCGAGGATCGCCGCCTGGTGACTCTCGTTACGGGCATCCTCGTAAAACGTCAACAGGGTCAGGCCCCCGATGCAAATCGTCAGAGTCCATGTGAAGGCCACGTTGAACTTGTGACCGATCGCCCAGCGACCCACCAGAGGCATCGCCGCAACCACCCCCATCAACGCACCCGGGACATAGATCGACCCGAAGGCCAACCCGAAATGCTCGACCCACTCGAACTTCAGGAAACGGAACAGGAACAGGAAGTACCACTCGGGACGAGCCGCAGCGTAGTTCTCCGCCGGGTTCGCCGGTGCACTCAACTCGGCCCCCTTCCAGATCGCCAGGCCCAATACCAGCAACAGCACCGCCAGGCAGGCGACTCCGTCCTTGAGAACCTGGTCGGGCCAGAACGTGGTCTCGGGCGCGTGGTCGGGGTCCCTGACCGTCAACCCGTGACGGCGAAAGACGTACAGGTGCAGACCGAGGAAGGCGATCAGCGAGGCTGGCAGCAGGCCGGCATGCAGGGCAAAGAAGCGAGTCAGCGTGTGGTGGCCGTATTTCGGTCCCCCCTGGATCAACTCCTGGGCCTGCTGACCGATCAGAGGCGCGTTGCCCATGATCTTGGTCGAGACCTGAGTGGCATAATAACCCTTCTGGTCCCAGGGCAGCAGGTATCCGGTCAGAGACAGACCGAGCACGATCTGCATCAGCACCAGGCCCAGCCAGAAATTGACTTCCCGTGGAGCCTTGTACGCACCGTCGATGATTACCTGGACCAGGTGTACCGCCATCAGCACGATCATCAACTGGGCCGTGAAGTGGTGCAGGCCCCGGACCACCGACCCGAAGGTCATCACGTTCTCGATGTAATAGACGCTCTCCCAGGCCGTGTTCGCACTGGGACTGTAGGCACTCCACAGGAAGAACCCGGTGATCATCTGCACGCTGAAGGTGAATACCAGCGTGCTGCCCCACACGTACCGCCACCGCGCACCACCGGGCACACGCTCGTAAAGAGCCTCGTGCAAGAACCCGGCATAGCCGGTGCGGTCATCGAACCAGGCCAACAGGCTGCGGATCATACTTCCACTTTCTCCGAGATTCCGCCGCGGAAACTCCTGTACTGCACCCAGATCTCCTCACCCATGCCCGGCTTCACCGCCAGGCTGTCCATGTCGCGAGGCGGAATCGGGTTGTCCTTGCTGCCGTCGACCTTGAAAGCACTCAGATGACACGGGCAGTAGAAGTCGCGACGAGCACCGCGAAACTCGACCGCACAACCCAGGTGAGGACAGATCGTGCTGAAGGCGGTCACCTCCTCCGACTCGCTCCGCAGCAACCACACACTTCCAATCGGCACATTGGGAAACTTGTTCCACGCGTCAACCAGGTCGTCCTCAACGGTCACCTGCTGAGGTGTTCCATCCGAGGGCAACAGCGAGCGGGTTACCGGCAGCTTGATGAAACCCTCGGCGTCCTTCTGTACGCCGCCCCCCACTGTGGGAAGACCCGAAGACTGACCGCCGCGGATCAACGGGTCGAGGAAGAAGATCAGCCCCGAGAGCACCGGGACCAAGCCCACCACCGCTCCAATCGACCCGGCCAGGACCTGCGTTATGAACGCTCGCCGAGCCAGGTCGTCCTCGCTCTCCTCCTCACTGTCGTCCTCGCTCTCCTCCTCACTCTCCTCCTCGGACTCCTGCTCGTCATCGCCTGCTGCAGTCTCTGGATCCGCCTCCTCGGCGGCCTCCTCCGATTCAGCAGAATCAACCGCGGAACTCACCTCCTCGGCCGCCGCATTCTCGGGAGTCTCCTCCGACGGATCGCTCCCGGAGGTCTCCTCCGCCTGGGGAATCTCGTCGCTCATCGATCGTCTCCTGGCCGCCGCGCCCCGGGGAGGGTGCGTCGTGCACATGATGCTATGAAAATTCCGTCAAGACCGGTCGATCGAATCAATGGCCCGACCGCTCGAAACGTGCGGGGG
>CAUZEQ010000290.1:0-6261 GCA_963578885.1 Planctomycetota bacterium
CGTCGAGATGTAGTAGACGATCGCGGTGGCGCCAGGCCGACCGAGCTTGCGCACGTCGCCCAGCCCCAGGATGCCGTTCATCACCGACAGGACGACCAGTGGGACGACCAGCATCGTCAGTGCTCGCAAGAAGATGTCGCCGCCGACGTCGATCGTTCCGAACAGCTCCAGGGCTGCGTCATGAGACACCAGTGCGGGCACCAGCAGCGACACGAGAATCGCCAGCCCAATGGCCGCGACGATGTACAGCGTCAGCCGATGAGAGTGACCGTTGCTGTCGGGATCAGTCGAGGTCGCGGGGAGATCGGCCATTGGTCACTTCGCCGGTTCGGGCGGTCGACAGCGTCGCGGCCATCGTATCGTACCCGGATCGACCCGCTCTTGTCGCCCACGGGTGAAGCAGAGACTACCCACCCGGAGTCCATCTACTCTCTTCGGATTTCGCCCGACCCGCGTGGAAGATCACACCGAAAAAACTTGATGAAGTCGACCGAATTCATCAACACACGTTGATACATTCAGTCGAAACTAGGACAATGGATGCCTGTGGGAAGGGACACTCTCCACCTGCCCCCCCCAAGGTGACTCGGTCCGCCACACTCTTGAAAGGAGCACTCGGCATGCTGACGATTCAAGGCAGGAAGCAACAGTTCTGTGACGGCGTGACGCGGCGCGACGCGCTGCATATCGGTGCCGTGGCCATGGGCAGCGTCGGCTTCGGACTCTCGGACCTGTTGCGGGCCGAGGGTGAAGCGGCGGCGCGAGCCAATGGGAAGAACCTGATCAACATCTTCCTGCACGGCGGTCCGACTCACATGGACACCTTCGACCTCAAGCCCGAGGCTCCGGTGGAATACCGTGGCGAGTTCCGTCCGATCGCGACCAACGTGCCGGGCGTGGAGATCTGCGAGTTGATGCCCGAGTTGGCCGGCGTGGCCGACAAGTACTCGATCATCCGCTCGACCCGCGGCATGAACAACGAGCACACCACGACTCAGGGTGACACCGGTTGGAGTGTCAACGCGATGCGTTCGATGGGTGGACGTCCCGGTGTCGGCGCGGTGATGGCCAAGCTCTGGGGTCCCGCGCAGCAGACCTCGCGCGGCATGGCCCCCACGGCCGTCGACTTCGGTGGCTCGACCCCCGGTTTCCTGGGACAGACCTACGCCCCGTACCGACCCGACAGCACGGGTCGGCAGAACCTGGTGCTCAAGAACATCACGCTCGATCGACTCGACGACCGTCGCAGCCTGCTGACCGGCCTGGACCGGCTCAAGAAGGGCATCGACCGTCGCGGCATGTTCGACGCGGTCGACAGCTACACCGGCCGGGCACTGGACCTGGTCGTCTCGGGCCGCATCGCCAAGGCACTCGACACGAAGCTCGAGGATCCCCGGACCCGCGAGCGATACGGCGACACCAGCCTCTTGGCGGCGCGTCGTTTGATCGAAGAGGGTGTCCGCTGCGTCTCGATGACCTGGGGCGGGTGGGACACCCACGGCAACAACTTCAACGCGATGCGGAGCAAGCTGCCTCCGATCTCGCGCAAGATAACCGCCCTGATCGAAGATCTCGAAACCCGCGGCCTGCTCGACGACACGATCATCATGATGTCGGGCGAGTTCGGCCGCACGCCCCGGATCAACGGTGGCAAGGGCCGCGACCACTGGCCCTCGGCCGCGTTCTTCTTCATCGCCGGCGGCGGCTTCAAGCACGGCCAGGTGATCGGTGCGACCAACGCCAAGGGCGAACGCCCCAAGGACAACCCGGTCACGCTGCAGTCGATCTTCCACACGCTGTACCACCAGCTGGGAATCGACTGCAACACGATGACGCTGACGGACCCCAACGGGCGTCCCCAGTACCTCGTCGACGACCGCAAGCTGATCACCGAGCTGGTCTAGCACCAGTTCATCACCACAACGCCAACAGGGCCGGATCCCCACGGGAATCCGGCCCTGTTTTTTTGCGTCAATTTCATCGGCGACCGCTACCCGACCCCGTAGCCCCTCGCGATCACCTCGTTGGTCGCCCGACCCTCGGGGCCGTCGACCCGAGGAGCCCGGCCGTGGGCAATCGCTTCGACAAAATCGGTCACCAGCGGCAGGTTGAAGTTCGCCGAGGGAGGGTGCGATTCGGTCTCGATCCCCTCGGCCGTCTCGATCACCAACTCGCCGCTGTTGAGCGGTGTCGCGACCAGCCGGCCACCGGTTCCGACCACCACAAATTCGTCGGGATCGACCGGGACACCGAAATAGCACTGCAGGTTGCCCAGGGCCCCGCCGGCGAACCTGACACTGAGCACCGCAGCGTCATCGGCCGAAAAGTCGCCGGCGATCGTGTCGCAGTACCCGCTGACATCGGTGATCGGACCCAGCAGATCCAGGAACAGGTTCAGCCGGTGGCTGCCCACGTCCATCAACGCACCACCTCCGCCCTCTTCGAGCACCACCCGCCAGTATCCGTCCTCCCCGGGACGAAACTCGAACGGGGTCGCCGTGACGGCGGTGATCGAAAACACCTTCCCGATTCGCCCCCCGGCAATCAACTCGCGGATGCGATCGACCACCGGGTAGAAACGGCGGTAGTAGGCCAGGCCCAGCGTCACACCCGCTCCGTCGCAGGCGGCGATCATCTGGTCGCATTCCTCGACGGACATCGCCATCGGCTTTTCACACAGCACGTGCTTGCCGACGGCCGCACAGGCCAGTGTCTGAGCCAGGTGCCGGTCGACGGGCGTGGCGATGTAGACCGCGTCGATATCCAGATCGCCAATCAGATCGGCCGCGTCGGTGTACCCACGCGGGACGCTGAAATCGCTGCAGAACTGCTCGAGTTCCTCGGCATTACGGCGGCAGGCAGCCACCAGTTCACTGCCGGGATCCTCGGCAATCGCTCCGGCCACCCGCCGGCGAGCGACGTCGCCACATCCCAGGATCCCCCAGCGGATCGGCCCCTCGCCCGTCATGGGCTCACCCATCCACCCGACCGACTACTCTGGATCACCGCCTCGATCACTTTCATATTGGCCACCGCGTCGGTGATCGGCGTCTGGACCGGTGTGTCGTCCAGGATCGCCCGGCTCATCAACTCGCCCTGGATCTCGTACTGGTCACAAACGGGAAGCTCGATCTGCTCGATTTCGCCCCCCGTCTCGTGCCACATCAGGCAGGGCTGATCCGGCGGCGCGTTGAAGGGAATCTCGATCTCCACCCGTCCCGTCGTCCCGAAAATGTTGACCCGCTGGTAGGGCGTCAGTTGGGTCGAGATGCTGAAGGTGCTGGTGCCGCGGCCGAAATCGAGCATCGCCGAGGCCAGGCGATCGGTCCCGAACGCCTCGTCGTACTCGACGATCCCCACCACGCGGGCGGGTTCCGCGTCGAAAATGAACCGGGCCACCGAAATCGCGTAGCAACCGATATCCATCAGCCCGCCGCCGCCGATGTCGGCGATGTTGCGGATGTTCTCGCCGTCGTCGTTGAAGTAGGCGAACGCCGTCTGGATCGTCCGCAGCTCACCCACCCCCCCGTCGGCAACGATCTGCCGGGCCCGTTGCCACTGCGGATGGTGGCGATACATGAACGCCTCCATCAGCTTCAACTCTGGATGAGCCGCACCCGCATCGACCAGTTGCTGCCCCTCCTCGGAGGTCAGCCCGATCGGCTTCTCGCACAGCACGTGCTTGCCCGCCTCCAGTGCCTGGATCGAAAGCGAGACATGCAGGTGATTGGGAAGCGGGTTGTAGATGGCGTCGACTTCGGGGTCGGCCAGTAGCTCCTCGTAGCTGCCGTAACTGGTCGGAATCCCCAGCAGGTCGGCGGCGGCCCGTGCCCGGTCGGCGTCGCGCGAGGCAATTGCCGTGATCTCGCTCAGCGGTCCCTGCTGCATCGCCGGGATCACCTTCTCGGTGCCGATCTTCGCCGTACTGAGAATTCCCCAGCGGACTGTCGATGCACCCTGTTCAACTGTGTCACTCATCGATGGTCACATCCTTCCTATGAACCCGTTCCCGCTTCACCCCTCACGCACCTCTCGCCGCCACCGGCCGCCAAGCCAAGATCTCACTTGCGGCCGATCACCGACAGAAAATCGGCGTAGGCCGTCTTCAGGTCGACCGGCTCATCGGCCGGTGAGCCATGCACCAGCACGCCGTATTTCAGCTGAAAGACCGTCCCCTTGGGCACATTGACCCGGCTGGGCTTACCACGGGTGAACGCCTTGCGTCCGAAGGGGTTGGCCAGCAGGAATCCGTAGTCCCGGGCATGAAACCAGCTCTTGCGGAAGTTCCCGGGATCGGGCATCAGGGCCAGCCCGATGTGCTGTCCGTCCTTCACGCCGCTGTAGCCACACCACAAGGCCTGGCGGCCCCAGACGTTTTTTTCGTTCCTGCGACCCTCGCTGTCGATGATCGACCCGCGACCCCCCTTGACCCTCAACTCGCGATCCACCCGCACGCCCAGGCCCATCTCCTCCTGGTCACCGAAGGCAAAGTCCGACGACTCGGACGAGAACTTCGATTCGTAGGTCAGCATGATCCCGTGAGACCGGATCATCACCCGGTGACGGCATACCTCGCGGCAGACGATCCGCGACCCGACCTGGTACCTGTTCACAACGGCGAAGGATCCCTGCAGAGTCCCCGACCTGGGCGGCTCGGCGAACCGGTCATGGACCACGCGACCCCGGTTCCGCCAGAAATCGCTGCCCCCGAGGTCTCCGAAGGCCAGGTGGATGCCCGGGTGCATCGTGTCGTGGTCGGTCGAGTCGACTCCGGGACGCGGAGGGTGATGCCGGGTGACTTGCTGCCCGTTTTGTGCCTTGACCGCCGTGAAATAGGGCCGCTGGATCTTCTTGTCCGAGTAGACGTAGACGGCAAATGGCCGTCCCCGGACCAGGATCTCGAGCCGGCCCTTACCGGGCTTGAAGACCACGCCGTTGGGCTCTTCGGCCGCGGCCAACCCGGTGCAACTCACCAGCACCAACACCGTCAGCCAGCCGCAACGGGTCGGGGAATGCGAGGGCCGCAGGCGATTCAACAAGACTGTCATCGCCTCATTACATCCACGACCTGCCAGATTGCAACCCAGCCGCGCGACGGTGAAAACCCTCAGCCTGTCAACCTGAGCGGAGCGAAGGATCTCAACCGTCCACGAGCGGTCCGTCGCCGTGGAGGCCCCAAGCGCGGATCACCGCGCTGTTGTCGTCATCGCCAAATCCCGCCGCCTCGACAGCTTCCAACAGCCCCTGGTGCAATTGCGACAATGGGAGCACGACATCGAGGTCCCCTCCGGCTTCGATGATCAGCCTGACGTCCTTGAGATGCTGGCTGAGCCGGGCCTGGGGCTCGAAGTCACCCTCGATCATCTTCTGCCCCTTGTCGTCCATCGCGCGAGACCACGCCGGGCCGGCCTGCAGGCACTCCAGGGTCAGCGGCGGATCGAGTTCGAAGCCGTCGGCCAGTGCGAGTCCTTCGGCCAGTGCGGCTCGGTTGAGACCGAGCACGAGATTGACCACCAGCTTCATTCTCGAACCGCTGCCGCAGCCCCCGACGTGAAACGCCCGGGACGAGAACGCGGCCAGCAGATCTCCGCAACCGGCAAACGCCTGGGTCGCTCCGCCGGCCATCACCACCGCGGTCCCCTCACGCACGTGCCGGCTCGATCCTCCCACCGTCGCATCCAGGTACGAGATCCCCTGCTCGGCCAGCCGCCGTCCGATCCGGGCCTGGCGAAGCGGGTCGCCGGTGGTGGTGTCGATCACCGTCGTCCCGCCGCTCAACGCCTCACCGGACTCCCCGAGCACCTCGGCCACCACCGTGTCATCGGGCAGGCTCAGGATCACGCGTCGGCAGGCCAGTGCCTCGCCGCAGTTGGCCCCGGCAATGCCGCCCATCTCGACCAACGCCTCCAGAGCCCCGCCGCTGGTGTCCCAGCCCGTGACCGAGTACCCGGCGGCGAGCAGCCGTGAGGCAATGGCCTGGCCGAGCAGTCCGACTCCAACCAATCCAACCGCCTCAGACCGCGGCGTGTCGAGGGTGTCTCTTCCACCTGTCTCCATCACCAGCCTCGTGTTTGCGTTGGGGTGGGTGCTAGCAGCCCGCTCATGAGAAAGAACTCGGACCCTGGGATCAGACGCCGCCCACAACGGGGTTTGCTCCACCTGTCGCGTTTCGCAGGCGGGGCCTGACCCCTTCTTCGAGTTGCAACGAGTGCTGGTTGAAAAGGGGTCAGGCCCCGCCTGCGTGCCGTTCTGGGTGGAGCG
>CAUZEQ010000291.1:0-6236 GCA_963578885.1 Planctomycetota bacterium
ATCCCGCTCGCGCGGTGTCAGGTGCACCGTGCCGTCGACGATCAATCGTTTCGACTTGGCAATGAAGGTCAGCCGCTTGGCCAGTGTGCCCCGAAACTCCAGACCCTCGGGCAACGCCGCCAACTCGGCACGGAAGTCCTTGGGTCCGTTGATCAAGCGGTCGAGTCGAGTGGTCTGGTTCTTGTCGAGCCGGTGCACGGCGACGAATTTTGCGTGCCAGGTGTCCCACCTCGGGCCGACCCATTCGGCGTTCAACCAGTTCAACTCGTTCGGGTCACCACTCAGAGCGAGGAAGAGGCCGCGGAAGGGACCCTGCGAATTCCTCAGGTACCCCGCCGAGGTCCATGGCCGAGCCGTCTGGCGGCTCTGGAGCTTCCAGAGACCCTCGTAGAGGAACTGCCAGCCGATGGCGATCCGCAGCAGCACCAGCAGTGTGACGGTGACCAGGAATGTCGACTTCCGCTTGTACAACGTCTCTCCTCGCCGCGTGTCTCCGGGCCCGGCTCCGCCACTCGTCAGCGGGCCGGGGACTGTTCTTCAAAGAACAACACCTCATCGGGAATCCCGCAGACGATCGGTCGCAGCGTCTGGCCCCGGCGAGGTGCTGGGATCAGCAGAGCGCCGACCCCGGGGCGATTATCGCAACAGGTCCTGGCAAATTCGACCCCGCCCACGAAAAACGCAGTCGAGAGCGCATCGGCTTCGGCGGCCGTCTCGGCCAACACCGTCACGCTCAACATCCCCTCGACCGGCCACCCCGTTCGCGGGTCCAGGATGTCGCTGAACCGACGTCCTCCGATCCGGTACGACTCGATACCCGACCCGCTGGTCGACAAAGCCTGCTGGCACAACAGCAGCGTCGCCAATCGCCTGGTCGGAAACAGCGGGTTACGAATCCCCACCGGCCAGCCGGCGTGCTCAGCGTGACCTCCGCGGGCCAACACGCTGCTATGGCCGCCGTGAAGCAGGAACTCCTCGACCCCTTTAGCCAGCAACTGTGCACCGATCCGATCCAGGGCAAAGCCCTTGCCGATCCCTCCGAGATTCAACTCGACGCCTCCCCGGCCGTAACGGATCGACCTCGAGGGGACATCGACCGCCACATCATCAAGTCCCCCCAGCTCCCGCACCCGTCGCACCTCACCCTCATCGGGAACCTGGCCCGATTCTCGAGCCTTTTGCCACAGCTCGACCAGCGGCCCGGTCGTCGGGTCAAACGCCCCGTCGGTCTCCTCGGCGATCCGGCACGCCAGCGCGACCACTTCGAAGAGAGTCTCCTCGAGGACCGCGTCCTGCTTTGCCGCGGTCGCGTTGGCCCGTGACATCGGGCTCTCGGAGCGGTACACGCTCATCAGCGCCTCGAGACCGTGAACACTCTCGAGCACCTCCGAGACGGAATCGAGCTGCTCGCGTCGTTGTGCGTCGAGGAAGACCGCGAAGTGACAGGCCATCGCCTGGGTCTGGATCCGCAGCGTGTCAGCGGCTCGAGGAATCTCGATCTCACTGGCCGGCTCATCGGCTCCCCGAGCCTCGGCCCGTGTCAGAGATTCCCGCCGACTCGGTCGTGCCTCCTCGAGGCCACTCATTCGCTTCCGAACCCGTTGATGTAGGGAATCACCCCGGCGGTCTCGCGGATCGCATCACCGTTGGCCAGCAACTGGCTCAGGAAATCCCACTCACCGGAAACCAGCGCGGTCCGAGCGCTCTCGGGCATCCCGGCCTCCGCCGTTTCTTCACCCCAGGCGAGCGTACCGGCCTCGAGATCGACGGTGACCTCGATCGTCGGATCGGCCCCGACGTCTGCTCCCAGGCTCTCGAGTCGATCCCGCTCGAGGGTCATCGCCGGGATCCCCAGCCCCGTGCAGTTGCCGAAGAAGATCTCGCCGAACGACTCGGCCACGATCGCCCGGAGTCCCCAGCGCATCAGTGCCTGGGGGGCGTGTTCTCGAGACGACCCGCAGCCGAAGTTGCGACCGGCGACCAGCACCCCGGCCCCGGCAAACCGGTCGTTGTTGAACGGGTGTCCGGGGTCCTGCTGCCGGTCGTCCTCGAACGCGTGCTCTCCCAGTCCGTCGAAGGTGACACACCTCAGGTAGCGGGCCGGGATGATCCGGTCGGTGTCGATGTCGTCGAGCAGCAGCGGGATCGCGGTGCCGCTGATGCGAGTGACCTGGCGGTTGGACATGGCCGGTGTTGTTCCAGGCGTGGGGTTTGAGATCGTCTGCGGTTGAGTTTCGGGCGGAAGTCGTCTCGGAGACTCGCGGTTCAGTTGGCGACGGGGGCCAAGTCACGGACATCGGTCACCTGCCCGGTGACCGCCGCGGCAGCGACCATCGCGGGGCTCATCAGCAGCGTCCGCCCGGTCGGGCTGCCCTGTCGTCCCTTGAAGTTTCGGTTACTCGAGGAAGCACACATCTCGCGGCCCTGCAGCTTGTCGGGGTTCATGGCCAGGCACATCGAGCACCCTGCCGCCCGCCACTCGAAACCGGCTTCGCTGAAGACTCGATCGAGGCCCAGGGCCTCGGCCTCTTGGGCGACCTGCTGGCTTCCCGGCACCACCAGCGCCTTGACTCCATCGGCCACGTGGCGACCGCTGGCGATCGCGGCCGCCTCACGCAGATCCGACAGCCTCGAATTGGTGCACGAACCGATGAAGGCCACGTCGATCGACTGACCGCGGATCGGCTGACCCGCCTCCAGGCCCATGAACTCCAATGCCTCCGCCACACCCGCCTGCTCTTCGGCCGAACACTCCTCCGGGGCCGGCAGAGTCTCACCCACGCCGACGCTCTGGCCGGGGTTGATCCCCCAGGTCACCGTCGGCTCGATCGCCGACCCGTCGATCACGACATGATCATCGAAGCCGGCATCCGGCCCCGACGCCAGGCTCAACCACCATGCCGCGGCACGCTCGAACTCATCACCCGAGGGCACCGCCGGGCGGCCGCGCAGGTACTCGATCGTCGTCGCATCGGGGTTCACGTACCCGCATCGAGCCCCCCCTTCGATGCTCATGTTGCACACCGTCATCCGCTCTTCCATGTTCATCGCGTCGAACACGGACCCGGCGTATTCGTAGGCATAGCCCACACCACCCTGCACACCCAGCTCGCGGATGATCATCAGGATCACGTCCTTGGCGAAGACCCCCGCGGCCAGCGATCCGTGCACCTCGATCCGACGCACCGCCGGCCGGTTCATCGCCAGCGTGCCGGTGGCCAGGACCTGGGCGACCTGGCTGGTGCCGATGCCCAGGGCGATCGCTCCGAACGCGCCGTGGGTGCTCGTGTGAGAGTCTCCGCAAACGAGCGTGATGCCCGGTTGAGTCAGGCCCAGTTCCGGGCCGACCACGTGCACGATCCCCTGGCGGCTGTCGTCCAGGCCGAGCAGCTCGATCCCGAATTCCCGGCAGTTCCGCTCGATCGCCGTCATCATCTCCTCGGCCAACCCGTCGGCAAAGGGCCGGGCCTGGTCGTCGGTGGGGACGATGTGATCGACGGTAGCCAGCGTCCGCTCGGGGTACATCACCCCCAGTCCGCGATCCCGCAGCATCTCGAATGCCTGCGGAGAGGTCACCTCGTGGATCAGGTGCTGACCGATGAACAACTGGGTCTGCCCCGATTGCAACCGGCCCACGGTGTGCTGATCCCAGACGGTGTCGAAGAGGTTCTGAGAGCGGACGGGTGTTGCGGCGGCTTGATCCATCGGAACCCGTGCTCGTTTGTGGGGCTCGGTGTCAGTTGAATAGGGGCGGAACGCACCATTGTAGCAGACCTCTGCTGAGCGTGTGCGCCGGCCGAGGCGTTGTCATGTTCGGAGGCGTGCCTTAGAATTCCCGGTTTGACCCCGTGGGTGGGGTCCGGTTGAGCCGGTGACGAGTCGCCGATGGCGTTGGCGGTGGTAACCACTGTCGTCCTATCGGGTTGAGTGCGACGGCGACCCGGCTTGTTTCCCTGCACCCTGCCTGCACCCTGCCTGTTCCACGGCCATGTTCGAAGGCATCACAGACGGCCTGAAGGGCGCGCTGTCGTTCATCGAACGATCGCGGTTGACCGAGGCAAACGTCCGCGAGGGCCTGGGGCAGGTCCGGCAGTCGCTGCTCGAGGCCGACGTCAACTTCGACGTGGCCAACGCGTTCGTCGAGCGGGTCACCGAACAGGCCCTGGGTGAGCGGGTCCTGAAGTCGATCCGGCCCAGCGAGCAGATCGTGGGGATCGTGCACCACGAGCTGGTCGAGTTGATGGGTCCGGTCGACCCGTCGCTGCCGATCCGCCGCGATGGCATCGCCGTGATCATGCTCTGCGGGCTGCAGGGCAGCGGCAAGACGACCACCTGCGGCAAGCTGGCCAGGCTGCTCAAGGAGCAGGGCCACGAGCCGATGCTGGTGGCCGCCGACCTGCAGCGACCTGCCGCGATCGAACAGCTGCAGGTGATCGCCGACCAGATCGATGTCGCGTGCTACACCGAGAGTACAGACAGCAGCCCGCTGGCGGTCTGCCGCAACGGGCTGAAACAGGCCAAGGCCAACCCCGAAATCCGCGTCGTGATCCTCGATACCGCCGGCCGACTGCACGTCGACGACGAGTTGATGAAGGAACTCGAGCAGATCGACCGCACGATTCACCCTCACCAGGTGCTGTTGGTCTGCGACGCGATGACCGGCCAGGACGCCGTCAACAGCGCCAAGGCCTTCAACGACGCGTTGGAAATCGACGGGGTGATCCTGACCAAGCTCGACGGCGACACCCGCGGGGGGGCCGCGCTGTCGATCAAGGCGGTCACCGGGGTGCCGATCAAGTACATCGGCGTCGGCGAAGGACTCGATCGACTCGAGGAGTTTCGGCCCGAGGGGATGGCCGACCGGATCCTGGGGATGGGGGACGTCGTCGGACTGGTCAAGCGGGCCCAGGAACAGATCAACGAAGAGGAGGCATTGGAGCAGCAGCAGAAGATGCTCGAGGGCAAGTTCACCCTCGACGACTTTAGCAAGCAGATGAAGATGATGAAGAAGATGGGGCCGATGCGGGAAATCATGAAGATGATCCCCGGCATGGGAGGCATGATGGCCGACAACCCCGAGATGGAAGACCCCGAGGCGGACCTGACGCGGATCGAGGGGATGATCAACGCGATGACCCCCGACGAACGCTCGAACCCCGATCGGATCGACCGATCGCGACGAAACCGGATCAGCAAGGGCAGCGGCAACGACGCCTCGGACGTCAACAACCTGATCAAGCAGTTCGACGCCATGTCCGGCATGATGCAGCAGATGGCCGGGATGGGGATGCGGGACCGGATGAAGGCCGTCAAGGACATGTCCGACGGAGGAATGCTCGAAGCCGGAGCACAGCTCAAACGAGAGAAACACCGCAGCAAACGGGGTCCACTGGACACCGCGACGGCGAAGGACCAGAAACGACAGAAACGAAAAAAAGCCCGGAAAGCCCGTCGGAGGAATCGCCGCTAAGGCCTTCGCCTGTCACACTAGACGATCCCCGCTTCCGACTCTCACCGGGCGGGGCAAACCCCCGACCCGCCAGCAGACAGACGCGTCGCGAGACGCAGACCGAAACACCCAGGTACGAATCAGCACACGCCACGGGGTCCGCTCGACCCGGTGGAAGCATCAAACAGGAGAGAGACGAGTGGCCGTTCGAATTCGACTCAAGAGACTGGGCCGCCGACACCGCCCGTTTTACCGGATCGCCGTGATGGACAGCCGCAAGCCCCGCGACGGCAAGTCGATCGAGGAAGTCGGGTACTACGACCCGATGGTCCCCGACAAGTCGCAGCGGGTGTCGCTGAACATGGAACGGATCGACTACTGGATCTCGGTCGGAGCCCTGCCCAGCGATAAGGTCGCCGTGCTGATCGACAAGGTGAAAAACAACCGCTTCGGCACCGCCAATGAGCCGTCGCCGATGACGGCGCCCAAGGAACCGCCGCCGCCGCCGCCGGAACCCGTCGCCGAAGAAGCCGCGCCGGCCGACGACGAGGCTGTAACCGACCAGGACGCTGTAGCCGACGAGGGGGCTGCCGAAGACGGTGCTCCGGCCGAAGAAGAAGCTCCAGCCGAAGAAGAAGCTCCAGCCGAAGAAGAAGCTCCTGCCGAAGAAGAAGCTCCGGCCGAAGAAGAAGCTCCTGCCGAAGAAGAAGCTCCAGCCGAAGAAGAAGCTCCGGCTGAAGAAGAAGCTCCGGCTGAAGAAGAAGCTCCGGCCGAAGAAGAAGCTCCT
>CAUZEQ010000292.1:0-6210 GCA_963578885.1 Planctomycetota bacterium
GGGTGTTGGCTGGGGTGTTGGCTGGGGTGTTGGCTGCGGTGTTGGCTGAGGAGAGGGGGTTGGCCGGTCGTCGGGAACTGTATCTGGGGTGATCGTGTTGTCGTGGAGCGGGAGCGTTGTCACTCGAGGCGGATCGTAGCTAGTGTCGGCTCGTCGGGGTGAACCGGTGGAGTCGGGCGGGCGTTCGGAGTCGGAGCGGCTGTCCCGCAGGGGTGCCGCATCTGGGTCGGGGCTGGGGGTGTCGTTTCTGAGGAAGACGGATCCGAGGATGCCGATCAACAGGATCGCTGCTGCCAGGCCGACCTGTGTTTCGCGGTTCATGGTGACGGTCTCCGGTTTGCCCGATCCGTGACTCCGAGGAGGTGTGTGGGAGTTGGGCGTGTACAATTATGGCTCATGTCGAGTCGATGAGTCGTCCGCAGCGGTTGGTGAGTTCGACACAGTGTGAAACCGTGTCGTCAGGGATCGCCTGAACCGGCTGGGGAAAGCGGGTTGACGGGCCGGATGGACCGGTTGCAGTGGCGGTGACGGTTCTCTCGAGTGATGCACTCGGCAGCGAACAGGCCAAAGGGGGCCAACAGGTGGCGGGTTCGGTTCATCCCTCGACGAAATCGATCACGAGTCTGCTGCGGGAGTGCGTGCAGCGTCAGGTCAGGCGTGGCGGTCCCGGTGGCCAGCGTCGCAACAAGGTCGAGACCGGCGTCGTGATCACTCATCAGCCCAGCGGCATCCGGGCCGAGGCGAGCGAGCGTCGTCATGTGAAGGAGAACCTGCCCCTGGCACTGAGGCGGTTGCGGCTGGCCTTGGCGGTGTCGGTTCGCGTCGAGGCCGTGTCGGCGCCGTCGTCGCTGTGGAGTTCACGATGTCGGGGCCGCCGGGTTGTGGTCAGCGAATCGCACGAGGACTTTCCGGCGTTGCTGGCCGAGGCACTGGATGTGCTCTGCGGGGTCGACTGGAACGTGGGAGCTGCCGGTGAGCGACTCGGATGCAGCTCGTCTCAACTGGTCCGCTTGCTGCGTCGCTGGCGACCGGCGTTGGAGTTGTTGAATCGCCACCGTGAGGAAATGGGTGAGCGAAGGATGAGGTAAGCGGGCCGGTTGGGGTCGGTGGGGCCAGTGGGGCCGGTCGGGGCGGGGTGCGCCAAGACTCGTTGACACGCATGGGGACCGAACTAGAATGAAGTCTGACATGTTTGACATGGAGACTGCGGCAGGGGGGCCTTCGACCTGACCGCAGCGGACCCGTCTTACCCGGCTGTTGGAGGACGTCACCGATGTCCCGGACCTCGCGAGGCCCCACGGCGCTGCACTTCACGGCGATCGTGTTGACCATGGCCACGGTGCTGCTGATCGCCGTGGCCTTCCTGTTCTACCGCGACGGGCAGGAGATGCGGGCGGCGGTGGCCCGTGCGGAGGCCGAGCGGGAGAAGCTGACCGAGCAGGTCCGCGACCAGGACGACAGCATCATGGTGCTCAAGGATGTGCTGGGCTACAGCCAGGCTGCCGTCGGTGGAACCGACGACCAGGACCCCTCGACCGTCGCCGGTGCGGTCCGCAGCGACATCGACCGGGCGCTGGGTCGTGACTCGACCAGCCAGAGGGTATCGGCTCGGGAGGCTCTGAGTCGGCTGGCGAGCGAGCGTGACAACCTGGAGATCGAGCGGAACGCTCTGGTCGATTCGAAGTCGACTCTGCTGGCCAATTACCGCGCCCTGGAGCGGGTCTGGAAGGCGGTGTTGAGTCCCGAGCGGGAGGCACGCTTGACGGCCGAACGGGAATTGAAGACGAGCGTGCGTTCCCGCGAGGAGGTGCTGGCGGCCAAGGAGCGTGAGATTGACACGTTGCGTGAGCTGGCCTCGGGGCAGCGGGATCAGATTGCCGAGCTGCAAAAGGTCGTGGATGATCAGGACAAGACGATGGTTCAGAAATTCGCTCTGCACCGATCGACGGTTCGCCGTCTGAACCGGATGCTGCAGAAGCGCGATGCCCACCGCTTCGAACACGCCGACGGCAAGATCACCCTGGTCGACGACTCGGGCCGATTGGTCTGGGTCGATCTCGGTTCGGCTGACAAGCTCAAGGCCGGCATTCGCTTCAGTGTTTACGATCAGTCGGCCGATCAGATCGGCGGCAGCCGCAAGGGGCTCAAGGGCGTGATCGAGGTCTCGCGGGTCACCGGCCCGCACCGGGCCCAGGCCCGCGTCATCGATCGCGACCGCCTCAATCCGGTACTGAGAGGCGACCTGGTGTATTCGCCGATCTGGTCGGTGGGTCATTCCGAGCGGTTCGCCCTGGTCGGCCTGGTCGATCTCAACGACGACGGCCGCAGCGACATCGAGGGCTTGCGTCGTTACGTCGCCGAATCGGGTGCTCGGGTCAGTGTCTGGGTGGACGACTCCGGAGCCCGCGTCGGGGGTTCGGTCGACCTGTCGATCAAGTACCTGGTGGTCGGCAACACGCCGACTCCCGACCAGGCCAAAAACGATGCTCAGCGATCGGCCTACAGCCGCCTGATTGGCCAGCTGACGGCGATGCGTGAGGAGGCCTACGATCACGGTGTGCGGGTGATCCGGCTCAACGACTTCCTGGCCTACATCGGCTACACCAAGGGTTTGGGAACCGGTGTGGCGGTGACCCGCGAACCGGATCCCGCCGGCGACCGTCCTGCGGTGGGTCCGGGCAAGCGATCGCCTCTGAAGCGATCTCCACGCACCGCACCGCCGGGTGTCAACGGTCGGTTCCGCAAGTCGCGGGGTGTGAAGTCCGGCGGCGATTCGACACCGGGTGTCGACCCCCGGCGGTGATCGGCCGTCGAGCTCAGCGGCGCTCGAATCGGCCAGCGGGGGGTCGTGTGGGTGAATCGCGAGCCGGCGTGTCGCTCAACGGACTGCTCGCCCTGGTCTGCGGCGTGGGCCTGTTGCTGGTCAAGGACGGCTTGGTGTCGATGACCGCGTCCACGTCTCGGACGAGCGTCAACGTGTTGATGTGGGTAGCTGCGTTGGTGCTGTTGCTGGTGGGTGTGCGTGAGGTCACCGGTCGAGGCATGCGGGCAGGTTACCGTCGGCCCGGCCGGGGCGGTCGTCGCGTCCGCCGTGCTCCTCGGGAAGGCCTGCTGTACCTGGGCCTGATGTCGTCGTTGCTGGTCGGCAGTTTCCTGGGCGGCGACAACCTGCTGATGCTGGTGGTGGCGTTGATGATCGGTCCCTGGCTCTTGAATGCCTGGGCCAGCGGCACGCTGCTGGGGCGGTGCGACGTGCGGCGGGTGGTGCCGGGTCGGGTGATGGCCGGCGAGGTGGTTTCGGTGGAACTGGTCGTGGAGAACCGCAAGCGGCTGTTTCCGTCGTGGCTGGTGCTGGCCAGTGACCAGATCGAGAACGACAGCGAGAGACTCGAGGCCCGCGTGCTGTTTGCGCGGGTGCCTGCCGGGGAGCGGCGGAGCGGGTACTACCGTTTGCGGCCTGGCCGTCGAGGTCGCTATCGACTCGGCCCCATCGAACTCTCGACCCGCTTCCCGCTGGGCCTGATCGAGCGGGGCCTGGTGTTTCATCGCTCCGAGGAGATCCGGGTCTACCCTCGGCTGGGCCGCGTCTCGGCGGAGTGGTTCGAGGACCGGGTCGAGACGAGCGGCAGCGTGCCCAGGCGGGCTCGTCGACGCGGCGGCGCCGACGACCAGTTGCAGACGCTGCGGGAGTTCCGTTCCGGCGACAACCCCAGAGCGGTGCACTGGCGGACCACGGCTCGTCGAGGCCAGTTGATGGTCCGCGAGTTCGACGAACAGCAGCAGCAGAACCTGGACCTGGTACTGGATCTCTGGCAGCCACAGCGTCCCGACGAGTCGGACCTCCAGCGAGTCGAATTGGCGGTGAGCCTCGCGGCGACGCTGTGTGTCGAGACGTTGCGTCGGGCGGGGGATGCGCGGGTTCGGCTGAGTGTCTACGGGGCGGGGGTGTCTGAGCTCTCCGAAACGGGCGGCCCGATGGGTGTCAACGAGGTACTCGACCTGCTGGCGACGGTGCAGGCGGGCAGCAAAGCGGGCCCGCCCGCGACAGCGACCGAGACGGCCACGGCCCGGTTCCGCGGCGTGCTGGTCACATCGCGGCGGCGGTCCGACACCTCTGAAGAGGTCGGTACGGTTGCGGCCGGTGGGGCGGGTGAGTGGTCAGCGGGGGATGTGTCGGAATCGAGAATGGTGGTGAGGGCTGATCCGGGGCTCTTGCCGAGTTGGTTTGCGATCGAGGGTCTGTGATGCGATTGCGGGACGTATTCCTGGTCAGCGTCTACGTGCTGTACGGTCTGGCGACGTTGTTGCTGGTCGTGGGCGAGGGCTCGGCGTTTCCGCAGGCTATGGGGTTTCCGTTGTCGGTGTTTGCGCTGCTGCTGGTCGACGGGCGGCGTCAGCTGAGGATTCCGTCGTGGGCTCTGAACATCGGGGCCACGCTGTCGGTGGCTGCTGCTGCGTGGGAGTTCATTGGCGAGCGGCCCGAGTCGAGGTTGACGGCTGCGGCGCACCTGCTGGTCTACCTCGGCTGGGTGGTCCTGTTGGGGGGCAAGGCGAATCGGCAGTACTGGTGGCTGCTGACGCTCTCGGTTCTGCAGGTCGCCGTGGGGGCGGTTCTGGTCGAAGCGTCCGGCGAATCGCTCTACAGCCTGTTGATGGTCCTCTTCATGGTGGCCGCCACCTGGACACTCTCGGTCTTCTCGCTCCAGCAGGTTCAGGGTCGCTTTGTCGCGGTTCCCGTGGCGGTCCCGGTCCCGGAGGGCGCGGCCTGGCTGCGTCCGACCGCGGCGGGCAGCGGGTGCCAGCTGGATGCCGATCAGCAGTGGATCAACTCCCGCTTCATTCTCGGCGTGGCCGCGGCGGCGGCGGGGGCATTGTTCGTTTCGGCACTGTTCTTTCTGCTGATTCCGAGGTTGTGGCTGTTTGATCCCAGTGGCTTGGACGACGCACAGAACGATCCGTTGCGGCCGCTGACCGGGTTCACCGAGACGGTCCAGCTGGGCGAGATCGGCGACCTTCTCGAGAGCACCATGCACGTGATGAGCGTGGAGGTGATCGATCGGCAGACGGGCGATCGGATTGAGGTGGACGATCTGGCGCGTGCTTGGGGCGATTCGGAGCCGCTGTTCCGTGGCACGGTGATGGTGAGGTATTCGCGAGGCAAGTGGGAACGCGGGCTGCCGGACTCGAGATTTGATCGCATGCAGGGGGTTCCCCAGGGGGCCAACGGGATCCGCCAGGACATCCAGTTGGAGACCCTGGGCACGCCGGTGCTCTTTGGCATGCACCCGGTCACCGGCTGCCTGATCGACAGCGCCAAGCGTCGCGCCCTGTATCACCCGTCGACTGGTGTGCTGGTGGGTACGCGGGACCGCGAGCGGGGCCGCGTGTTGCGGTACAGCCTGTTTTCGCCATCCCCAGCGGCTCGTCGGCCGCGAGTGCCTGCGGTGATGAGTCAATCGGACCGGCTCGAATACCTGCAGTTCTCAGCGGTGGATCTCAAGCGGCTCTCCTTGACCGCGCGCCGCCTGGTTGCCTCGCGGCCGGATGACTCGGACACAGAGAAGGCGGATCGCCTGATGGAGTTCCTGGCCGGGGACCAGTTCGACTATTCGCTGGATGCCTCGGACCGCGACCCGTCGCGGGACCCGGTGGAGGACTTCCTCTTCGGGCATCGTCGGGGCTATTGCGAGCATTTCGCGTCGTCGCTGGCGTTGATGTTGCGTGCGGTGGGGATCCCGTCCCGGCTGGTGTCGGGTTTCAAGGGGGGGACTCACAACCAGATCAGTGGCCAGTTCGTCGTTCAGCAGAGGCACGCTCATGCGTGGGTCGAGGCTTGGCTTGGTTCCCGCTGGGTCACTCTCGACCCGACCCCCGGGGCCCGTGGCGAGCTGATCCGGCGTCTCGAGGCCGACTCGGGGTTCCTGCGTGATGCCGGCCAGGTGATGGAACACTCGTGGCGACGCTACGTCGTGGAGTTGTCGCTGGCTCAGCAACAGAGCATGGTCTACCTGCCGTTGCAGGCGGGATTGCTGGACACGATGACGTTTTTCAATTCGCTGGTGACCGATGCGCTGGAGGCTGCCGGGGGCTTGGCCACGGGGCGCGGAGCGGGAGATGGCTGGCCGGCTCTGCTGGCGGTGATCGGGATGGTGGGCGTGCTGGTCACGGCGGTGTGGTTTCTGCGGCGTTGGCAGCGAAGTTGGCGACCTC
>CAUZEQ010000293.1:0-6158 GCA_963578885.1 Planctomycetota bacterium
CGAGTTGCGAGAGGACGGCGAGCGACTGGGTGGGGAGTCGTTCCTGGGCTACGCGCTGGTCCTGATGGGTGTGCTGATGGGCAGCACACATGAGCAGGTGCGGGTGGCCGTGTTTGCGCTGGCGGGTGTGGTCTGGCTGTACCAGGCGGTGCGGCGGAGGCACGAGTTGCAGCACTGGATCGGGCTGACGCTGCTGTCGCTGTCGGGGGCTTCGGTCGCGTTGTTGACCGGATTCCCACGCGATCCCTGGCTGCCGATCGTCGGGTTGCTCTTGTCATTGATGATGGGCGGGCTGCACTGGCTGGGTCGGACTCGGTCTCAGCCGCTGCTGGCGCGTGCCGCACTGGGGATGCAGCCGACCCTGGCGCTGTTGACCGCCGTGGTGGCGATCCTGGCGCAGTGGCAATTCCGTTCGGCTCCGCTGTTGACCGCCGGTGTGCTGCTGGCCGTCGCGGCCATTTTTGCCTGGCGGGCATGGCGTGACGAGGAGCTCCGCTGGGTGCATTCGGCGATGGCCATCGTCGGCATCACGCTGCCCTACCTCGGCTGCGTCGACATGCTGGGCCGTCAGTTGCACGGCAACACGATGGCCTTCGGACTGGCAGTCACTTCCTGCGGCTGGCTGCTACTGATCCGCTTGACCCATTCCGACCTGCTGCGACGGGCCCGCTCGACGGTGCTGATGGTCTACGGATCGATCGCCGTCGCGGCGATGGTGTTGCGGGTGTTGTTCGAGGGGAGCGTGGCGGCCAATCCTGAACCGTTGCATCAGCTGATGGACTACTCGGGACCGTTGCTGATGGCCGTGTTGCTGGTGATCGCGACCTACCACACGCGATCGCTGCTGCCGGCGGCGATGGCTGCCGTGATTGCGGTGGTCCTGTTCCCCGAGCTGCGTGCGCGGTTCGAGGATTCCTTTCGGGCGATCGGCTGGGGCAGCGGGCTGGGAGGTTCCCTGAGCGGACTGGGCCTGGTGCTGGCCTGTTTTCCGTTGATGCGAGCCGGCTGGCTGAGAGATCTGGGTGAGGGGGACCGGTTCTTCGGCCGCATCCCCTTCCCGTTCCGCCGCCTGGACCACACTCTGTTCACATGGCCGCTGACCGCATCGGCGGTGTTCCTGAGTATGCGTGTTGACACGTGGGCCGTGCTGCAGAATGCCCTGCCCGGCCGGTCCCTGGGCAACCTGCTTCAGATCAACTCGTCGCTGATCCCGCTCAAGACGGCCATCGCAGTCTGCGTGAGCGGAGTCACCTGGACGCTGCTGGCGGTCCTGTACCGTTCTCGCCGCGGCGCTGTGATCGGAGTGCACCTGGGCTGGATCACCCTCCTGGCCGGCCTGATGCTCGGCAACCATCTGCTCGATTCTCCCTGGCACTGGTCCTGGCCCGTGCTGGTGACCGGCCTGATCCTGCAGTGGCTCGAGCTGATCTACTCGAGGCTGAAGACCACTCGATCCTGGGTCGACAGCACCCTGATCGCGCCAACCCGCGGCGTGCTGGCGATGGGCAGCCTGGTGCTGTCGTGTGTCTGTGTCATCAGCCTGATCCTCCACGATGCCTCGCAGTTCTGGGTCCTCGCCGTCCTGATCGGCTTCGTGGCGATTCAGCTGGTCCGCTTCGGCCTGGTGAGTGGCCGCACGGTCTTCGGCGGTTTCCTGTTCGTGCTGACCCTGGTCAGTTTGCTGTCGCTGGCATCAGTGGGTGAGGGTCATCTGCTGCGTCGCCTGTCCCTGGCCGGCAGCCTGACTCCGACGCTGTGGCTGTTGCTGGGCGTGCATGCGGTGCACATCGGATGCGAATTCGCCCGTTCGACTCACGAGCGACTGAGGCCATTGCTGGCGCCGTTTCTGTTTGCTTCGAGCCTGATGGCCGTTGTGCTGGTTGTTGTGAACTGCTTCGGTACGGTTCTCAACCCCGAGGTCGTCAGCTCTCAACAGCGATGGATGCTGCTGGGGTTGATACTGCTGGCGGCCAGGAACCACGGCAGCGGCTGGCTGGGATTGCTGGCTCTGCTGCAGGCGTACCTGCACACTCACGTGCTGGCTGGCGAGTTGGCGCGTTACGAGCTTGCTCGCAACATCGCCGTGCTGTCGGAGCCGTGGCGGTGTGCGACTTTGGGTCTGTTGGCCGCGGTTCTGGGCCAGGCGGGCCGACTTGTGGTCCGTGATCGGTCCGGACTGCTGATCGGCCCGTTCGCTCAACCTGTGTTCCGTTCTCCCGATGTGGCCTGGCTGTTTGCACCCGCCGTGGTCTTCTCGCTATGGGCCACGGTCTCTCACACGGCGATTCCGGCCTTGCGGTCCGAGTCGCTGCAACTGTGGGCTCCGTACCTCTCGACCATCGGCCTGGTGATCGTTGCCTGGTCGTGGCGGAGTCAGTCGCTGGCGTGGCTGGCAACCTCAGCGGTGGCCCTGGGCAACATCCACAGCATCCGGCTCTTCCCCGGCGACACGCTCAGGGCAGAGGGGCTCTCGGAGATCCACCTGATCTCGTTGGGCCTGGTGGCGACGTTGCTGCAGTTGAGTGCGTTGCGAGAGCTGTGGCGTCGCGAGCGGGTGGCCGGGTTTGTGAACCGGGCGAGCCTGGTGCTGGCGGGGCTGGTGCTGGTGCTGATCTGTTTCAACTACGTCACCGATCCCGGCCTGGCGAAAATTCCCTGGGAACGGTTTGTGGTTTCGGGCGTCATGGCCTACATCGCCGCGTTGTACTTCCGCTCTGCGGCAAGACGTCCCGGTGAAGGCGAAGCGGTGCTGGTCGTCTCGTGCGAGGCCGGCTACCACTTCGGGGTCACGCTGACGATCTGGTGTGCGGCGTTGCTGATCCCGGCGTTGCGAGAGCCGAAGACCGCGTTGTTTGCCCTGGCGGTTCCGGTCGTCTACTTCTATGCCCGCGCCGAGCAGGGGTTTGCCAGCGGGTTCGCATTGGCACGTCGTTATCGGGATTCGGCCGCGGCGCTGTCGTTTGCGGTCGTCGGGTTGTGGGTCTTCCGTGTTGCGTTTCAGCTGCTGATGTTCCCCGACCAGCCCTTCGACTTCGAGACGTATCACGCCAACGCTCCGCTGATCCTGCTCGTGTCGCTCGTGATGCTGAGGCTGCACGGCCTGGGGGGTACTGGCTGGCTGGGCCTGTATGGCGGGTTGGCTCTGGTCGTGGCCAGCTTCTTCACTCTGAGCTGGATCGAGGCCCTGAGGCCTCTGGAGCATCCGATCGCCGCGGCCTGGTGTGCCATCGGGCTGGCCCATTTCTGGACCCTGGTCAGCCACCAGCGTTCTCCGTTGCGAACCGCGGTGCTGCGGCTGGGTCGCATCGACGGTCAAGACTGGTTCCGGTTCCGTCGCTCGTGGGGAGTCTTCCTGCTGATCGGAACTCACGTGGCCATGCTGTGGGGTCTGTGTGAATCGTTCGGGGTGGCGGGTTTTGGTCACAGCGAGGCGAACGAGCGGCTGGCGGCTCCGCTGTTGCTGGGAACCGCGAGTGTGCTGATCCACCTGGGAGTCATCCGTCATTCGGCGGTGCACATTGGCGTGGGCGTATTCGAGATCATGCTTGCCCTGCATGCCGGGTTCCTGGGTATCGAGAGTTACGTACCTGCAGACCAGGTGGTCTGGGTGGTGCTGGCCCTGTGGGCGGCGGGCCTGGTGGCCCGGGCCGTGGGTTCGCGGCAGTTGCAGTCGATGAGGCTGGGCACGATCAGTGCCGGGCTGGCCCTGCTGACTCTGCTGCACATCGTGTTGCACCATCACCCCGACACGTCAGTCGGGTTGTGGGCGTTTGCCGTGCTGGGTGTGCTGGCGGCCATGGCGCCTCGTTCGACCCATTCGCCGCGCAGCGTCGAAGAGACGGTCGCTGCCGGGTTGCTGCTGGTCGTGCCCACGTGGCTGGTCTTCTTCAGCCAGGTGCGGCTGTCCGAGGGCGTCGCTGGCGTTGTGTCAACGTGGCCGCTGCTGGCAACAACTGCCGCGGTCTTCACGACCGGCAGCCTGTGCCGCTGGTTCCAGCTCCGGCTGTTGCCCGGCTACGACTCGTGGGATCGGCCGCAGCCGAGGCTCTTTGACCAGGCACTTGTGCTGGTCGGCAGGACCGGCGGGTCGCTGAACTCGATCACACTCTGGTTCAGCTTCGTGATGGCGGTCGCGGTGCAGTTGATCCATTACCGCCAGGCGTTTGAGACTCGCGAAATCGGGCTGGTGTGCCTGATGTATGCCGCCTTTGCCGTGGGTTGGTTTTTCGAGGGTCGGCAGAGACGGACGATGTCGGCCTACATCGTGCTGCAGCTGTGCGTGCTGGGCTTCTTCATGGTCTTGCGGCGGCAGTTGATCAACACGACCGAGTTCTGGACGCCTCACTACGATGTCTGGGCCAGCCTGGTCGTGTCGTTTGCCATCTGCGGTGCCAAGCAGGTGATCGATGTGCGGCCTCGTGAGATCCGAATCCCGTTGATGGGCACACTGCTGGGACTGCCGGTCGTGGCACTGATCTGGGTGGTGGTCAACGGCATGGGCAGCGACGTGGCTCTGCTGGTGGTCGGGTTGCACAGCCTGATGTTCACCTTCCTGGGCAAGGACGACCGCGAGTCGCCCTACAACATCGTGGCGGTGGGGGGCTTCGTCGCGTTTGTGATGATCACCTTCTGGACGCAGTTGGAATTGACGATGCTCAACGCCTACGTGATTCCGGTGGGTCTGGGGATCCTGGTCCTGCTGCAGCTCTTTGGACGTCGGATCGATGCAGACACTCGAAACCGGATCCGCATGGTGACCCTGATCGCCATGCTGTCCAGTTCCGGTTATTACGCTCTGACCAGCGACGAGTATCCGCTGGCGTTCAACCTGACGCTGATCGTGCTGTGCCTGGTGTCGATGGGTCTGGGCAGTTTCCTGCGGATCCGGATGTACCTGTTCCTGGGCTTTGCGGCGTTGCTGGTCGATATCGCCACGATCATGTTCAGGGTCGTCCGCGTCGCCGACCAGACCACTCAGCGGGCCGCCATCGGTGCATTGCTACTGGTGATCGGCATCGGCCTGGTCGTTGGGACGATGTACTACAAGACGCGTCGCGACCAGATCAACGCCATCCTCGATCGCTGGCGGGGAAAGCTCGGAGGCTGGGAGTAGGCTGCTCTGGGGAGACCAGACGGGCGCCACGCTGGGATTCCCCAACCCGCACCACCACAAAACCCCGAAGGGGTTCTATCGCATAGCCCAGCGTCAGCACGCCGTCAGGCGTGCGCCACGCTGGGTCTCTCGCACCCAACCCCACGTTCAAACCCTGAAGGGGTTTACACGTCGAGGTGTCGTGATTTGGAACCCCGTTGGGGTTCACAAGCGTGTGGGGCGTAGCGAACCCAGCGTAGCCCGCTCCGCCTCCGGCGGACCGTGCAACACTGGGCTTTGGGATGGAACCGCTTCGCGGTTATTGGGTACCGCGTCGCCGGTGGAATTTCACGGGTTGTTGGGCTGGATCCGTGGGCGCACGTACCCAGCTGGCAACCGCGACCACCACAAAACCCCGAATCCCGTGCCGCTTCGCGGTTATTGGGTCAAGACGATCACGCTCTCAGCCGTCTTTGGGGGTCTCGGGGTTGAACACCCGGGTGGCCGGCAGGAAGTCACCGGTGGCTTCGTCCGAGGGGTCCTGCAGTTCGAACTCGGCTTCCACCTCGTCGATCCAGTGCCTGATCTCGGCTTCGTACTCGCTGGTCACCCCCGCCTGGACCAACTCGCGTTGGAACTCGGCGACTCCGCCTGAGTCCAGTTCGGCCTCTTCGGCCGAGGGGAATCGCTTCAGCGGGTCGGGGTCGACCAGTCCGTGCAGCAGTTTCAACAGCGGCTCGGTCATCGGAAACTCCTCGACCGGCAGCGCTCCGGGCAGCCAGTCGAAGACACCGCGTTTGGCGATCAGCATCTCCGCGTAGCTCATTCCGGCAAACGGTTGTTCACCCGAGAGCATTTCGATCAGCACGTATCCGACGCTGGCGAGGTCCGAGGCCGGTGTTCCCGGTTTGCCCTCGAGTACTTCGGGAGCGGCGTAGATGGGGGTACAGGGTTGCATGGCGGGGCGGTCTTCGAGTTCGAAGGCGGCTCCGATGTCGATGATCTTGGCGTTGCCGCTGCGTTTGAGCATCACGTTGGAGGGCTTGATGTCGTTGTGGACGATGCC
>CAUZEQ010000294.1:0-6152 GCA_963578885.1 Planctomycetota bacterium
TCGACGCACAGGCTCACGATGACCCCGATGAGATCCGGGACCTGCTGGTGCGTCAGGTCAAGAGCCCCGTGCTGTGGGCCGACTCGATGGGAAAACTGATCGAATCGGGGATCGAGGAGTTCTACGAGATCGGGCCCGGCCGAGTGCTCACCGGACTGCTCAAGCGAATCGACCGCAAGATCCGCTGCCAGCCGGTCAACGATTCCTAGCGGCCCTGGCAGGATGGCCCGGGCGGATCGTGGTCGGTGGTCTCAGCGAGCCGTCGGTGGGCGTGTCGTTTACGGTTTACAGTTGCCGGGTCGAGTGGTATATCATCGCCGGGGAGACAGGGCCTTGGGGGCGATTGGCCGGAGGCGAGTGTTCCTGAGACTGCGGCGGTCCTGAGACGGCCGCAGAGGTGACGCGGGTGAGCCCGAGTGACAGCGGTTGCGATTGGATGGAACATTTCACCGGGAAGCGAGAGACCCAAAGATGATCTTCGACGACGACAGTCCCGAAACTTCCGATCCGATCCAGGATCCGGTTTCCCAAGAGCCCTCCGGTGAGAATGCTGCAGCGGCCCCTGGTGATAACACCGCGTCGGAACCGGCAGCGGCTGCCGCGGGTGCCGATGAAGAACCGATCTCGGAATTGGGCCAGCAGGTGATCGAACTGGTTGCCGATCAACTCAGCGAAGACGTCAGCAACATCCGGCCTTCGAGTCGTTTTCAGGATGACCTCAAGGCCGATTCGCTCGATTTGGTCGAGTTGGTGATGACGTTTGAAGACAAGTTCGGTATCAGCGTACCGGACGAGGACTACGAGAAGATCCTAAGTGTGGGTGAGGCGATCGCCTACATCGAGGGCAAGATGGGTGAGTGATGCGACGGGTCGTGGTCACCGGAATCGCGGTCGTTTCCCCGCTCGGCTGCGAGATCTCCGAGTTCTGGGACCGGTTGTGCACGGGCAAGAGCGGCATCGTGCCTCTGACCCGTTTCGACGTCGACGAGTTCAAGGTCCGTTTCGGCGGCGAGATCCGCGATTTCGATCCCGCTGATCATCTCGATCTGCCTCCAAAGGAACTGAGGCGGCTGGACCGCTTCACCCAGTTCGCGTTGTCCGCGGCCGTCAAGGCGGTGGCCCAGTCGGGGATCGATCTGGACAGCGGAAATCCGTATCGTCACGGCGTGCTGATCGGCAGTGGGATCGGTGGCCTGGAGGAGATCGAGCAGCAGCACTCGCTGCTCTACGACCGAGGTCCCTCGCGGGTCTCGCCGTTGATGATCCCCAAGCTGATGGTCAACGCCGCCAGCGGGAACATCTCGGTCCACTTCGGTCTCTGCGGCCCGAACAGTGCCGTCGCCACGGCGTGTGCTTCGGCCACCAATGCCATCGGCGACGCCTTCCGCCTGATCCAGCACGGAGCCTCCGACGTGATGATCACCGGGGGCAGCGAGGCGGCGATCACTCCGATGGGGCTTTCGGGCTTCGCCCGCATGAATGCTCTCTCGACACGCAACGACGACCCCGAGGGGGCCAGTCGACCGTGGGACAGGGACCGCGACGGATTCGTACTCTCCGAGGGTGCCGGCATGCTGGTACTCGAAGAGCTGTCTCATGCCGAGTCCCGCGGGGCCGAAGTGTTGGCCGAGATCATCGGCTACGGCATGTCGGCCGACGGGTCGCACATGACGGCTCCCAATCCCCAGGGTGAGGGTGCGGCGTGGGCGATGTCGGCGGCGATCCAAGATGCGGGTCTGCCGCCGGAGAAGATCGACTACATCAACGCTCACGGTACCAGCACTCCGCTGGGCGACGTGGCCGAGACCCGCGCGATCAAGACGGTCTTCGGTGATCACGCCCGGACGCTGTGCGTCTCGAGCAGCAAGAGTCAACTGGGACACCTGCTGGGTGCCTCGGGCGGTGTCGAAGCCTGTGCCTGCGTGATGGCACTCAGGCAGCAGGTCGTCCCCCCCACCATCAATCTCGACAGCCCTGACCCCGAGTGCGACCTGGACTACGTCCCCGGCGAGGCGCGTCCCTGGTCCGTGACGCACATCCTCAAGAACAGTTTCGGTTTCGGTGGCCACAACGCCTGCCTGGTGATCAAGAAGGCCGCGTGAGCCCGAAGCGGCATTCGCAGACCTCCACGACCACCGCCGGTGCCAACAGTCTCAACCTGCCACAGACCCCCCCCCTCCCTGCCCCTGCCCCTGCCCATGACAACTTCCCAGCCAGCTCGACCCCGAGTCGTGGTCACCGGTGTGGGGCTCTTCAGCCCGATCGGGATCGGTCGCGAGGCATTTGCCGAGGGTGTCTTGGCGGGCAGCAGCGGGATCGGCGCGATCGACCTGCCCGATCTCTCGAGAATCCCCGGGCATGCCGGCAGTGAGATCTCCGGCTTCACCCCCTCGGCAGCCCGCAAGGACTACCTCAAGCCGCAGCGCAAGAGCATCAAGGTGATGTGCCGCGACATCCAGCTCGGGGTCGCCTCGGCCATCGGCGCCCTGGACGATTCGGGGATCGACAGCGACTCGATCGACCGCACGCGGCTGGGAGTCGACTACGGCGCCGACCAGATGTTCTCTCACCCCGAAGCCCTCTTCGCGGCCGCCTCGAGATCGACGGAGTTGACCGAGCCGGGTGGAGAGGCCAAGTTCCAGATTTCGCGTTGGGGCGCGAGTGGCATGGGGCAGATGGAGCCGTTGTGGTTGTTGAAGTACCTGCCCAACATGCCGGCCTGCCACATCGCGATCGCCGTCGACGCCCGCGGCCCGAACAACTCGCTGACCCTCGCCGAAGCCTCGGGGAACCTCGCGGTCGGCGAGGCCTTCCGGCTGCTGGTCCGCGGCAGTGCCGACGTGATGATCGCCGGATCGACCGGGTCGAAACTGCATCCGATCAAGTGCCTGCACGCCTCGATGTGGGACGAACTGGCCGACGGTCAGGGCGATCCGGCGAGTTGGTGTCGGCCGTTTGATGCCACGAGGACCGGGCAGGTGATCGGCGAAGGATCCTGCTCGTTGATCCTGGAAACCGAGTCTCACGCGCGGGCGCGGGGTGCGAACATCCTCGGCACGATCCTGGGGTCCGGCTCGAGTTGCGTGGTGGATCGAGCGGGGCGGGTCGACCCGCAGCAGGCACTGGTCATCGCATCCCAGGCGGCGTTGGCCGAAGCGGGGCTGGGGCCCGGCGACGTCGGCCACATCCACGCTCACGGACTGGCCAGCCGCCAGGCCGACATCATCGAGGCGGCGGCGATCGGGGAGGTGTTTGGTGAGCGGGCCTCGACGGTCCCGGTCACGGCCCTCAAGAGCGCACTGGGAAACTCCGGAGCCGGCAGCGGGACGCTGGAACTGGCCGCCTCGTTGCTGGCCCTGGGCCAGGGCGTGGTCCCCCGTACGCTCAACTACTCCCAACCCGATCCCGACTGCCCGCTCGACGTGGTCCACGACGAACTCCGCCCCGTCTCCAACACCGTCGTGCTCAACCTCAGTGCCACCTCCAATGGCCAGGCCAGTGCCATCGTCGCGGCCGTCTAGAGCGGTTTCAGGCCGAATCGTCCCGACCCAACCACGCCTCGACCACCTCGAGATCCGATGCGTCGGTGATCGATGACCGAGCCGACTGGACCTGGGCCCGATGCGAGGCTGCCAGGGGAGGCTGTTCGGCCAGGAGATAGGCTCGTGCGGCCGCGTCGTGAGTGAACACGCGATCGAAGGCCTCGATTGAGTCTCCCGCCTCGGTCATCAACTCCAGGGCTCGCCGGGCATGGTGGACCGCCGCGGAGGCCTCACCCAACGCAGCATGCACGTGCGCCAGCAGGCATTCGGCCCGCTGGTGGTTGATCGACTGGCCCACCTCCGACCAGTGACGTGCTGCGGCATAGGCGGTGCTGCGCATCAGCTCATCCTGCTGCGAGGTCCGGGCCTCGGACTCGAGCAATTCCCACGCCTGGTTGTTCATGCGAGCGGCGAACCAGCGGTGGGCTGTTTCCAGGTCAAACGTCGGATCGTCCATATACGGTTTCGTTGGCCAGTTCTCGTCTGATTCGCAACCTGTTCACGGTCTGTAACAGGCGATCTGTCAACAACTTCGGACGCGCGAGCCCGTCTCTCGGTCGCTTGACACTCCCCAGACCATCCAGTATCGTTCCCGCTGTATTGGAAGACAATCTTCCGGCAAGAATGGACTCAGTCCGTGTCCGGCAATGGGTGCCTCGCGGGTCTCGTCGGGGGGTGGTTTGTTTTGAGGTTCCCTCCGGGAGCGTCCGCATGTAATTCGGACCTGTTTCCAAGGACCTTGTTGGGCGAGTGCCCTTCGTGCCGTGGCGGTACGGAAGGTGCTGGTCGGTTGTGTGGGGCGAATTGCGCCCGCCGCAACGCGAAGTGTGGGTGACTGGCCCGCACTTTTTTGTTCCCCTCGGGAAATTTGAGTCCACAAACTGGCTCTCAGGCTAACACCTCGACAGATCACACGCGAACAGACAGACAACCGGGCTCACCCGGCCTGGTCCGCTCCGGCCACCGACTCACGCCGGATCTCACCAGGCTACTCGGACGCCCGCACAGCGGATACCCGGCAGGGAAGGAACAGCAATGAACGGATCCGAACTCCTCCGGCTGATCGACACGATCCACCGAGACAAGAACATCGACAAGGAGATCGTCTTCGAGGGCATCGAGCAGGCGATTCTCTCGGGCGCACGCCGGCACTACGGCGAGGAATCGGAGGTCGAGGTACATGTCGACCGGGTGACCGGCGAACCGACTGTGACCTGTCCCGGAGTCGAGATCGCCCCTGATGACCTCGGTACCATCCTCGGCCGCATCTCCACCCAGACCGCCAAGCAGGTGATGATCCAGAAGTTCCGCGAGGCCGAGCGGGACTCGTTGTACATCGAGTACGAGGAGTTGCGGGGGACGATGGTCACCGGGACGGTGACGCGATTCGACGGAGGCGCTGCCACGGTCAATCTCGGCAAGGTCGAGGCCTTTCTGCCCCGCAGCGAGCAGATCCCCGGCGAATCGCACCGCGTCAACGAGCGGGTACGGGCGGTGATCATCGAAGTCCGCAAGGCGGGCAGCCGGGTCAAGATTATCCTTTCTCGCAAACACCCCGACCTGGTGCAGAGACTGTTTGAACGCGAAATCCCCGAGGTGGCCGAAGCGATCATCGAGATCCAGTCGTTGGCCCGCGAGGCGGGGTACCGCTCCAAGGTCGCCGTCTCCTGCTACGACAACAACATCGATTGCGTCGGAGCCTGCGTCGGGGTCCGAGGGTCCCGGATCAAGAACATTGTCGAGGAACTGGCCGGCGAGCGGATCGACATCGTTCGCTGGAACGAATCGCTGCCGGTGCTGGTCCCCAACGCCATGCAGCCGGCCGCCGTCGACGACGTGATCGTCTGCGCCTCACCCTCGATCGGAAAAGTCCTCGTCCTGGTCGACGAAGATCAACTCTCGCTGGCCATCGGCAAACGGGGCCAGAATGTCCGGCTGGCCTCGAAACTCGTTGGCTGGGACATCGAGGTGATGACCCAGGAAGAGTTGCACGACCAGCTCGAACAATCGACCGAGGCCTTCTCGATGATCCCGGGGATTACCGCGGACCTGGCCGAGGAACTCGTCGGGCAGGGCTTCTTCAGCTTCTACGACCTCTCGGTCATCGAGCCCGAAGAACTCGCCGAAATGGGCGGGCTCGGTGAGGAAGAGTGCAACGCGATCATCGCGGTGGCCGAGGCGGAGGCCGAGCGGCTGGAAGCCGAAGAAACGAAACGACGCGCCGAAGTCCGGGCGGCTCGGGAACGCGAGCGACAATTCCGGGCGGCCGCTGAAGAGTACATCGAGCGGGGAGAGGAGCCGCCGGCGGAACTCCTCGAAGCCCTCAGCGAAGAAACTCGGAATGAACTGCTCGGGATCAAACCCGAAGAAGAAGTAGTAGAAGAAGAAACCGAAACCGGCGAGGACGGCGAGGACGGCGAAACGGTTGACGCAGACGCTGTCGAATCAGCAGATGGCGACGAGACCGTAGCCGAGGAAGCCGAAACCAACGAGGACGGCGAAACGGTTGACGCAGACGCTGTCGAATCAGCAGATGGCGACGAGACCGTAGCCGAGGAAGCCGAAACCAACGAGGACGGCGAAACGGTTGACGCAGACGCTGTCGAATCA
>CAUZEQ010000295.1:0-6135 GCA_963578885.1 Planctomycetota bacterium
CCGACCCAGCCGCGCCGCCCAGAGAGCCTGAACACCCGCGGCCCGCTCGGCATCAAAGGGCACCGCCGCCAGAAATTCCGCTGGCTCGACTGCTCCACCCGCCGCTGTCCCTGTCCCCGTCCCTGTCCCCGTCCCTGTCTCCGTCCCTGTCCCTGTCCCTGTCCCTGTCTCCGTCCCTGTCTCCGTCCCTGTCTCCGTCCCTGTCTCCGTCCCTGTCTCCGTCCCTGTCTCCGTCCCTGTCTCCGTCCCTGTCTCCGTCCCCGCCGCAGCCGGTGCCCCAGGGGCCGCCGGCGGCGAATCGGTCTCGCCGCGACCCGCCACCAGCACGCTGGCACCAATGACCAGCCCCAGCAACACGATCGTGGCTACCGCCGGAATCCACTTCAGCTTCGCCGCTCCGGTCGAACCGATCGCGGCATCCAGCTCCGCGGCAAACTGGCCGAGTGTCTCGTACCGCTCGTCGCGATCCTGCTGCAGAGCCCGGGACAGCACCCGGTCGACGACCACGCCCACCTGAGGATTCCGCTTCGACACGACCGGGAAGACCCCGACCGGCTTGTGACCGGTCAGCATTTCATACGCCAGTACGCCGAGTGAGTACTGGTCGGCTCGCTCGTCGATCGGGTGGTTGTATCGCTGCTCGGGAGCAATGTAATCGAGCGTTCCCATGATCTGGCCGGTCCGAGTCACTTGCCCGGTTTCGGCCAGCGGCACGGCGATGCCGAAATCGATCACCTTCGCCACGCCCTGGTCATCGATCAGGATGTTTTCGGGCTTCAGGTCCCGGTGCAGGATCCCCTCGGTGTGCAGAAACTCCAGCGCAGTACAAACGTCCCGCAGCACGCTCCGAGTCTCCTCCAGAGGCATCGGCTGCTCGGAGGTCATCCGCTGTCGCAGATCGCCCCCCTCGACGTACTCCATCACCATGTACGGACGACCCTCGACGATGCCACGGTCGTAAACCCGCACCACGTTAGGATGAGCCAGGTTGGCCATCATCAACGCTTCACGCTCGAAGCGCAACGTCTGCTCGGCCTCCATCACCTCGGGCAACGGCTTGAGAATCTTGATCGCGACCTCGCGATCGAGCGAGAGCTGCTTGGCGAGGATCGCGTCGCCCATCCCGCCAACACCGATCCGACGTACGAACTGGTACCCGAAGATCTCGGGGACCGCCATCGACTGGCTGGACTGGGAGAAAAGCGCGGTCACGGTCGGGCCGGTTCCACAGAGGACGGAGCCTGCGAGACGTCCCGTGAGCCATCCGTGGCCGGGCCTGCATCATATCGCGCCACACTAAGACGCGAAACAAACCGGTCGCATCGACACCGGCAATCATCAACCGGTCACTTCTTCTTGGCCGGCTTCTTCGCGTCCTTCTTCGCGGCTGGCTTCTGAGTCAGCTTGCTGATTCTCACGTGCCGGTCGTAATGCACCGTGGCCAGTTGCAGGCCGTCGGGGTGCACCGCCATGTCGCGAGCCGTGTCGGGCAACTTGAAGCGGTGGTACTCCTTGTCGCTGTCGGGCCGCCAGAACAGCAGGAAGCCTCCACCACTGCCACCGGATGCCACCGCCAGCGATCCGTCGTTGAGCCACGAGAGTTGCCAGGCAATGCCCTTGACGCCGCTGCCAGGCTGCGATCGGACCTTCTTGTTGGTCTTCATGTCGAACAGCAACGCAATCGGCTCGTTGACCGCACCCAGCGGGTTGGTCGCCTTGTGCAATCCGCAGGCGGCCAGGTACTTGTTGTCCGGGCTGACGGCCAGGCCGCGGACGCCTCCGTAACGCACCCCCTGGGTGTTGTTGGTCAACAGCACCTTGGCATCGAAACTCCGCTGGTGCTTCCCGCTGGAAATCTCCCACTCGCGGATCTCACCACCCTGGTCGCCCGAGTACAGCATCTTGCCATCGGGATGCAGGAACGTGCTGTAGACATCCAGCTTGTGGCCGCTGAAGGTTCGGATCAGCTTGCCGTTGCTGGAATCCCACAGCTTGACCAGCCGGTCGTTCCCGCCGGAAGCGAAGGTCTTGCCGTCGGCGGCGACCGAGAGACTGCGGATCCAGCCCTTGTGGGCCACGATGGTCCGGATCGCCTTAGGCTTCTTGGACATCGCGTCCCAGAAGATCAGCTTGTCGTCAGAGCCGGCAGTGATCATCGTCGTGCCATCGTGCAGGAACACGATGTCGCGAACCCAACTGTCATGAGCCTTCCACTCGACCTTCTTCCCCGACGGAATCTCCCACCGCTGCAGGGCGTAGTCCTGGCCGCTGGTGAATACGTACTTGCCATCAGGAGAAAAGCAGCAGGCGACCAACGGGCTGCCGTGCTTCCACTGGTGGGCGATGTGGACCTTCTTGGGATCTGCCTTGGTCGCGGCCATGTCGAGGACATCCTGGGAGGCTGTGTGTTGCGTGAGCAAAAAAGGGGGCGAGACCCCGGATCGGGCCTCGCCCCTGGAAATCGCTTGGCCCGGGAACCCGCGATCGGGCTCGGCAGATCGATCAGGTAATCAACTCATCAATCGGACCGAAGGCCGGATCGGCCATCGGCACCGGACGTCCGCCGATATCGAAGGGCTCCTTAGAGTCCAGTCCGAGACCGGCGAGGTAGGTGTGGAACAGGTGCGGGTAACTGACCTCCCGATCGATCACCTTGGTCCCGTTGGCATTGGTCTTGCCGACGACCGCTCCGCGGGCAATCTTGCCGCCACCCAGGCAGATGCTCCAGGCAGTGCCCCAATGGTCGCGGCCGTAGTACTTGTTGATGTTCGGCGTGCGACCGAACTCCGACATCACCACGATCAGGGTCGAATCGAGCATGCCTCGATCGTCCAGGTCACCCACCAGAGCCGCGAAACCCTTGTCGAACTCGGGCACCTGCTCGAGGTGGAAGTTGAAGTTCTCGTTGTGGGTGTCGTAGTTCGAATGATCCAGCTTGACGAACGTGGCACCGTTTTCGAGCAGCCGCCGGGCCGTCAGGCACCGCTGCCCGAACGACTCCCCACCGTAGAGCTCCTGCATCTTCGCCGGCTCCTTCGAGACGTCAAAGACATCGCGACGCTCCATCAACTGCAACGCCCGCTCGTAGCTGAAGGTGTAGGCATCGGTCTCGGCCGTGCGACGACGCTTTGCGAAACGGTCGTTGGCCTTGCGACGCAGACGGTTCCGCAGCTCGTCGGCCGCTTCGCTGAGTTCCTTGGGACGCTCGGAGTTGGCCGGCGGCTTGCCGTTGGCTCCGATGCTGCCGTAACGGGGTCCGAGGTAGGCCGCATCGTTGCCGCGACCGCCGCCGCCGATGCGGATGTGGCCGGGCATCGGGTTGCTCGGGTCCTGCAACGCCTTGGCACAGACCGCACCCAGGGTCGGCAGGCTCACGCCCGGCATCCGCTGCCGACCGTGCTGCATGTGGTAGCTGCCCTTGCCATGGTCACCGTTCTTGGTGTTGATCCCGCGGACGACCGCCAGCTTGTCCATGTGCTTGGCGGTGAGCGGGAGCAGTTCCGAGAGATGGATGCCGGGGACCGAGGTGGGAATCGCCCGGAACGGGCCGCCCGTGTTGGTCTTGGGCTTGGGATCCCAACTCTCCAACTGGCTCAAGCCACCGGACATGTAGATGCAGACAACCCGCTGCTGGGTCTTTTCGAGCTGCTTGGCCGCCGGCAGACCGGCCATCACGCCCAGGCCACCCGCCACGCCGCCGGCGACTCCACCCAGGAACTGCCGTCGAGCCATCGCGTGTTCGTCGCTGCCGCAGGATCGTTTGCGTCTCATTGGTATTCTCCCGTTCTTGACGACAACCGGCTTGGACAAGTCATCCTGCTTGCCATCGACGCCCGTTGAAGAATCGTCATTCCCTTGAGGATCTGAATGGTCAGTTTGGGTCCCGGTCGGCCGATCCGCCCGGGTGAGGTCGTTCACAGTGGTCTTGAAGAGGTCCTAGTGATTGAAGCGGAATTCCGCGGAGGTCAACAGCGACCAGGCCAGTTCCTGGATCGCCGCGGCGCGGTTTTTCTGGGTTCGTTCCTTGAGATAGGCAGACACGTCGGCCACCTCCTCGTCGGTCGGTCGCCGGGTCAAGACGCTCAGGTAGAGCTCCTCAGCCAGCTGCTTCTCTTCGGTCATCTTACCGAGTCGCTCGGTCAGGTTGCCACCGCCGGGTGCCAACCAGCCCTTGAGCGGTCCGCCATTGGCCAAGAACAGGGCCTGGTCGATCGTGGCGAAGAACTCGTTCTGAGGCTGCCCGCTGCCAGCACCGTAGAGGGTAATCATGGTGGCGATAGTGCCCTTGAGCTTGTCGTAGGTCGTCTGCTCGATCTGCAGTTTCCGGGCAGCCAGCTTCGCCGCGTCCTTCTTCTCTTCAGGCTTCAGAGGACTCTTCTTGTCGAGTTCGGCGACCACGCTCTGACGCTGACGACCGACCTGGCCGACCGCCTGCAACAGGCTCCAGCCAAGTTGTTCCGGAGACAGCGGCTCGACGATGCCGATGGCGAATTGACGTGACCACGACAGAGACAATTTTCCGAGCGTCTCGTCGAGAGCACTTTGTGTGGCGTCGGACTTGCCGCGGGCCGCGGTGGCCCTCGCCAGCAACGGAGCCCTGAGCTTGGTGAGCCGATCGTGGTTGCCGGCCGCGGCCTCCAGCGCCGCCTGGGCCGCCTGGGCTCGCTTGGCCGTTGCCGAAGCAGCCGACTGCCGGCCAGGCAGAGCCCTCTTTGCGTCGGCCAGCTCCTTGGTGAAACCTGCTGATCGCCCGCCGAGTGTCTTGCTGATGCCGGCCAGTTCCTTGTCCTCGCCAAGCGTCTTGAGTGCCAGGGCGGTCTGCTCAGCCGCAACTGACAACGACTCGGTCAGCTTGGGCAACTTCGCCAGCTTCGCCTGGGTCCCGGCCAGTTCGGTGGCCGCTTTGTCCCGGGCCGTACCGGCGGTGGTCGATTCTTTCTTTGCCGTTTTCAGCGCGGTGTCCGACTTGCCGTATTCGGCCGCCACCGGTGCCAGAGCCTTTTCGGCACTCGCCAGGGCAGCCCGTGTCTCGTCTGAGGCCTTCTGGGTCGCGGCCAGGCCGGCGAGCACTTCGAGTGTCTCCTTGCGTCGCGAGTTGGCCGTCAGCCTGGTGTTGATCGTTCGCCGAGCCGTTCTCAACTGGTCGACCTTCCACATCTCGGCCTCGAACAACTTGACCGTATCGTCGTGCTTCTTGACGGCGGTGTCTCGAGCGACTTCAGCCGCCTTCAACGCCTTGCCCGTCGCCAGAGCTGCCGACTGCTTGGCAGCCCGGTCCTTCTCCAGAGCGGCCAGCTGTGAAACCATCGCCTTGGCCCGAGTGTCGAGCTTGGCAATCACCGCGGCCAGTTCCTTGTCGCCTGCGAGCAGTTTCAAAGCGGCGACCCCCCCGCGCGCACCCGCCAGCAGCGGCAGACCCGCCTTCTGCTTCTCCTGCAGCTTCTTCGTCGAGTCGGCCAGGGCCTTGGCCGCCGGGTCGTGCTTCTTCTTCTCCGCGGCCACCTTGTCGTTGACCGGCTTCAGGGCCTTGGCCAACGCCGGCACCGGCTCGGCCGACTTGGTCTCGATCGCCACCGCCGCCTCGATCTTCGAGTCCGCAGCAGCCAGCTCGGAAGTCAGCTTCTTCTCAGTCTCGACCAGCGGACCGAGCAACTCGCGGGCACGGGCCGACCGCGCCACCAGGTCCGATGGCAGGCTCGAGCCGCGGGCAAATGTCCGAGTCAGGACCAGCTCGCGGATGAACCCGCGGATGTCGTACTTGGTCTCGATGAACCGGTCGGTGAGCAGCCTCAGCAACTCGGGGTGAGAAGGCGGGTTGTCGCTGTGGTGCAGATCCACCGGCTCAACCAGACCGCGGCCCATCACCACGGCCCAGAGTCGATTGGCCATATTGCGGGCGAAATACCGGTTGTTGCCGTCACGGACCAACCTGGCCAACTGCTCGCGACGACTGTATGTGGGGACCGGCCGCAGGTTCTTCTTCTTCTTGTCCGGCTTGACCTTGTACTCCTGGCCCGACGCAATGGCCGGCTCGTCCAACTGACGCTCGTCCAACAGGCGAGGCCGCGAAACCCCCGCGTCTCCGGTGAACACCGACTTGAAGGCCACTCCACCACTGGGCCGCTCGGCCAGCAC
>CAUZEQ010000296.1:0-6129 GCA_963578885.1 Planctomycetota bacterium
TTGAGCGAGTCGTCGCGAACGGCCCGGCGGTGCAGGTCTCTGAGTTGCAAGGGATCGACGCTCTCGAAGTCGGTGCCGCAGTAGCGGCATCGCAGCGCAATCGACTTGATCGTCTCGCCACATGCCGGGCACTGCTTGTTGTCGCCCCAGGCGGTGTGGGGTGGCTGGGCCGGACCGTCGGTTTCGAGCGAAGGAGCCCTGGTGCAGCCGTAGGTGCTGCAGCCGCCGATTTCGACCCAGCAGTCCTGGTGATGAGACTGTTCGCACTCGGGACACGCAACACGCTCTTCGCCGGCGGTGATCCGGGTCTGGCAGATCGGGCAGAGCACTCCGTCGGAGCCCGTTGACAGCTGCCGGGCCTCGACTTGGGCGGCAGGTGCGGCGGGTGCGGCAGGTGGCACGGCGAGTTCGACGCGGCACTTGGGACAGCGGAGCGTCCGCTGGCCCCGTTGGGCAGGCACCCGCACGCTGACACCACATTCGCAGCGGATGATCTCGGCTTGCGTCATGGAGAGTGTCTGCCGGGAGCTGGAGCAGCCGGTCTGCTGCGGCCGAATCAGAATTGATTGGGATTGGCGGCCAATTGAATGACGACGTTGATGATGTTCCAGAAGAAGGCAGCGGCCAGCGAGACCCCGAGCATCTTCAGTCCCTTGGGTTTGCCCTGGATCATCCAGACGATGCCGCAGATGCAGCCGATCCCCGAGCAGATGATCCCCACGGCCCATTCACCGCCCGAGAGATTGGAATCGGCATCCGAGGCGGTTGCTCGGCTCTGCTGCTGTTTGAGTCTGCTGTCGAAGATCTCGCCACAGAACCGGCACTTGGCGGCGGAGGAGACGATCATCTCACCACACTGCGGACACGGTCGCCGTTGCGATCCCGCCGGTGCGGTGGGGCTCTGGTGCTCGGCAGCGGCGTAGTCGAAGTCGAAGTCGGCATCGAATCCCTCATCGACATCGGCACTGGGTTCGTCGATGGCGTCGTAGACGGCCTCGGGGATCGAGATGATTCCGCCACAGTCTGGGCACTTGGCCTGCTTGCCTGCGGCCGAGTCCTTGGCTTTGAGCGTCTTGCCGCACGCGGGGCAGCTGACCTGGATTGTCATGTGTCAAACCCTGGTTGAAAGAGACAGGACGGAGTTGTGTGAAGGGACCAGGAACCGGCCGGGTTGGGGTGGGTTGTTCGAGTCAGTCGGAGTCCTTGACTGTGAATTCGAGGACGGTTTTTCCGAGGATGACCTGGTCACCGGTTTGCAGCAGTTGGCTCTTGATGGGGATCCCGTTGATGTAGGTACCATCGGGAGTGTTCTGATCGACGATTTCGAAGCGTCCGCCGCGGTTGTAGATGATGGCGTGTGTGGGTTCGATCGCGTCGTCCTTGAACAGGTAGACATCGGCCTTGGGCGAGCTGCCCAGGACGGTGGTGTCCTTGAACAGCACGAACTGTTTTCCGGCCAGGGGGCCGACTCTCATCATCAGCCAGGCCGTCTTGGTCCAGCCTTCGACCAGCCCGACAAACAGTCCGACGGAGAGTCCGATGGTGGCGAAGCCGACGGACCGGCTGTAGGTGGCTTCGCCGTCGTCGGTCAGCAGCACCATGCTGATCGGATCAAACAGCACGCCACCGATCAGTCCCCCCAGCACTCCGCCGACCAGGCCGTTGAAAATCACTCGTTTTTCGCGGAGGGCGAAGCCCTGTCCCAGCCCGGCGGGGATCGAGGCGACTGCCCAGGCGGCTCCTCGGCCCATCATGAACACCGCCAGTGCCAATCCGCTGGGCATCGAGTGTTCATCGAGCGGCCCGTCCTGCAGCGACAGCGCGACCTGGCCGATGAGCTGAAAGATGATACCGGTGGGGATCAAGGCCAGCAGGCCGCCGAGGAACCCGGTCGCCAGGCCGACGGCGCCGCTGGTCACCGCGCGGCCGGGATTGCGGCACATGAAGCCCTCGGCAGCGCCCAGGAACAGGCCGATGAACCCGGCGACGACCGGAAACATCAAGAGCGCCGCCACCGTGTCCTCGGCCAGCGGATCGTCGCTGAAGAAGGGTTCGAGTATCGCCCAGCCGCACAAGCCACCCAGTCCGGCGGCAAACGACAGGTAGAACCAGTTGGCATAGATGATCCGGATCAGCCAGGGCTGATTCGGCGAGTCGTCCATGTCGCGGGTCAGCCACTGCTGGGTCTCGACGTACTCGTCGACTCCCGGCGACTGCAGGTCACTGCTGGTGATCCGGATGGGATCCTGGGAATTGGGCACGATGAGCCTGGTCGGCAGTTCAGGGCGTGTTGGTCTTCGGGGCCGCCGCATCGGTCGTGTCGGCGGGCGTCTGCTTATTCGACTTCTTCCGGAGTTGCCCGGCGGCCTGCTTGTCGTCGGGTTTCAGGAGTTGAATCGGAACCGGAACCGGCAGAACCGGCCCGCGGAATCCGGTCCGCTGCAATTCGGAGATCTTGGCCATGATCACCTTCGCGAGCAACGGTCGTTGCTCCTTGGGCACCGAGTACTTCTGCTCGATCAGCTTCAGGGTATCGCGAGAGTCGGCCAGTTGCTTGCGAACCACTCGCCATCTCTTACGGAGCTTCTCGCGCTGATCCTCGGGGACCAGCCGGGCGTGTTCCCTGGAGAGTTCGCTGACCCCGGCGAAGGCCAGTTCGACCCGTTGCCGAGTGTCCTCGACCTGCTCAGCCCGCCCGATCTGCATCACGTTCCACAACCCGTAGTGCACAATGGCTCCTTCGGCCAGCCGCTGCTCTGTCGAGTTGCTGCTCCATGTGCTCACCAGGTAACCCAGCAGAAACAGTCCGGCGCAGGCCAGCAGCACGGTGGGCGAGGGCAACAGAGACGGTTCGGTGCGGCTGGTGGTTTCGGCATCCGCCGGGCTGCCTGCTTCACCCGTGCCCGCGGGCCTCATCGAGCCGGCTGCTGCGGGGCTCGATGTGCTGGCTGCTGAGGTGATGATCTGGTCGCCGACCCAGTAGTGCCCGGCCGTCTCGGCGTGGCCCTGCCGCCACTGGAAGACTCCTTCGAGTTCTCGGACCGGGTCGACGACGTAGGCGACCTGGCCGGGTCCCGAGAAGAAGTGTTCCTGGATGAACATGTCTCGGTCCGAGAGAAAGATGCCGAAGTCGGGATGCGAGTGGTACCAGCCGATGATCCGTTGCTCGGCGTACTTCGAGTCCATCTCCTCGTTGATCTGGGCCCATGATTCATGAGTGAAGGTGACCTCGGCGTTCTTGCTCGCGGCCGTGTCGCAGCGGATCGAATGCCTGATCAGGGCGAAGGGCCCCTGGTCGTCCTGCTGCCAGCCACCGACGAGCACTCCACAGATCTCCACCGAGGTATCATCCTTGGCGTGGTCGCTGATATCGGAGTGAACTTCGGATGCGAAGTGGATCCGAAAGTCACTCCGTCCACCGGCCGGGAATTCGCCGCTCTGAAGCGACTCATCCTGCAGCTGGCTCACGTCGATTTCACTCATCACGGTTCTCCAATTGCCTGGCCACGAGATCGACGGTGTCGTCCTGGCGGGTTCAATCAGCTGAGGAAGATTGATGGGGAGCGTGTTCGAGTTCCCCGATCACGCTCGAGCGGTCTCCGGCAAACTCGTAGTACCTGGATTCGAGTCCCGCTCGCGCGCCCACGATGTCCCAGGCGGGAACTCCGAGTTCTGCGAGCGTATGTTCGAGCAATTCGGGGCGATCACCGATTGTGTGGTAGAGGTTGGGAGTCCGCGGCCCGTCGCAGTCGGGGCAGCGGCCTTCGGATTCGGTGACACGTCCGAGCGAGGCCAGCAGTGGTTGGGTGACGTTGCAGGTCGGGCAGGTCAGAGATTCGAGCAGGTCGTTATTGACCTCGATCACCGCCCCGGGGCCCAGCTCGGACCGGGCCCGTTCGAGCAATTCGGCGGCGGTGGTTTTGGCGACCGATTGGTCGAGCACATCGATGGGGTCGTAGGCTTCGTGAGCGGGGCAGTCTTCGAGCCTGGGATAGCTGACCGTGTAGCTCTGGTGGTGTGTCCCGTCGAAGACGAAACCCTGTCCGGCGAGCACATCGAGTCCGTGCAGCAGCTTGACGGCTTCCTGTGCCTGGATCCCGGCGATGACCGACGAGGTGGTGGGGGTGGTGGGCACCTTGCCCTCTTCCATTTCGTCTCGGGTCAAGAGCGCACAACTGCGTCGTGCGTCGAGCATCTTCCAGTCGATCTCGCTCATCGTGCATTCGTAACACGGCCCGGTCGCCGGGTCGAAGACTCGTGCGACTCCATCGAGCCGTTCGATGGCTCCATCGATCCAGGTTTTTGCCGTGCGAGCGGCGGCCGAGTTGATCGCCACCCGGGCCTCTCGATTGTCGAGTCCTCCGAGGATCACGTCGGCCCAGCGGTAGATGCCCAGCCCGAGGTCGTGGACGATATTGCCGACGAAGCTGGCGGTGTTCATTTGCGGGTAGAGTTCACGAGCCTGGCGGGCGGCCACTTCGGCTTTCGGCTCGCCGCAGTCGGATTCTCGAAAGAGCACCGAGCGGGAGAGGTTTGAGTGTTCGATGCGGTCGAGGTCGGCGATGAACAGGTTGCCAATCCCCAGCAGGGCCAGGTTCTTGACCAGTTCGTTACCGATCGCACCGGCGCCGATCACCACCACTCGCGACCGGGAAAGACGTTCCTGGTCCCACCAGCCGATCAGCTCGAATCGAGCGAACCGACCGTCTTCGGCTTCGAAATCACCCAGTCGCAGGATCTGGTCGTTCACGGTCAGTCTCGGTCAGCAACCCAGGCGGCGACGCCCTCGATTCTCCAGCACGTCATGCTCCGGCGGTGATTTCCGGCTGCAGTCTCAGCACATCACCGTCCTGGACTCCCTCATTCGAGAGTGTCGCGGTGTCCACCAGCTGTCGGCCGCTGGCCTTGTGATGAAACTTGTAACTCATCAGCTGCCCGTCGGGGCTGTGCCGGGGCAGGTTCATCCGGTCGACCAGCACGGCAATCACGCGGTTGACCGGAGCGTCCGAAGGGACCTCGACCGACTGCCGCTTGTTGCCGGTGGCGTCCCAGACCTCGATCGTGATTTCACCCATCCGCAGATACCTCGGAAATGGCCCGCACAAGAAGACCGCCACCGTTGCGGGGAGTCGGTTCCGGATCGAGCAGAACGAGTGTGTCCCGAGGGGGTGGTGCGAGTCAACCGAGGCGGATGACTCGATCCCGGCCGGCTCAATCCAGGCCCAGGATCGGGACGATTTCCTGCTGAGCGGGTCCGCCGGTGACGTGCACGGTTCCCTGGTCATCGACGAACACGTTGACTTCGCTGCGGATCCCGAATTCGGGCAGGTAGATGCCCGGTTCGATCGAAAAGCAGGTGTTGCGCATGACTCGTCTGAGTTCGTGAGTTTCGAGGTTGTCCATGTTGGCGCCGTTGCCGTGGACTTCCTGTCCGATGCTGTGTCCGGTGCGGTGGATGTAGGCCTCCCCGTAGCCGGCATCGACGATCACGTCGCGGCAGGCCTGGTCGACTTCCCATCCCTGCAGGATTCGGTCTTCGGCGAACGCGTTGCTGACGCAGGCGATCGCGGCGTCGCGGGCCGCGGCGACGATTGAAAAGACCTCGGCGTACCGCCCGGGCACCTCGGTCCCCACGAAACCCATCCGGGTCAGGTCGCTGTAGACACTGTGCGGCCGATCGACCTTGCACCACTGGTCGATCAGCACCAGGTCGCCTTCGCGGATCGCGGTGTCGGTTCCGGTTCCGGTTTCGTAGTGGGGATTTCCGGCGTGCTGGTTGCGGGCGACGATCGGAGGGTGATAGGTGACGGCATCGTGGTCGCGGTAGTGATCCATGATCACCTGCCGGATCTCGGATTCCTGGACCTGGCCTCCTGCGGCGGTCGCAAGGGCGATCGCCTTCCAGGCCACAGCGAACCCCGACGTCGTGATCACTTCGGCCTCGCGGTGCATCGCCACCTGGTTCTCATCCCAGGTCGCTTCGAATCTCTGGACCAGGTCACCCGAGGAGACGACCTGGCAGCCGGATTCCTGGACCAGTTCGATCGTACCGGCGTCGATGCGTGAGACGTAGGGGTTACCGGCCCGTGGGGCGTACTCGGCGGCGACGGTTTCGAGACCTTCGAGCAG
>CAUZEQ010000297.1:0-6094 GCA_963578885.1 Planctomycetota bacterium
GCAATTCGAAGAAGGGGTCAGGCCCCGCCTGTGAAACGCGACAGGTGGAGCAAACCCCGTTGTGGGCGGCGTCTGACCCCAGGGTCCGAGTTCTTCAACGGGCGGCTAGACCCCCAACTCGTCGGCCAGCCGGCGGAAGTCGGGGACTTCGAGATCCGGGCGGTACTCGGAGTCCTCGTACGGCAGTTGCCCCCGGTTGACGAATGCCCCGCGGAATCCGCACAGGCGGGCTCCCAGCACGTCGAACGAGTTGGCCGAGACCATCAGGCAGGCGTCCGGTTCGAGGCCCAGCCGGGCGGCGGCGTGGTGGTAGACCTGAGGATCCGGCTTGAAGACTCCGACTTCCTGCACCGAGATCAGCACCTCGAACTCGAAGCCGATCCGGTTGGCAGCCAGGTGGGCCAGGAACTCGGGTTCTCCATTGGAGAGCCCGACGAGTCGGAAGCGGGAGGCAAGTCGTGGCAGTGCGGCGGCGACATCGTCATACGCAGACAGCCTCTGCCAGGCGGCCATCACCTCGTCGACCTCGGCTTCGCCGGCGGGCACTTTGCACAACCCGAGCGTGTAGAGCAGCGCCCGCCGCGCGGTGACCAGGTAGCCTCCGTGGCCGACGGCGACGATGTTGTCCTGGTACTGCTCGATCCGCTGTCGTCCTCGCCACAGCTCCCAGAACCGCTCGGGCGTCACATCCGAGTCGTGTCGCTGCAGGCAGGCGGTGATGTCTGCCCGCAGGCTGGTGCCCAGGTCGAGCACGGTGCCGAAGAAGTCAAACGTCAGGGCCTTTACGTCGGCCAGTGCTGAGTCGGTGTCTGGAGTCATTGGGGCTGAGATCGTTGAGGGGGGACCATTGTGGCGGGGCGGGGCGAGCCGGATAATCGAAGCAACATTGGAGTCGGCGGTGGCCGGTTCCGCAACACCTCGCCACCGGCCGAACACCGGCCGATCACGGGCCCCAGCGAAACGTCTCACCGATGACCCCGCAGCAGAACACACCGTCGGATTCTTCCGGTGCGAAAGTCGCGACGGGGCGAGTGTACCTGGTCGGTGCCGGGCCGGGTGACCCCGGTCTGTTGACGCTGAGGGGACTGGAGTGCCTGCAGCAGGCCGACCTGGTGCTCTACGACGGGCTGGTCAATCCGCTGTTGCTCGAGCACACCCAGGGGACGACCGAGCGGACCCGGCGTCAGGGTGAAGACGGTCACAAGGTCTTGGACCAGGACGCGATCAACCGGCGGCTGGTCGAGGAAGCACGTGCGGGCCGGACCGTGGTCAGGCTCAAGGGAGGCGACCCGTTGGTGTTTGGCCGCGGTGCCGAGGAGGCTCGGGTGCTGGCCGAGGCGGGGGTGCCCTTTGAAATCGTGCCGGGGATCACCGCGGCCACCGCCGCGGCCGCCTACGCCGGGATCCCGTTGACACACCGCCAAAAGGCCTCGGCGGTGGTCCTGGTGACCGGGCACGAGGACCCGGCCAAGCAGGACTCGACGATCGACTACGAGGCGTTGGCCAAGTTCACCGGGACCGTGGTCTTTTATATGGGCTTGGACCGGTTGGATGAGATTGTTTCGAGGCTGCTGGAGGCTGGTCGGGATCCCCGCACCCCGGCCGCGGTCATCAGCCACGGCACGCTGCCGGCCCAGAGAACGGTGATGGGTGAGTTGGCCGAGCTGCCCGAGGCGGTGGCGGTGGCGGAATTGACGGCTCCGTCGTTGATCGTCGTGGGTGAATGCGTGAGTGAACGCGACGCGATCGCGTGGTTCGAATCGAGGCCGCTGATGGGGCGATCGGTGGGAATCACCCGCCCGGTGGGGCAGGCGGCGGGAGTCGCGAGTCGGCTGGTGCAGCTGGGGGCCGAGCCGGTACTGATGCCGACGATCGAGATCCTGCCGCCGGAGTCGTTCGAGGCGGTCGACGTGGTGCTCGATCGAATCGGTGACTACGACTGGATCGTCTTCACCAGTGCCAACGGCGTGGCGGGACTGCTGGGGCGGTTGTGGGATCGAGGCGATGACCTGCGGCGGCTGAGAGACTGTCGGCTGGCGGCGATCGGTCCGGCGACCGGCGAGGCGTTGGCCGAGTACCGGCTGCGGGCCGACGTGGTGCCCGAAGCGTACCGGGCCGAGGAGTTGGGTGCGGCGTTGAGTGGGCTGGTCGATGGGGCTCGCGTGCTGTGGGCTCGAGCCAGCCGGGGGCGAGATGTGCTGTGTGAATTGCTGCGGGAAGCCGGCGCGAGTCTCGAGGAGGTCGTCGTCTACCGCAACGAGGATGTGGAGGCGTTTTCGAGCGAGACGCTTGCGCGGCTGGCCGGTGGGACACTCGACTGGATCGGGCTCTCGAGCCCATCGATCGCTCGTGGGGTTGCGCGGCTGACGGCGGATCGTCAGGTGTCCCTGGGGTCGACTCGATTGGCCAGCATCAGCCCGGTCACCAGCCAGGCGGCCGAGGAGGCGGGGTTGGATGTCGCGGTCGAGGCGGTTGAGTACACCTGGGACGGGCTGCTCGAGGCGATCGTGGCGGCCGAGTCGTAGTGTGCAAAGGGGACTGGCTCCAGAGCCCCGCCCGTAGCGGGGCGGCGGTGCCTGTCCCCGGGTCAGGCTCGTCTTGACGGCTTGGCGGCTGAGGACGATAGTCCGCCGGCGAATTCTCGATTCTCGAGCCAGGTGGAATCCCAGGGATGGGTACGACTGAAGCAAGCGGTGCACTGGCCTGGCTGGGCGCCATCAAGCGCTGGGCGGTGTCGCTGGTCATCGTCTGCTACCTCGGCTCACTCGGCTACGGAATCGTCTGCCACACGCTGAATTTCAACACCGCGTCACACCCGGGCATGTACTTTGTCGTCTGGGACATGTTCTGCGGCTGGTCGGCCTACGCCACCCGGCTGCACATCGTTGGCGAGGGCGAGGACAACAAGTACTACGAGCTGGCACCGGGGCCGTGGACCGAGTTCACTCCCTATGGCGACCTAGCCCGGCACCACTACGACCCCTTCCTGAATCACACGAGTCGCCTCGTCCAGAATTGTCTCGAGCACACTCGGGCCAAACCGATGCGGCGGATCCTGGTGATCGAGGAGTACTGGGCCAAGAAGTACAACCTGCCCGATTCGGTCTGGGATCATTTCTTCGACGATCCTCGCCAGAAGTACAGCTACTTCCAGGTCCGGCAGGTGCTGGCACCGTGCGGGACGACGGTACGGAGATTCCCGTCGTGGCTGTCTCGACAGAGCAACCTCGTGGTATCGGCCCGGCCCCTGCCGACTCATCCCGACTCGGGAACGGCCAGCGTATCACGGGAACTGCGGGCGACGATGCGACCCTTTGATGGCCTGGGGTCGGGCCGGTTACCGAGGATGGGCGCGGGCGGTACGCGATCGTCGTTCCCGTCGGCCGATCCCGAGCGTGCTCCACTGGCCCAGTGATCCTGGTTTCGACTTGCCCACACCGGCCCCCGTACCCGGCATGCCATGTCTGATCCGACTCCCACTCTGAACCCATCCGTTCCAGGCATCGACCCCGCCTCCCGCCCCGGCCTGCGTGTCTCGGTACGCGAGTTCTTCTTTGCCGAGGAGGTGCCTTACGGCCTGGCACTGTGCCGGATGGCCTTGCCGGTGATCCTGCTCTACGTGGTGCTGCGTCGATGGGTCCATGCCCGCGAGTTCTTTTCGTCCGATGGCGGCGTCGCCCCTCTGGCGGACAACTACGGCTACTTCAACATGCTGCCGGTGCCTTCGGGCACGATGGCGGTGATCCTGATGACTCTGCTGGTCGTCTTCCTGGTGACCACGATGATCGGTTGGCGAACCCGCATCTCGCTCGTCGGCTGCCTGCTGATCTACACCTACCTCAACCTGCTCGATTGCCTGAGCACCTTTACCAAGTACTCGGCGATCGCTTCGCACGTGCTGTTGCTGCTGAGTCTCTCGAGGTGCGGAACGGTGTGGAGTGTCGACGCCTGGCTGGCCCGGCGTACACAACCCCTGCGGCTCGACCCCCCTCGCTTCCCGGCCTGGCCGCGCCGATTGATGCAGCTGTTCATCGGGATGGTCTACCTGGGCGCCGCGATCACCAAGATCCACACCCCGACCTTCTTCTCCGGCGACCAGCTCAGGTTCTGGCTGATGACCGACGTGAACAATGCGAACCCGATGGGCGAGCAGTTGACGCTGTACCCGGTGCTGGTGGTCACGATGGCCTATATCAGCATCGTCTGGGAGATCGTGTTCATCTTCATCTGCTGGCGCGGCCACGGCCGCTGGATCATGCTGCTGCTGGGTGCCGGCTTCCACCTCGGCACACGCCAAACCCTCGGTCTGCACATCTTCCCGTGGGTCTCGATGGTGACCTACCTGGCATTCATCAATGCCGGCGACGTGGTTCGCTGGCGAGGCTGGCTGTCGAGGGTTTGGAATCCGGGGACAGAGGACAAAGCGGTGGTCGTTCCCCTGGCAGCTCATTGGCGAGGCCGGTTGGCACTGGCGTTTCCGGCCACGCTGCTGGTCACGGCGGTCTTGGGTGTCGAACTCGAATACCAGCTCGACCCCTACGGGATCCGACGTCCCGAGGGTCCCTACGAACTGGTCGAGCTGGATCCTGCGGCGGTCGAGGCGATGCTGGAGAGCAATCCGGCGATTCGTCCCGAGGACCTAGTGCATTCGCTCGAGATGGGTGAAATGCTGATCGGCGGGTACGTGGTCGGGCACAAGTCGACGTTCCGCCAGGGCGAGCAGCTGTTTGCCCAGTGCACGCTCAACCCGCCGCATCCCGACCTGGTGATCGAGTGCAACCTGCACGACAGCGAGGACCGGTTACTGGATCGAGTCCACCAGATGGTCCCGCGTGAGGCGTTCCGGGCCAACTTCCTTTATGTACTCCACGACGCCCTGGTGCCGGGAGAGTACTCGCTGGTGGTACGCTGTGGTGGCCATGAGGTGGCCCGACGGCGGATTGTGCTGTTGAGGGCGGATGACTCGACCGTGAAGACGCCTGTTGCCAACTGACCTCCCAGGCGCCTAGACTTCCGACACAGAGACCGTCGTGTCGAGTGTCCCAGTGGAGTGGCCCGAGCGATGTGGTTGCTGACAGAAAACCCGTGGCCGGTGATCATCGCGCTGTCGGTCGTCGCGGTCGGCGCGTTCATGGCGTGGAACACTCGCGGCGACAACCGCCTGCTGATCGTCGTCGCAATCGCCGTCGCACTGGCCGGGGGAGCCTGGGAACTGGAGCGGCGGATCGTGACCGAGCGTGAGCGGCTGGAGAGTCGCGTGCTCGATCTTCGTGACGCGGTCCAGGACAAGGAACTGTTCGAGGTCCTCGGCTTCTTTTCCGACTCGGAGCTGCTGCTCAAAGGCATGGCCACCACCGGCCTGGCCATGGTCAACTTCGAAGACCAGATCCGGGTCACTGCGCTGGAGACGACGGTGACGTCGGAGGAGACCCTCGGCGAGACGAGGTTTCGTGCCAATGTCTCGCTGAGCGTCGTGGGCTTCGGATCAGTGGGCCACCAGCCGACGTTGTGGTCGTTGAGTTGGCGGAAGGAGGCTGACGAGTGGCGGATCGTGAAGGTCCGGCGGTTTCACCCGCTGAGCCACAAGGAATTGCCGCCGCTGGCCCGCAAGAACTGATCGCCTGCCCGCGATCCGCCGCAGGCGGACTAGCGGCGGCCGCGCTTCTTCTTCGCGGTCTTGAGTTTCTGCTCGTAGACCTTGTCGCCGGCCTCGATCGGAATCCCCGCCTTGCGGTAGATCTGGATTTTGTACTGCTTGTTCTCGACCACCAGGAGCCCTCCGGTTGATTCGTCGTATGCGTAGGCCTGGTATCGAGGCAGCTTGGCCAACTCGATCTTCATCTGCTTCTGCAGCTTCTCGAACTCGACAAACGTCGGTGCGCGTCCCTTGGAGGCCTTGATGATGTCCAGCTGTCGCTTGAAGTTCAGGGAGCTGATTCGGGATGAGGCGGAGACGTAAGCGGTGGCGGCGATCGTCAGAGGGTCGCTGCCCTGGATCTTGTTCTCGATGACGACGATGAAGGGGTTGGTGCGGTACTTCGTGTAGTTGATCACCTCGGCGGTCGTCTTGCCGATGAAGGTGCGGCGTGGTTTT
>CAUZEQ010000298.1:0-6055 GCA_963578885.1 Planctomycetota bacterium
CAGTTTGACCTGCGTGAACTTCATCTTGCCTTCGTTGCGGAACAGCGACCGGGCCGACCAGGAAAACAGGTCCACCAGCCCGTCGTTGTCGAAGTCGGCGGCGACCGAGGTCGGTACGTCGGCAACTCGCTTGAAGGTCTTGCCCTGTTCGTTTTTCCAGACTCCGCCGGTGGTGCACAGGTCCACCCAGCCATCGTTGTCCAGGTCGACCCAGCAGGCGGCACCGTTGGGACTCTTGAGACCGGTGGCTGCCGTCACGTCCTTGAAGGCGGGCGTCTGGGCGGGCAGTGGTCCGGCCAGCAGAGTCGCAAGCAGGGCGGCTTCGAGCACGAAATGTCGGCGACATCCCGGAGGCAGCAGCGGCAGACGAATCATGGCACCTTCCTTCTGGCTCACTTGGCAGCGTTGTGAATCAACCCGAGTACGATTGGCCCGCGACGACTCGCGGCGATTCCCGATTCGGCATTATTCGAAATTCCCGCCACCCGGGCCAGCCACTCGCAGGTCTCCCGAGCCCCGGACGTCGACCACGGCAGTCGCCTCCGCACAACCACCCCCTTATACTGGTCTCTTGACGCGTTACGTTTCACGAAAAGCGGTCGTCACCGATCGGAGCCCAACTTTGAACACTCGATGCCAACTCATGACCTGCGTCGTCACCTCGGTGATGGTGCTGGCAACGGGTATGGCAACGGGGATGGTGTCGGCGGCCGATAAGCCCTCGGCAAAGTCCCGCGTCGATTTCTCACGCGCGATCCGTCCTCTGTTGGCCAACAAGTGCCTGAAGTGTCATGGTCCGGGCCGAACGCAGCAGCAGAGCGATCTGCGGCTGGACCTGGCCAGGAATGCCATCGGTACGGCGATTGTGCCGGGCAAGCCGCAAGAGAGCGAGGTGATCAAGCGGATCACCAGCCAGGACCCTGAAAAGAAGATGCCTCCCCCGGAGAGCAAGCTGGAGCTGACCTCCGCGGAGATCGAGTTGCTGAAGAGGTGGATTGCCGAGGGGGCCGACTACACGGTGCACTGGTCCTTTGTCACCCCGGTCCGGCCTGCCGTCCCGAAGGTGACTCGCGAGGACTGGGTTCTCAGCACGATCGACCGGTTCGTGCTGGCACGGATCGAGACCGCCGGGCTGAAGGTGTCGGCGGCCGCGGGCAAGGAACTGCTGATCAGGCGGCTGACATTCGACCTGACCGGCCTGCCTCCCACGGGAGCCGAGATCGACCGGTTCCTGGGCGACACGAGCCCGCAGGCCTACGAGCGGGTGGTCGACCGCCTGTTGAGTTCCCAGCACTACGGCGAACGGATGGCTCAGACGTGGCTCGACCTGGCACGCTTCGGTGACACCAACGGCTACGAAAACGACAGCGATCGTTCGATGTGGCTCTACCGCGACTGGGTCATCAACGCCTTCAACACCAACATGCCGTTCGATCGGTTTGCGCTGGAACAGGTGGCCGGAGACCTGCTGCCTCACAGCAGCAGGTCGCAGCGGATCGCCAGCGGGTTCAATCGCAACACGACGTACAACGAGGAGGGCGGGTCGGACCCCGAGGAGTTCCAGGTGGTCTACGCGGTCGAGCGGGCCAGCACCACCGGCACGGTGTTCATGGGTCTGACCCTGGGTTGTGCTCAGTGCCATGAACACAAGTACGACCCGATCTCGCAGGAGGAGTTCTACAGCTTCTACGCGTTCTTCAACAGCGTCGACGGTGAGAAGGGGGCCCAGGGGCACGACATCCCGCTGCCGCCGCTGCTGGTACTCTCGACCCCCCAACAGGCCGCACAGGCCCAGCAACTGGCAGGGGATCTCGAGACGCTCGACAAGACGATCGCCACCGAGTTGGCCAGGGTGAAGCTGCCGGCACCGCTGGAGCCAACCGGCACGGCCGTCGAGAGCGACAGCCTGGATCCGCCGCCTCCTCCGCAGCCCACCACAGAGGACCCCGACGCGCACTTCGACCGGCAGGCCCGGTGGGAATTTCACGCCAGGAAGCATCTCCTGGAAAAACTTCCCAAGGAGATTCGTAAGCTGGTCGAGCTGGACGGGGACCGTCGAGACGACAAGCAGAAGAAGACCCTGGCCGACCACTTCATCCGCTACGGGTACAGCTCGGCTCGCAAGATCTTTGCTCCGCTCAACGAGCGGCACAAGCAGCTGAGCGACCGTCAGTCGAAGCTCAAGTCGCAGACTCCGACCACGATGGTGATGAAGGAGATGGCCGAGCCTCGACCGGCGTTTCTGCTTTTGCGTGGAGACTTCCAGCAGAAGGGCATCCGGGTGAAGGCCAACGTGCCGGCGATCTTCAAGGCGTTGCCAGAAGGGGCGCCGCGGAACCGGCTGGGGTTGGCTCGCTGGCTGGTCGACCCCGAGCATCCTCTGACCGCGCGGGTGGCCGTCAACCGGCTCTGGACCAGGTTCTTCGGCAGCGGATTGGTTCGCACGCCCGAGGACTTCGGCGTGCGGGGTGAGTTTCCGACGCACCCGGGGCTGCTCGACTGGTTGGCCGTGGAGTTCATGCGGATCGGCTGGAATGTGAAGGCGCTGCAGAAACAGATCGTGATGTCGGCCACCTACCGCCAGGCGTCGCGATACGACCCGGCCATCGTTCTCACCGACCCCTACAACCGGCTGCTGACTCGGCAGAACCGATTCCGACTCAGTGCCGAGTCGATCCGGGACGTGGCGCTGGCCTCCGGAGGCCTGCTCGATGACCGGATTGGTGGTCCGAGTGTGTATCCGTTCCAGCCCGCGGGCTATTACAGCGACAAGGGACGCTGGAAGTGGCCGCAGAGCACCGGACGCGATCTGTATCGACGCGGGATCTACACCTTCTGGCGACGCACCACCACCTTTCCCAGTTTCCAGATCTTCGATGCGCCGACTCGTGAGACCTGTACCGTGGTTCGGCCGCGGACCAACACTCCGTTGCAGGCCCTCGTGACGCTCAACGAACGGACCTTCGTCCAGTCGGCTCACGGCCTGGCCGTGAGAGTGCTGCGGGGTACGGCCCAGTCGGATTTGTCTGATACGTCCGACAAGTCGCGGCTGGAGGCCGCGTTCCGGATCGTGGTGGGAAGACGACCCGAGAAGTCAGAACAGGTGATCCTCGGCCGGATCCTCGAGGAACAACTCAAGCACTTCGGCCAGGACCAGGCGGCGGCCAAGGCCCTGATCGCCCAGGGGACCACGTCGGCCAAGGGGCTCGACCCGGCCGTCCTGGCCGCCTGGACCAGCATGGCCAACGTCCTGTTGAACCTCGACGAGGCGATCACCAGGGAATGAACGACATGACACAACCGGTGCTGCCAGACTGCACGAATTCTCTGGAACCCGTTTCGCCCCGTCGCCAGTTCCTGGCACGCACCTCCGGCGGACTCGGTGCCGCCGCACTCGCAGGCCTGATGCAGGAACATCTCACCGCAGCCACCGCAGCCACCGCAGCCACCGCAGCCCGCACCGACGGCCGCCGTCCGGGCACACTATCGACCACTCACATTCCGGCCCGCGCCAAGCGAGTGATCTACCTGTTCATGGCGGGTGGTCCTTCTCAGATCGACACGTTCGATCCGAAGCCGAAGCTCGAGGAGCTCAACGGTCGGGAGTTGCCTGCGGAGGTACGAGGCAAGCAGCGGATCACCTTGATGACTCGCAAGCAGAAGCAGCTGCAGATCGCCGCGTCACCGATCAAGTTCCGTCAGTTCGGCGAGTCGGGCCAGGTACTCAACGTGCACATGCCGGAATTGGCGAAGGTGTGTGACGAGATTGCGATCGTGCGGTCGTTGCACAGCGAGCCGATCAACCATGACCCGGCGGTGAACATGCTGCAGACCGGTGCGGGTCGACCGGGTCGGCCGTGCATGGGTTCGTGGGTGTCGTGGGGCCTGGGGAGTGAAAACCGCAGCATGCCCGATTTCGTCGTGCTGCTTTCGGGCACCAGGGGCCAGCCGGTCATCTCGCGGTACTACCACAGCGGTTTCCTGCCGGGCCGTCACCAGGGCGTGCAGTTCCAGTCTCAGGGCGACCCGGTGCTGTTTCTGTCCAACCCTCAGGGGATCGACCGGCGGACCAGGGGCCGGCTGATCCGGGGGATCAACGAGCTGAACCGGCGTCGGCTGGAGGTGGTCCGTGATCCGGAGATCGAGGCCCGGATCGACTCGTTCGAACTCGCCTACCGCATGCAGAGCAGTGTGCCGGAGATGATGGACCTCTCGGGTGAACCCAAGCACATCCACGAGATGTACGGGACTCAGCCCGGAAAGGTCTCGTTTGCCAACAACTGCCTGCTGGCCCGGCGGATGATCGAGCGGGGTGTCCGCTTTGTGCAGCTGTACCAGCGTGGCTGGGACATGCACGACGACATCAAGAACCGGATGCCGAAGCAGTGTGCCGAGGTCGATCGACCGACCGCGGCGTTGCTGCGAGACCTGCGGCAACGCGGCCTGCTCGACGAGACGCTGATCATCTGGGGTGGCGAATTTGGTCGGACGACGTATTGCCAGGGCGAGTTGAAGGCGACGTTTGGCCGCGACCACCATCCTCGCTGCTTCAACGCCTGGCTGGCAGGCGGCGGAATCCGCGGCGGGGTCACTCACGGTAAGACCGACGAGTTCGGTTACAACGTGGTCGAGGACCCGGTGCATGTTCACGACCTGCAGGCCACGGTGCTGCATTGCCTGGGCATCGACCACGAACGGCTGGTGTATCGGTTCCAGGGCCGCGACCAGCGATTGACGGATATCGGAGGGCAGGCGGTTGCGGAGCTGTTGGCCTGAACATGGCCGCAGACGTGGCGTTCTCTTCTCCAGATCGACTCCATGACGACACCCTCGATCGAGACTCCTTCAGCCGGACTTGAGTGTGGCGAGCCGCTGCGAGGCTGGTTGGCCACGGCGGTTGAACTGGGTGCATCGGACCTGCACCTGGTGTGCGGGTACCCGCCGGTGCTGCGGATTCACGGGGGGTTGGAACCGATCGGTTCGGATCCCCTCGAGGGCGAGCCGACCGGCGAGTTGCTGGTGCGTCTGTGTCCCGAGGGTGTTCGCGAGAAATTCCTGGCCGATCAGAACCTGGACTTTGCGTTCGAGCTGGAGGTTGAGGGTCGATCGTGCCGGTTTCGGGCCAACCTGTTCTTCAGTGGCGGTGACGTGGGGGCCTGCTTCCGGTTGATCCCCTCGGAGATCCCCGATCTCGACTGGGCCGGGTTCCCGGCCGAGATTGCCAACCGGTTGGCCCGGGTTCGCAACGGCCTGGTGCTGATCTCGGGCGTCGCCGGATCGGGCAAGTCGACCACGCTGGCGATGATCATCGACCTGATCAATCGCCAGGGAGGACGTCGGATCATCACGGTCGAGGAGCCGGTCGAGTACCTGATTCCCCACAGCGCCGGTTCGGTGGTGACGCAGCGGGAGGTGGGAGTCGACGTCGGCTCGTTTGCCGACGGTCTGAAGTACGGCCTGCGCCAGGATCCGGACGTGATCCTGGTCGGAGAAATCCGCGACCGCGAGACGGCTCAGATGGCGTTGACGGCGGCCGAGACGGGTCACGTGGTGTATTCGACGGTGCACACCCGGGATGCCAAGGGAGCTGTGTCGCGCTACGCCGACTTGTTTCCCAACGACGCGCAGGGGGAGATCCGCGCCCAGTTGGCCTTGAGCCTGCGGGCTGTGATCAGCCAGCACCTGTTGCCCAGCGTGCAGCCTGGTGAGAAACGGCAGTTGGCTCTGGAGATCATGCTGACCAACTCGGCGATCTCGAGTGCGATCCGAGCCGGCAAGCTTCAGTCGATCGACAACTGCATCCAGACCGGTCGCGACGCGGGGATGGTGACGCTCGATGAGTCGATCCGGCGTCTGTTGAGCGAGGGTCGGATCGATCGCCAGACGGCGGCCCACTTCGTGTCAGACCCGGGGGTGTTGGGCTAAGCCTCACTCGAGCGGCGGCAGCGATTCGGGAGCGATGAAGTCCTGGCGGGTGGCTGCGGATTGCTGCTGGTCCCAACTCGTCGGGTCATCAGTCTGCAGCAGTTCATAGAACAGCGTCTTGTAGGTCACA
>CAUZEQ010000299.1:0-6054 GCA_963578885.1 Planctomycetota bacterium
TGACCCCTTTTCCGGATGCGGCAGCGGTCGTGAGAAGGGGTCAGGCCCCGCCTGCGGGTCGCTTCAGGGATCTCAGACCCAACCGGGGGCGGCGTCTGACCCCGTGCTATGCGTCTGACCCCGGGCCAACGCGAAGCGGTGCCTACTTGGCCTCGAGCTTCTTCAGACGGTCGGCGAGGTCCTGGTTCCGCTTCTTCAGCGAATCCAATTCGCCTCGCAACCGGTCCAGTTCCGCCGAAGCGGTCTTTTCCTGCTGCAGCGCCTTCAGAGCAGCACGCGCAGCCACCCGGACTCGACCCTCCGGATCATGCTCCGCCAAACTCGCCACCACCTCCTCGGCCGCCTTCGCCGAATTCCCCAGGCGTCGCATCGCCTGCAGTGCCGCACCCCGGATCCGGGGACCGCGTGCCCCGAGCAGCTCGGTGAGCACCTTGACGACCCGTGCCATCGCGGAATCGGGTGTCCCGGCTCGAGTCACCCGCTGACCCAACCCGGCAATCGCCGCCATCCGGCACCGTCGCGGACGATCCGGCGTGGTCCAGCCGAGCAGGATCTCGATCGACTTGAGGTCCTTGTGGCGGGACAACGCACCCAGCGCGGCCTGGCGAATCGTCTCGCGGTGAGAATCCCTCTTCAGAGCGGCCTCAAGAGTCTTCAGCGGCAGCGGACGGATCCGGGCCAGCGACCTCAGCACCGCCGCTTCCACCTTGTAACTCGGATCCCCGTCACTCCAGGCCTTTTCCAGCACATCGCCCACCTCGGCGTTCTCGTCGTTCTCGTCGTTCTCGTCGTTCTTGTCTTTCTTGTCTTTCTTGTCTTTCTTGGCAAAGGACCCCAGTACCCCCGCCGCGGCGGCTCGGACAAACGGGTTCTCCTGCTTCAGGGCAGCCAGCAGCACCGGCCGTGACAGGTCGTCGGAGACCCGGCCCACGGCCCCGGCCGCCGCCACGCGGACACCATAAAACGCGTCACCGGCGAGCGTCTCGAACAACAACTTCCGATCCGCCTCGCTGCGGCTGGTGGCAAAGTGAGCCACCGCACGCAACCGCTCGGGGACACGCGGTGCGTTCTTCAACTGAGCCACCCACCAGCCTCGTGATTTCTTCTCCTTCACCTCCGCCAGCAACGTGTGCTCGGGATCCACCCGCACCAGAGTGGGTCGTGAGGCGACCGGGACAAAGGCCACCTGCCGCTTTTCGGTCACCGTCAGGTCCAGCCGCACCGGCTCGGTTCGACCGGGGACGGCAAACGTGACCGTCAGCGGAAACGCGAACGGTTCCCCGTCCTGGTCCTGGGTCACCTCGACCCGCACCTGCTTGCTGTCGGCATCGTAGCGGCTGGAAACGGTCAGCACCGGGTGAGCGGATCGCTCGGTCCAGTCGAAGAAGAACCGCTCGAGCGAATGACCCAGCAGCCGCTCGAAGGTCCGTCGCAGGTCACCGGTCTCGGCGACCTGGTACGCGTAGACGGTGCCGTAGCGTTTCAGGGCTCTGAAAAACGCATCGTCGCCGACTCGATGCCGCAGCATGTGCAGCACCCAGCCGGCCTTGGGATAAGCCCGCGAATCGAACATGCTCCGCGGCGAAGCGTACCGGCGGTCGACGATCGGCCGCGTCAAGGCCGTACCCGAGCGACCCGATCGACTCTTCGAATACAGCAGGTAATCCGCCTCGTCTCGACCCAGCTTGTGCTCGTACCACAGCACCTCGCAGTACGTCGCAAAGCCCTCGTTCAGCCACAGGTGACTCCAGTTGCGACATGTCACCAGGTCGCCCCACCACTGGTGTCCCAGTTCGTGAGCGATCAGGCGATCGGGCGTGCTGTCGAGCATCGCCCGTTCGTCGTGCATCACTCCGCGGTACAACGTCGTCGCGCTGGTGTTCTCCATGCCGCCGGCGGTGAACTGTTCGACCACCACCTGAGCGTACTTCTCCCACGGATACTCGATCCCGAACGTGTCGCTGAAGAAATCGAGCATCTCGACGGTGCGGCCGAAGGTGCGAGCCGTATCGGGGGCCGATTCCGGCGGTACGTAGTACAGAACCGGTCGCCCTCGCCACTGCTCGCGAGCCACGTTGAATCGTCCCACCACCAGGGTCGTCAGGTAGCTGACGTGAGACTTCTCCTGCTTCCAGTGAAACCGAAGTTTCTGCTGACCCGGCTTGGTCCCTTTGACCATCTTCCGAGAGATCAGCTTGCCGTTGGACAGGCACTCCATCCCCGCAGGCACCGTCGCGATGATCTCCGACGACTGCCGCTCGGCCGGGTGATCCTGCGACGGGAACCAGTATCGGTTGGAGATCGGTTCGCCGTGGCTCCAGACCATCAACGGCTGCTTGGGGGTTGTCTTCGACGGTCCGAAGAAGTGCAGGCCGGTGTCGGGGTTGGTGACCGAGTAATCGATGGCCAGTTGCCAGGCGTCGCGTGCCGCGGCACGAGCCTTCAGGTGCACCAGGATCTCTCGGCCGGTGTTCTCGAAATCCAAGACCACCGGCTTGTCCTCGCCTCGCCGGCCGCGGACGGCGGTGACCTGGTGGTTGACGGCATCGAGCCGGATGGTGGTCAGCGGACGCAGGATGACCAGGTCGAGCGTGGCGGTGCCGGAGATGCGTTTTCGCTTCAGATCGACATCGAGTTCGAGCTTGAGGTGGCGGATGTCGACCGGGCGGTCGCCGGCAGACCGTAGCGGAGCCGCCTCGGGGACGGCCTGGGCCCAGGCGACCGAGGGGAGTGTGGCCAGAACTGCAAGCGTCAGCAGGCGTCTGATCATGATGAGGATCCAGCGTGTGGATGGGTCTGATGCCAGGCTCTTCCATTGGGGAATTCGAATTCTTCGAGTGATTCGGGTTTCATCTCGGTGCTGTATCCGGGCGATTTCGGAGGCATGTAGCGGCCGTTGCGCATCTCGAGCGGGTAGACGAAGTGCTCGTGCAGGTGATCAGAATACTCGGCCAGGCGGTTCTCAAGCGACGCCCCGATGCAGATGTAGTCGATCATGGCCAGGTGCTGGACATGTTCGCACAGGCCGACTCCTCCGGCGTGAGGGCAGACCGGGATGTCGAACTTCGCGGCCAGCAGTTGGACCGCCATCACCTCGTTGACCCCACCCAGCCGGCAACTGTCGATCTGGCAGACCCCCAGTCCTCCCGATTGCATCAACTGCTTGAAGGTGACCCGGTTCTGGCAGGCCTCGCCGCCGGCCACCTGGATCGGGTGGACGGCCCGGGCGATCGTGGCGTAGCCCAGGATGTCGTCGGGGCTGGTCGGTTCCTCGATGAACCACGGTTCGAATTCGGCAAGAGACTCCATCCAGGCGATCGCGTCGGGGACGTCCCAGACCTGGTTGGCATCGAGCATCAGCTTGCGGTCCGGCCCGATCTCCTCACGCACGATCCGGCAGCGGCGGATGTCGTCTTCGAGCGAGGCTCCGACCTTGATCTTGAAGTGCGACCAGCCGCGTGAGGTCATTTCCCTGCAGAGTCGTCTGAGCTTCTCGTCGGGGTATCCGAGCCAGCCGGCCGAGGTGGTGTAGGTGGGGAATCCCTCGGCGAGCATCTCGTCGATCCGCTGCTGCCGCGTGGGGAAGTTCCGCTCGAGAATCTCAAGAGCCTGTTCGGGCGTGAGCGCATCGGTGATGTAGCGGAAGTCGATCAGCCCGACCTGCTCGGCGGGAGTCAACTCGCAGACCAGCCGCCACAGCGGCAAGCCGCGGGTCTTGCTCCACAGGTCCCAGGTCGCGTTGACCACCGCCGCGGTCGCCATGTGCACGCTGCCCTTCTCGGGACCGATCCAGCGCAGTTGACTGTCACCGGTCACCATCCGCCAGTAGCCGGCCATGTCGGAGGTGATCTCATCGAGCGTCAGCCCGACAACTTTTTCGGCAATCGCCTCGATCGCCAGGCAACACAACTGGTTGCCTCGACCGATGGTGAAGGCCATCCCGTGCCCGGCGAGGCCGTCGGGGTGGTCGGTTTCGAGGATGACGACCGCGGCGGAATAGTCCGGATCGGGGTTCATCGCGTCCGAGCCATCGAGGTGCTCGGAGGTGGGAAAGCGGACGTCTCTGACCGAAAAGCCAGTGATCGTGGTCATGGGTCACCTGGCAAGCCAACAGCAGGTCACCGGGCAGCGACACGATCGACACGTGTCGGGCGCGAGTGAGGAGAAGGAGAGTGGAGCGGAGGGGACTCGAACCCCCGACCTCTGCGTTGCGAACGCAGCGCTCTCCCGGCTGAGCTACCGCCCCGTGAGCCCGCCGACGGCGGACGCGAGACGGGTCATTCTAGAGGACCCTAGCGGCCAACGGCAAGCACCCCCTCCCCACGCCAGAGACTGGCTCACCCGGCCCCTCCAGAGGCGGGCCGGAAGGGTCCCCGGGGTTTCCACCCCGGGACCCCAGACGCAACGCCCCGCCCTTCCTCACGCCAGGGACTGGCTCACCCGGCTCCGCCAGAGGCGGGCCGGACGTGCCTGTCCCCATTTCACCGGTTCCGGCTGTACAGGGAATACCGGTCACCGAAGATGCGGACTTCACAGAAGGTGACACCGACCAAACCGTCTGAAGGGGACAGGCATCTCCGCCCCCCCCCCGTCAGACCGTATGACCAAGTCCCTGCAGGAGACGGCCGGCTTCGAGCGAACTTGACACCCTCCCAAACGCGTCCCATGATTTGGATGGGGGAGGCCTCCGCGCCGCAAAACCCGCGGCAGATCACCTCCGTCGATACCGACACCCGCTTTCGAGACACCATGATGGCCGCTAACTGGCTTGATAAACTGGTCACCGACGGGGCCATCAGCCAATCCCAATTGGCCGATGCCGAGCAGATGGCGACCGAGTTGGGGATCAAGACAGAGGAAGCTCTGGTCAAACTCGACTACGTCACCAGCAGCGAACTCGGTGCACTCCAGGCCGCGGAATTCGGCTTCGACTTCATCAACCTCGATGGTGCCGAAATCGTGCCGGCGGTGATCGAGATGGTCCCCGAGAGCGTCGCACGGGAACACCTGGTGATCCCGATCGCGATGGACGGCGAGAACCTGGTCGTGGCCATCGGTGACCCGATGAACTTCGAGGTGCTCGATAAGCTGCGGTTCATTCTCAATCGCGAAATCAACGTCGCCGTGGCACCCGAAGAAGCGATCCAGACGGCGATCAACCGGCACTACGGCCAGAGTGAAACCGAGTCGGTCGACTCGATGCTGCAGGAATTCACCGAGACCCAGATCGACTTTACGGCGACCGAGGTCACCGAGGCGGAGACGGCCGCCGACGGGGACGATGACAGTGCGCCGATCATTCGACTCGTCGACCTGGTGATCGCCGAAGCGGTCGCCATGCGGGCCTCCGACATCCACGTCGAACCGTTTGAAGACCGCGTGCGGGTGCGGTACCGCATCGATGGCACGCTGGTGGAACGAGACAGCCCGCCGCGACGACTGCTCGGAGCCATCGTCTCCAGGATCAAGATCATGGCCCGGATGGATATCGCCGAAAAACGGCGACCCCAGGATGGCCGGATCAAGACCCGGGCCGGAAAGAAGGACATTGACCTGCGAGTCAGCATCCTGCCCACCAACTGGGGGCAGGCGGTCGTGATGAGAATCCTCGATCGGGACAGCATCAAGGTCGGAATCCGAAACCTCGGGTTCTCCGAAGACAACTACCGCCGGTTCCAGAACATCATCCGCCGACCCAACGGCATCTTCCTGGTCACCGGACCCACCGGCAGCGGCAAGACCACCACGCTCTACTCCGCACTCGGAGAACTCAACCGGCCCGACCGCAAGATCATCACCGCCGAGGATCCGGTCGAATACATGCTGCCGGGCATCAACCAGGTCGAGGTCCGAGCCAACATCGGCTTTACCTTCGCCTCGATCATCCGTGCCATGCTCCGACAGGCACCTAATGTCATTCTCGTCGGAGAAATCCGAGACGTTGAGACCGCTGAGATGGCAATCCAAGCTTCTTTGACCGGACACTTGGTTTTCAGTACGCTACATACGAACGATGCGCCCAGTTCCATTACACGTTTGGTGGACATGGGGGTT
>CAUZEQ010000300.1:0-6046 GCA_963578885.1 Planctomycetota bacterium
ACCACCCGTTGCGCTACTGGCGGAGACCGCTGGTAATCGAGCCCGACGGCAACGTGGCCTACCAATAAACCACTACGGGGTCAGACGCCGCCCGTGGTCCGCCGAAGGCGGGCCATGGGCGGGGCCCCTGACCCCTTCACCAGCACCAGCACCCAGAATCAAGGGGTCAGACCCCCACCACGGGTGGGCGTCAGACTCCAACTGCGACGACTAGTCCGTACTCTTCCCAGCCGCCTCGAGCACCTTCTTCGCCTCCGGCACCTTCATCCTCCGCAGTGCCAGGTGAGCGGTGGCCTTGTTGCTGGCCGTCCCCTCGCGAAGCACTCGACCCAACGCCCGGGCCGCATCGGCGGTTCCCTGCTTCTGCAGTGACTGGATGCCGAGCCGCCCGAGCCGAGCCGACTTCAGGACCGCATCGGCGATGGCATCGCTGCTCGCCTTGGTCTTGTAAGCGGCCAGTCCGAAGATGCCATATTGCTTCGACAGCACGTCCTTTGACCTGGTGCCTTCGATCAGCACCGGCACGGCGGCCTTGTTGCCCTTTTTCGAAAGGGTGTAGGCAGCCAGCACCCGCACCGAGGCGTCCTTGTCCTTCAAGGCAGAAACGAGCACGTCCTGGGCCGCCTTCGAGTCACTGTCGTGTCGCAGCAACAGTCTCAGGCCACTCTGCCGTACGACGGCCGATTCGGCCTTCAGCAGCTCGTGGGCCACTGGCAGCACGGCCTTGACGGCCGACGTGGCAATCTGCTCGAAGGCAAACCGCGAATTGCGCTCCAGTTTCGGGTTCTTCAGTTCCACGGCCGCCAACCGAGCAACCTCGGGGCTCTTCAATTCGGCAATCACGCGAGCCAGGCTGAACTTGGCCTGCAGCGACTTGGCCTGGCCCATGTGCTTCATCAGCAACGGAGCCGCCGAGGGGCCCAGCGACTGCAGTTGCTTGGACGCGGACCGGGCGGTCGAGCGGACGGCCAATTGAGGCACCAGGTCCTCGATGTCCCTGGCATTGGCCTGCTCGAGTGCCTTGCGGACCTCGGCGTCCTTGCTGCCCTGCAGGGCCTTGCGGGCCACGTTGCGGACCTCGAGGTCGTCGTCCCCAATGGCCTTCAGGAATAACGACCTGGTCTCGAGCCCCTTGAGACTCGCCAGCGCCGTCACCGCTTCGCGACGCACCGAGACCGATTCGTCAGAGAGAAATGCCTGGAAGGCCTTGCCGCTGGCGGCATCGCCCGACTCGAACAGAGCCGCAGCGATGCGGACTCGAGCCGGATGCCTGGGCCGGCCGGCCAGTTCCTTCAGTGCAGCCGTGCTCTGCTTGCCGCCGATCTGTCCCAGGGCGGTGATCGCCGCATGCGAGACACCCGTCTCCTTGTGAGCCGAAAGCGACTTTAGCCGACCGATGGCCTTCGACGCCTTCAATGTGCCGGCGGTGCCGATCGCGGCGACCAGCACATCAGAGTTCTTGGCCGAAAGCGCCTCGACGACAACCCCCGTCGCACCGGTATCTCGGGCTCGACCGAGTGCGCCGAGGCTGGCAACCTGCACCAACGGATTCTTGTCGGTCGTCGCCTTGCGGAGCAACCCGAGCAACGGGCCCGTCTTTTCACCCAAGAGGGCCAACGCGGTGGCCGCCCGCTGACGCACCACAGGATCGGTGTCCTCCATCAGGTTCGCGATCGCGTTCTTCGAACCCTTGGCGCCTGCCGAACCCAGGTAATAAGCCGCCATCCCACGCTGTTCGGGCTTCACGCTCGAGAGGTCTTGGGTCAGCTTCGTCGTCGCCGTCGCCAAAAGGGTGTCGACCGCCGTATCCATCGCCTTGCCGCGGACGCCCTTGTAACGGATCACCCCGCGGTCATCGACCACGTAGATCGTCGGCCAACTGCGGACTCCCCAGGCCTTGGCGATCGGTCCACTTGTGTTGCCACCATCCCAGAACGATCTCCAGGTAATGTTGTTGGCTTTCATCGCCGTTCGCAGCCGGGCCTTCGGGTCACTGTTGATCCCGATCAGCACAAACGGCTGGTTCGCCAAACGCTTCACGAGCGACCGCTCGTGGAGGTACATCGCCCGGCAGGGAGGTCACCAGTCACCCCAGAAGTCCAGTACGACCACCTTGCCACGGTAGTCGCTGAGCTTGAACTTGCGTCCGTCGACATCCACTCCGGAAATCTCCGGTGCGACCTTGCCGATCCTCAGGTCCAGGGGCGAATGCACCTTCACCTGTGCGGTGGCCGAACGCGACGACAGCAACAGCGCCGACATCACCAACGCGGCCCAGCCCACTCGGGACATCGTCTTCATGCTTGTTCCCGTCACAGAAAGTCTCAGAAATCACAGAAAACGCCCCGGTCTCCGACCGGGTCCCGGCGTCGGCGTTCAGGTCCGCGCACTCACACCCCAGCCCAATCCGGCAGCCATAACGGCTGCCGGATTGACTGCCGGGCATGGGTCATCTCAGAGTGTCTCAGAGTCACTTAGCCGCTGCAGGCTTCAGAAACTTCTTCGCTTCCGGCGTCTTCATCCGCTTCAAAGCCGCCTCGGCCTGCTTCCGCAGCTTGGGATTCTCGAGCAACGCTCCCAACGCCTTTGCCGCGGCAGGTGTGTCCTGCCGTTGCAGGGAGGAGATCGCGGTGCTGACCAACCGAGTCGCATTGGGGCCCGTCCCCTTCTTCTTGAGACACGCCACCAGGGCATCGGTCGCCCGCTTGCCCTTGTAGCGACTCAGAGCACGAGCCGAGTGGGCATTCAGGATCTCGTAATCACTCGACGCGAATTCCGCGAGAGTCGGCAACAGGTCCGGAGTCGGAGCACTGAAGTGCAGCAGGAAGGCCGACCAACCCTGGACGATCTTGACCTTGCTCTTGAGTCCGGCTCGCAAAGCCACCTTCACCTCCTTGTTGCTCCTCAGACGGAAAATCGACCGGGCAATGCCGTCCTGGCCGGTCGGAGACTTCTCGGTGCCAAGCCGCTCGATCAGCAGCGGTACGACATCGACGCCCAGGGCAACCAGTTGGCCGCTGGCACTCGAGACCGTCTTGCGATCCCTCAACTTCGGCAGCAGGTCGTCGACTTCCAGGGCCAGTACGTCTTTGAGAGCCTTCTTGACCTTCGGATCCTTGCTCGTCTTGAGAACCTCGCGGGCCAGCTTGCGGACATCCGCGTCCTTGTCCCCGAGTGCCTGCAAGTACAACGGCTGGGTCTCGAGCCCCTTGAGGCTCGCCAGCGCAGCAACCGCCTCGCGGCGAACCGCAGCGGACTCGTCACCGAGGAACGCCTTGAACGCACCTCCGGTGGCCTTATCCCCCGATTGGAACAGCGCCGCGGCAATCCGCACGCGTGCGGGATGCTTGGGCTGGCCGGCGAGTTCCTTCAACGCCGCAGTCCCCTGCCGGCCACCGATCTGGCCCAGCGCTGCAATCGCCGCATGCGAAACTTTGGTCTCCTTGTGAGACGTCAGTGTCTTCAATGCACCAACCGCCTTGCCGGCCTTCAGCGTACCGGCACTGCCGATCGCAGCCACCAGCACATCCGAGTTCTTCGCACCAAGTGCCTCGATGATGATCCCGGTCGAACCGGCGTCACCGGCGCGTCCCAGGACCTCCAGGCTGGCAACCTGCACCGACGAGTTCTTGTCGGTCGTCGCCTTGCGGAGCAACTCGAGCAATGGGCCGGTCTTGCCGCCGAGCAACGCCAGGCCCGTGGCCGCCCGCTGGCGAACCACCGGATCGGTGTCCTCCAGCAGGTTGGCAATCGCGCTGCGGGCTCCCTTCGCACCCGCGGATCCCAGGGCATAAGCCGCCATCCCACGCTCCTCGGGCTTCACGCTCGAGAGACTCTCGGTCAGGTTGCTCGTCGTCTTGGCCAACAGCGTGTCGACCGCCGTGTCCATCTTGGGACCGCGGACGTTCTTGTAACGGATCACGCCGCGGTCATCGACCACGTAGATCGTCGGCCAGCCCCGGATACCCCAGGCCTTGGCGATCGGTCCGCTGGTGTTCCCACCATCCCAGAACGAACGCCAGGTAATGTTGTTGGCCTTCATCGCGGTACGCAGTCGGGCCTTCGGGTCACTGTTGATCCCGATCAGGACAAACGGCTGGTTCGCCAAGCGTTTCACGAGCGACCGCTCGTGGGCGTACATCGCCCGGCAAGGGGGTCACCAGTCACCCCAGAAGTCCAGTACGACCACCTTGCCGCGGTAGTCACTGAGCTTGAACTTGCGTCCGTCGACATCCACACCCGAAATCTCCGGCGCAAGCTTGCCGATCGCCAGATCCTCGGGCGAATGCTTCTTCGCCTGGGCGACGGCCGAACGCGACGACAGCATCAGTGCCGCCATCACCAACCCCGCCATTCCAACGCGTGACATCGTCCTCATCTGCACTCCTCCCGAAAAACTTCTACCCGACCCGACACGGGACCGGATTCTGTCAGTTCACATGCTGTAGATTCGCTCAAATGGCCCACCAGAACAAGAATACGGCACCCGATTCTCCGAAACTCGACATTTTTCCCACCCCCACCCCTACCAGCCCGTTGAAGAACTCGGACCCTGGGGTCAGACGCCGCCCACAACGGGGTTTGCTCCACCTGTCGCGTTTCACAGGCGGGGCCTGACCCCTTCTTCGAGTTGCAACAAGTGCTGGTTGAAAAGGGGTCAGGCCCCGCCTGCGTGCCGTTCTGGGTGGAGCGGGACTTTCTGTGGGCGGCGTCTGACCCCGTCCCCCGAACAACGCAGCCAGGCAGATGATCCAGTATGATGCGGTCGCCTCACCACCAGATCATCTCCCGGAGAAGCTCAGATGACCGATCACCAACCACTGGATCGACGCCAGTTTCTCGGCACCACCGCAGCGACCGCAGCCACCCTCGGCTCAGCCGCATCGGTCGCCCGGGCCAACGACAACCTGCTGGTGAACATCCAGAAAAAGAAGAAGCTGGTGATTGTCGACTGCCACGCTCACATTTACGGCACCCCCGAGGAAGAGAAGCGGTACCCGACGATTGCCGAACCGCTCAGGCCACCCGCGGGCACCGGCACCGTCGCCCACCTCATCAAGAACATGAAGCAAAACGGTGTCGCCCACGTGACCGCCGTTCAGACCAGCACCTATTACCGTTTCGACAACCGGTTCACCGCCGACGCGGCCCGCCGCCACCATGACTTCATGGCCGGCATCTGTACGCTCGACCCCGATCAACCTCAGAACCCGTGGGTGATGGAGTACCTGGTCGAGAAGTCCAACGTACGCGGAATGCGGAGCATCCCGGGCAAAGACGGGCGGATGGACTCACCGGGGGTCCGCCGCCTGTGGGAAACCGCTCAGCGGCTGGGCATCGTCATCAATTCGCTCACCTCCCGGGAACTCAAGCCGCAGGTCGCCGAGATGGCTGCGGCGTACCCGAAGCTTCGAGTCGTGATCGACCATTGCCTGAACCTCGCCGCCGGTGACTCGCTCGACGCGACTCTCGCCGACATGCAGGACCTCGCCAAGCTCAAGAACGTCCACGCCAAGCTGACTTTCATCCCGACCGGGACCAGGCTGGGATACCCCGGCAAGGACTTGCACGCGGCCTGCCACGAGGTGATCAAGGCCTTCGGAGCCACACGCTGCGTCTGGGGCAGCGACTTCCCCTGCGAACTCTGGCTCAAGAAACAGGACATCAGCTACGCACAGCACCTGAGAATCTTCACCCACGAACTCGGCCTCGACCCCGCCAGCAAGCGAGCCGTACTCGGAGGCACCGCGCTGAAGCTGTGGTTCTCGCGAAAAGCCAAGCGGCCTAGCCCGCATTCCTCACCAATGAAATAGACAAGACTGCCCGTCGGAGCGTAGGGAGTGTGCGTAGCAAACCTTACGCCAGACTGACGGAGCAGTCCTGCCATGACACCATGGCTTGCCTCGCTGACTCGGAGAAGTACCACTCCCCCGTGAGGCTACACCACGCGTCAAATATGGATTGCTCGGACGCTTACCAAAATCGTGCTTGGGGCCCGCGCCAAGGTACGGACGATCTCTCGCAGGCCTTCCCCGACAGCGACCAG
>CAUZEQ010000301.1:0-5999 GCA_963578885.1 Planctomycetota bacterium
CGCTTCCAGGGCGATCGGCTGGCGTCCCACCTCCTGGCCGTCCTGTTCGAGCAGCACCTCGCCGGATGTGACCTCGGTCGGAGACCCGCTGACCCGTACGAACACGTCCCAGGGCGTCAGGCTGTCGGCGGCCCCGGCGGCAGTCTGACGCCGGGCGTTGAAGGCGGTGATGCCCATGTTCACCGTGGCCGTTTCGAGCTTCTCAAACTGCAGTTCAAATGGCAGTTCGACGTCGACGCGTGCGATCTTCTGGCCACCGGCGGTGTCCTGGAGGTCGGGGAAGTTGCCGTCAGAGACCAGGGTGACGGTGCTGATCGTCTCGCGACGGGCCAGTGCCTGTGCCATTCTCAGGCCGTCGACCAGGTTGCCCGGGACGTCACGGACGGTGAGCGTGTCGAGTGCCTTGGTCAGTATCCGCTTGTTGTTGGTGAACTCGGTCAACTGCCGGGCCCCGGCCCCGACGGCGATCAGGCTGATCCGACCGGGCAGGGTCGCCTCGATCAACTCCGCGATTCGCTCCTTGGCACGTTCCATCCGCGTCGGCCCACCCCGGGTGTCGACGGCGGCCATGCTGGCCGAGCAGTCGATCAGGATCGGCCGGTTGTCGCTGGATCCCGGCTCACCTCTGAGAAATGGCTGCATCGCCGCCAGGATCAGGCTCAACAGGATCGCCAACTGCAGCCACAGCAGCAGGTGTTTCTTGAACCGCTGGAAAGGCGAATTGACTCGCTGGTCGTTGATCACGCTGTGCCAGAGCACGAGCGAGGGGATCTCGAAGCGGGGCCGCTTGAGCTTGAGGAAGTAGACGACCAGCAGCGGAATGATCAGCAGAAACAGCCAGGCCCACGACGGAGAGAGAAACCCGGTCCAGGTCATTTCAACCACCCCTGCCGCTGGAGCAGGTCGAAGAGCACCAGTTCGAGCGGAGTCTCGGAGCTGATCGAGAGGAAGCGGCCGTTGCGGATTCGGCTCTGGCGACGGACGTGTTCCTGGAGCTGTTCGCGATGCTCGTGGTAGATCCCGTGGAGTTCATCGATCGACGAGACATCGACGGTGCCGCCGTTTTCGCTGTCGACCAGCCGCAGGTCCCCGGTCAATTCCGGGTCGATCTCGGTCGGTCCCAGCACCTGCAGGGCGAAGATCTCGAGCCCGGCACTGTAGAGCAGGTTGAACGGTCGCGCGAGAGAGGTGGGGGTGAGAAAGTCGGAGATGATGATCGCCAGTCCCTTGCCACGATGGCGGCGGAGCATCGCTTCCACGGCCGAATCGATCGGCGCGTCGCCACCACATTCGGCCCGTTCGAAGAAATCAAACAGGCGTCTCATGCTGACCCGGCCACTGGAGGGCGGCATCACACGCGGCGGTTCTCCGCTGGCTCCGACCACGTAGGCACTGACCCGCTCGATCCCCATCAATGCGGTCACTCCCAACGCTGCAGCCAGTTGCCGGGCCCGCTCGAACTTGTTCTCGAAATTCATCGAGTTCGAAGCGTCGACCAGGATCGCGACGTGCATCACCTCCTCGTACTGGTACAGCTTCATGAAGGGCCGGTTGAGCCGGGCGAAGATGTTCCAGTCGACGAAGCGGACGTCGTCACCGGGGACATAGTTGCGGTAGTCGGCGAACTCGGTGCTGCTGCCCCCCTTGCCCGCGGCGTGCTCACCCTGTGTACGGTTGGTCTTGCGGCGGTTGGGCTGCAGCCTGAGCCGTTCGAGGCGGGCGAGCGTCTCGTTGCCCAGCAGCGAGGTCAGCTGTTTGTCGGAGGCGGCGACGTTCATCGGGCCAGGCCGTGTCGAGGAAGCGACGGGGCGGGTGGGGGCTGCGGTGGGGCTGCGGTGGGGCTGCGGTGTGTCAGGCGGTGCCGACCAGCGAGGCGACGCAGTCGGCGACCAGTGCGGCGACGTCGACATCTTCGGCCTGCCCGTCGTAGTTCAAGAGCACGCGATGTTGCAGCACCTCGGTGGCGAAGTGGTCGATGTCCTCAAACGCCACGTGAGCCCGACCCTCGGCCAACGCTCGGACTCGCCCCGCCTTGATCAGGGCCTGAGCCGCTCGCGGGCTGGCTCCCCAGCGGACGAACTGCCTGATCCCCTCGGGAGCCTCTTCGTTGTCGGGATGAGTGGCCAGGACCAGCCGCACGGCGTAGTCCCTCACCGGATCGGCGACGACGACCTTGTCGAGAGTGTCCCGGATCCGCAGGATCGCGTTCCCGTCGAGCACGACGGGGAGTTCGATGGGCCGCTTGAGAATCGTGCGGCGGACGACCTCGTTGAGTTCTTCTCGATCGAGCCCCAAGACGACGACCTTGAACATGAAGCGATCGAGCTGGGCTTCGGGCAGCGGGTAGGTACCTTCCTGCTCGATCGGGTTCTGCGTGGCGAGCACGAAGAAGGGCTGTTTGAGCACAAAGACCTCGCCGCCGACGGTCACGGTGCCCTCCTGCATCGTCTCCAGCAGCGCCGACTGGGTCTTGGGCGAGGCTCGGTTGATCTCGTCGGCGAGCAGCAGCTGGGTGAAGATCGGGCCGCGGCGGAATTCGAACTGGTAGCGACCCGATTCGTCGGTGTTCATGATGTTGGTGCCGATGATGTCGGCGGGCATCAGGTCGGGAGTGAACTGGATGCGGCGGAAGTCGAGGTCGAGTACGCGGGCGAGCGACTTGACCAGCTCGGTCTTGCCCAACCCCGGCACACCCTCGAGCAACACGTTGCCGCCGCAGAACATCGCCGTCAGCACCGAATCGATCACCCGGTGCTGCCCGACGATCACCGATCCGACCGCGTCGCGGATCCGTTCGTAGTCATCTCGAAACCCCTGCGTCTCGGCGTCCTGCAGGTCAGTCGAGGATGTCGCCACCGCTGCCACGGGCGACTCGTCGGCAGTGACCTCGTCCGCCGTCTCGGGAGTTCTGCTCTCGTTGGTCATCTCAAGCGGGTCCTGCTGTCGGTCGGGGTGTCAGTCGGGGTGTCGAGGCCGAGCGGATCTGATTCAGTTCGAGTCGCCCGGTTCGTCGTCGTCGCCACGCCGGCGTTTGAGTGCCAGCAGCCGTTCGGTGGTCGACATCGCGTCCTCGGCCGTGGTCTCGATCGTCGGCCTCTTGGGCTGGGTCGCTCGTGGGTGCGATGTGCTGGTTGAGCGTGCCGGCGTACTGGTAGCGAGGTGTTGTGGGACTTCGCTGGTCCGAGTCGAGGGAATTGTCGGGGCTTCGCCGCGGTGGGCATCGAGTCTCAAGTCGACCGCCTGCTTGCGTTGCAGCAGGGCCCCCATGGTCTGGGTCGAGGCGGCCTGTGCGGGCCGGAACCAGGAAACGATCACCCTGGGGTCGATCTGGACTCGACGAACCGCCACGTCGAGTGGCAGCAGGCAGGCCAGGCCGACCAGAAACCAGTCGAAGACCTGTCGCGAGCTGGACTTGGGTGTGCGGCGGTTGTAGATCTCTTCGGGCTTGGTCGAGGGGTTGAGCATCTGGCCGCCGGTCTTGTCGACGATTTCCTGCAGGACCAGCGGATCGGAGTTGAACTTGAGGTATTCGGGTGAGTAGGAAACGATGAGTCCCCCGTGAGTGGACTCTTTGCGGCCGTCACCTTCCGCGGTGGCCCGGACCTGGTAGCGTCCCTTGCCCCACAGCGGGAAGCTGGCCTGGTAGCGGGTGGGGCCGACCTGTTTGAGAGTCAGCGATTCGGCGCGATCGTGCGGTCCGGCGACGGCGGCGATGAGGTTCAGCGGCGAGGGGTCCGGATGAAAGTCCTCGACCACCACCGTCCCCCGGCTCCCCTCGGTGTAATTCCACATTCGCAGGTGCCCCTTGCGGTGGACTCGCGAGATGCGGGTCACCAGCTGCTGGACGAAAGCCCGGTACTGGGTCCAGGAGACCCAGTCGCGGCCCCAGTTGGTTGAGAGGTCGGAGGTGAATGCGGCGGAGGTACCCAGTCCCTTCTTGTAGATGGCCAGCAGCGGGTCGATTTCTCCCTCGCCCAGTTCGTTTTCCTTGGGCGGCGTCTGCAGGATCGTCTCGGCTCTGGGCTTGGCGGTGGTCAGCACGTAGCCGTGCAGCGGGGGCAGTCCGTCGAGTCCCTTGAGGATGGACGAGGGGAACCCGACCTCCGGCTGGAGTGTCTCGTTCTGAATCATCGTCCGTTTCAGCGTGTTGGATTCCTTGATGAAGATCGACGGCAGCAGGCTGGGGTCATCGGGGAAGTAGTAGCGGCCGCCGGTGGACGAGGCGATATGCTGCATGATCTGCACCTCGCGGCCTCCGTGCGGGAAGATCGAGATGGTCGAGATGGTGATCTTGTTGGCGGCGAATTCGGCGAGCAGCTTGGGCGTGGGCGGCTGGGGGTCTCCGTCGGAGATGATGATCATGTGCTTGGCCGAGGCATCGCTTTTCTTGAGGCCTTCGAGCCCCAGCTTCATCGTCGATTCGAAGCTGGGCATGTCGCCGATGACCGCCCCGTTGATCTTCTTGGCCAGCGACGCGTACTCGCGGGCCGGAGTCGGTTCGAACAGCCACATCTCACCGGTCGACCCGTAGACCAGCACCCCGATCTCGTCCTGGGGATGCAAGACCTTGATCGCCTGCTTGGTGATCCGTTTGCCCCAAGTGTTCCCTTCGGGGAACTCGCAGGTGTGCAGGATGATCGCCAGGGCCCCCTTGGGCAGCACCTTCTTCTTGGTGATGTCCATTTCGACCGGCAGGATCTCCTCGATCACGGTCTTACGGTACCCGCCGGGCCCGAAGCTGTTGGGGCCTCCGACCATCAGGAACCCGACCCCGAGGTTTTCGACCGCGTCCTTGACGGCTCCCAGCTGCACCACGTCGAAGGACTCGACCCCGACATTGACGAAGATCACCACGTCGTAGGCCATCAGCGAGAGTGCATCACGAGGAAACTCGTAGGCGTTGCGGATCTCGACCACCCGCTCGCCCTCGCGGATCGCCCGCACCAGCGATTCGTGGTCGGCCGGGTTGCCTCGAGGATCGGTCACCACCAGCACCTTCCCCTCACCCTCGATGAACAGGTAGTTGAGAACCGTGTTGTTCTCTTTCCAGCTGTCTTGGCCCGGTTCGACGATGACGGTGGCCGAGTACTCGTAGTAGCCGGCCGAGCGGAGGCGAATCGGAAACGTGAAGCGGCTCTTGCCGGCCGGGAAGTCGATGTCCTGTTCGGCGATCGTGCGTCCGTTTTCCTTGAGCACCAACTGTCCGTTGCCGGCCTTGAGGCTCGAGAGCACCACGTCGGCCTCGTAGGATTCCCCGAGCTTGATATTCCGGGGCAGTTCGAGCTGTTCGACCCAGACCTCCGACTTGTAGCTGTAGGTGATCGGCATCACATCGACGGCGATTCCACGGCTCTTGAGCTCATCGAGTATGCTCCGCAGATCGCCCGCGGTTTCGGTCCCGTCGCTGATCAGCACGATCCGTCCGCGGTTTTCAGCTGGCAGCATCGCCGCGGCCAGCGAGAGGCTCTGTTCGAGATTCGTGGCGTCGCGGTCGATGAGCGAGTTGAGCAGGATGCCTTCTTCGAGCGGTGTGGATTCAGCGGGAGGCAACTCGACGGCCGAGTTGCGGCCGAAGACGACCAGCCCGGCCTGGTCACCCTCGGGCTTCTGAGACATCGTGCTGGCGACGAAGCTCAGCGCCAGGTCTTGGGCGTTTTCGTCATCGGTCTCGCGGCCGACCGAATCGGAGATGTCGACGGCGTACATCACCGCGACCACGTCGCTGGTGCGGACCGCTCGAGGTTCGGCCAGCAGCATCACGAACAGGCCGATCAGAGCCAGGCGGGTCCAGAGTGCCACGACGCCCCGGACACGGACCAGGCCGCTGCCGCCGGCGGCGTGCAGCCACCAGACCCAGGGGGTCAAGAGCATCAATGCGAACGCCTCGGGCCAGACGAACAGCATCGTGTTGGACAACTCGAGCCCCAACACCAGTGCCGTGAACAGCAGTACGAAGGCGACCAGAGAAATCGTCTGCGACCAGCGGAAGGGCCGGCGGG
>CAUZEQ010000302.1:0-5998 GCA_963578885.1 Planctomycetota bacterium
TAGCCGCAGATGACGACCACCTTACCGGCGATCATGATGTCGGTGGCCCGCTTGATTCCGTCCGAGAGTGATTCGCGGCATCCGTAGAGGTTGTCGAACTTGCTCTTGGTGACCGAGTCGTTGACGTTGATCGCCGGCACGCCCAGCCGACCCTCCTCGTGCATCTGGTGCAGCCGGTGCACCCCCGTGGTGGTCTCCTCGGTCAGCCCCGTGATCTCCTTGAGCAGTTCGGGTGTCTTGTCGTGGACCATCGCGGTCAGGTCGCCGCCGTCATCGAGGATCATGTTCAGCATTGTCCCGTCGGCGAACCGCAGAGTCTGCTCGATGCACCAGTCGAACTCCTCTTCACTCATCCCCTTCCAGGCGAAGACCGGCACATCGGTGGCGGCGATCGCGGCGGCGGCGTGGTCCTGGGTCGAGAAGATGTTGCAGCTGGACCACTGCACCCGGGCTCCCAGTGCCGTCAATGTCTCAATCAGCACCGCCGTCTGGATCGTCATGTGCAGGCAGCCGGCGATCCTCGCGCCAGCCAGCGGCTGGCTGGCTCCGTACTTCTTCCGCAGCGACATCAGCCCCGGCATTTCGGTCTCGGCCAACTCGATCTCGAGTCGGCCCCATTCGGCCAACGACATGTCGGCGACCTTGTAGGGAACCCGAGACGCCTCGGCAGCAGCCTCGGAAGAGGCCTGAGATGAAGTGGTGGACATGCAGATTCTCTCCTCGAGTGGTCTCGAACTGTCACGTTAGGCAATCGCCCCGGTACGGGCAAGCACCCTTCAGCGCGCGGCCAACAGGTCACGAGGACCGTGCCGCATGGTAGGCATTGACTCGGGCTCAATTAATATCTAATTGGGAGGACTCGAAATCACTGGGTCGTTTTTCTTGGCTCGAGCGTGTTGTGGAGTTTGGCCTGAGCGATGTTGACCTTGCGAGAGATCTACGGCGAACGGTCGCTGGGCGCACCGCCGGCGATCTCCGTAGAGATCTTCCCGCCGAAGACTCCCGACGGCGACACGGCACTCATGGAGACGCTCGACCGCCTGGCCGCATACCGACCGGCATTCGTTTCGTGTACCTACGGCGCCGGAGGATCGACTCGAGACCGGACGCTGGAATTGTGCCGGGAGATCGAATCGAGGTACGACACGGTGGCGACGGCCCACCTGACCTGCGTCGGATCGACCCGCGACGAATTGATCGGCTGGATTGCCCGGGTGCGGTCCTCAGGCATCGGCAACATCATGGCGTTGCGAGGCGATCCGCCTCGGGGTGAGAATGCGTTTGCCGCGGTGCCCGGTGGCCTGGAGCACGCCAACGAGCTGGTCGAGTTGATCCGCGAAGAGAGCGACGAGCTGGGGGTGGGAGTGGCGGCGTACCCGGAGGTGCATCCCGAGGCTCCCGATGCGGCCACCGACCTCGACAATCTCAAGCGCAAGATCGAAGCCGGCGCCGATGCCGCATTCACTCAGCTGTTCTACATCAACGAGAACTTCCTGAGGTTCCGCGACCGCTGCCGGGCGTCGGGCATCGACGTGCCACTGGTCCCGGGCATCATGCCGATCACCGAGTTTTCCCGGATCCAGCGTATCGCTTCGCTGTGTGGTGCCGAGTTTCCCTCGGACCTGGCCCAACGGCTCGAAGCGGCAAGGGACGATCGTGACGCTCAACTGGCCGTCGGTGTCGAGTACGCGGTCGAGCAGTGTCGCGAGTTGATTGCCGAGGGTGTGCCGGGGATCCACTTCTACGCACTCAACCGGTCCCAGGCCTGTGCCCGCATTCTCGAACAGCTCGGCCGCGGTCCGTTTTCGAAGGCGACCGGTGAGTGATACGGGGCCACGGCTGGAGCTGGAACGGGCACTCACCGCGAGGATCCTGGTTCTCGACGGTGCGATGGGGACGATGATCCAGGCCCTGTCGCTGGACGAGGCGGGGTTTCGGGGCGAGCAGTTTTCCGATCACGGCAGCCCTCTGGACGGCTGCAACGATCTGCTGTGCCTGACTCAGCCTGCGGCGATCGAGAAGATTCACGACGAATTCCTCGAGGCCGGAGCCGACATCCTCGAGACCAACACGTTCAACTCGACATCAATCTCTTTGGCCGACTATGCACTCGAGGACCGCGTCTTCGACATCAATCTTGCCGCCGCTCAGCTGGCCCGCACCGCAGCCGACCGGGCCAGCGATCGCACTCCCGACCGACCGCGCTTCGTCGCCGGCAGCCTGGGTCCGACCAACCGCACGGCATCGATGTCTCCGGACGTGAACAACCCCGCTTTCCGAGCGGTCAGTTATGACGAGCTGGTGGCCGCGTACCTCGAACAGATCGCCGGCCTGGTCGAGGGGGGCGTGGACCTGTTGCTGCCCGAGACGAGCTTCGACACCCTGAATCTCAAGGCCTGCCTGTTCGCGATCGAGGATTACTTCGAGCGTCACGCGGTTCGGCTGCCGGTGTCCGTTTCGGTCACGATCACCGACAACTCCGGCCGCACCCTCTCGGGCCAGACTCTCGAAGCCTTCTGGCACTCGATCGCTCACGCCGATCTGGTCTCCGTCGGCATCAACTGTGCCCTGGGCCCGACCCAGATGCGTCCCCACGTCGAGGAGCTCTCGCGGATCGCCGACGTGTTCACCAGCTGCCATCCCAACGCCGGGCTGCCCAACGAGTTTGGGGGATACGACCTGACGCCCGAGGATCTGACAGAGACGCTCGGCGAGTTTGCAGCGGCGGGCTGGTTGAACATCGTCGGCGGTTGCTGCGGGACGACGCCGGAGCACATCCGCCAGTTGGCCGACGCGGTCGCCCGGCTGGCTCCCCGGGTGCCGGCGATCGAGTCGACCGAGCCGAGTTTCAGTGGGCTGGAGCCTCTGACCGTCCGCGACGACAGCAACCTGATCATGATTGGCGAGCGGACCAACGTCTCGGGCAGTCGCCGCTTTGCCAGGCTGGTTCGCGAGGGCGACCTGGATGCGGCGGTGGCGGTTGCACAGCACCAGGTCGATGGCGGAGCCAACGTGATCGACGTGAACATGGACGAAGCGTTGCTCGACGGCCCGGCGGCGATGACGACGTTTCTGAACCTGATCGCCGCGGAGCCCGATGTTGCCCGGGTGCCGGTCATGATCGACAGCTCGAACTGGGACGTGATCGAGGCGGGCCTGAAATGCGTCCAGGGCAAGCCGATCGTCAACTCGATCAGTCTCAAGGAGGGTGAAGAGTCGTTCCTGGAGCAGGCTCGGCTGGTGCGACGCTACGGCGCCGCGGTGGTCGTGATGGGATTCGACGAGACCGGCCAGGCCACCGACGCACAGCGGAAACTGGAAATCGCCCGCCGCTCGTTTGGGCTGTTGACCGAGGTGGTCGGGTTCCCGGCTCGGGATATCATCTTCGACCCCAACATCCTGACGGTGGGGACCGGGATCGACGAACACAACGACTACGCCATGGCCTTCTTCGAAGCCACGCGGCGGATCCGCGAGGCCTGCCCCGGGGCCCTGATCTCGGGCGGAGTCAGCAACGTCTCGTTTGCCTTCCGGGGCAACGAACAGGTCCGCCGTGCCATGAACTCGGCATTCCTCTATCACGCCGTCGAAGCCGGCATGGGGCTGGGGATCGTCAACCCGACCCAGCTGACCGTCTACGACGAGATCCCCCTTGACCTGCTCGAGCATGTCGAGGATGTGCTGCTGAACCGCCGCGAGGACGCGACCGAGCGGCTGCTCCTTTTGGCCCAGACGCTGCGATCGGATGTCGAGGACGATGCCAAGGAGGTGGCCGGTTGGCGGGAGTTGTCGATCGAGGAACGGTTGTCTCATGCCCTGGTCAAGGGCATCAACGAGTTCATCGTCGCCGACGCCGAGGAGGCTCGGCAGAAGTTCGACCGTCCGCTGCAAGTGATCCAGGGCCCGTTGATGGACGGGATGAACACCGTCGGGGAACTGTTCGGGTCGGGCCGCATGTTCCTGCCGCAGGTGGTCAAGAGTGCTCGCGTGATGAAGCAGGCGGTCGCCTACCTGACTCCGTTCATGGAGGAAGACCAGCGTGCGACGGGAACGGCCAGCGAGAGCCGCGGGCGGATCGTCACCGCCACGGTCAAGGGCGACGTGCACGACATCGGCAAGAACATCGTCGGCGTGGTGCTGCGGTGCAACAACTTCGAAGTGATCGACCTGGGCGTGATGGTGCCGGCGGAGGTGATTCTCGAGACGGCGGTCCGCGAACATGCCGACCTGGTCGGGCTCTCGGGACTCATCACCCCGTCGCTGGACCAGATGGTCCGGGTCGCTCGCGCCATGCAGAGCCAGGGGCCGAGTGTGCCGCTGCTGATCGGGGGAGCCACCACCAGTGCGCGGCACACCGCTGTGAAGATCGCACCCGAGTACGAACATCCCGTCGTCCACGTGCTCGATGCCTCACGCGCCGTCGGAGTCATGGAATCGCTGATGAGCGAGACGACTCGCGAGGCGTTTGTGGAGGCGAATCGGGTGGGGCAGGATCGCGATCGGCAGGCGTTTTCCGAACGGCAACAGAAGACACTCGCCTCATTCGAACACGCCTGCCAACACCCCTTCGCCACCGATTGGTCTCTCTTGCCGATCGACTCACCCGAGTTCATCGGCCGCCGGAGTATCGACGACCAGCCGCTGGATGAGCTGGTCGAATTCATCGACTGGTCTCCGTTCTTTTCGACGTGGGAATTGCGAGGCAAGTACCCGCGGATCCTCGACGACCCGACACTCGGTCCCCAGGCCCGGGAACTCCTCGACGACGCCCGCGAGCTGCTCGATGAGATCATCAGCGGCGGTTTGCTGAGGGCTCGAGCCGTCTATGGCTTCTGGCCGGCGGTTTCAGACGGACAGGACATCGTGCTGTTTAGCGACACAAGCTGCAGCGACGAAGTGGTCCGCTTTCCGATGCTCAGGCAGCAGTGGCAGCGGAAGGGCCAGGACGAGTTTCGGTCGCTGGTCGACTATGTGGCTCCGGTTGAGAGTGGTCGAGTGGACCACGTGGGGGCGTTTGCGGTGACCGCGGGCGAGGGGATCGGGACGTTGGTCGAGCGGTTCGAAGACGAGCACGACGACTACCGGTCGATCATGACCAAGGCGTTGGCAGACCGGCTGGCCGAGGCATTTGCCGAGTTGCTGCACTCGCGGGTCCGGCGGGAGTGGGGTGAGCGTGAGGAGTTGGGTCACGAGGAGTTGCTTTCCGAGCGGTATCGGGGGATCCGGCCGGCGTTCGGGTATCCCGCCTGCCCCGACCACGTGTTGAAGGGTCGGCTGTTCGGGTTGCTCGAGGCCGAGTCGCGGGCGGGGATCAGCCTGACAGAGAGTTACGCGATGCTGCCGGCCGCCTCGGTCAGCGGGCTCTACCTGCAGCACCCCCAGGCTCGCTACTTCTCGGTCGACCGCATCACGCGGGACCAGGTCGAAGACTATGCCGCTCGGCTGGGTGTGCCGTTTCCCGAAGCCGAATTGTGGTTGGCTCCGAACCTGGGATATGACCCCGAGTGACGCGGCGCGGGGACTGGCTCCAGAGCCCCGCCTCTGGCGGGGCGCCGGTGCCTGTCCCATGAATCGCCGCTGGCCCGCGGTGTCTGCCCCTACTCGCGAGATCCCGTTCTGCCGTCGTACCAAAGGTGCACGGCGATCGTTTTTCCATCATCGACGATCGGCAGTGCAGTGGTCACGCGAGTATCGGGGTTCCCCCGCTGCCATTCTTCAACCGTCCGGCTGACAAAGATCGCGACCTGGTCGGGGATGGCATCGAGATGTTGGATGGCGATGACCACGTAGCCGGGCCTGATGTCGGTGGCCGTGATCGTCGTCTTGGATTCGCCATTTCCGCCCTGGCGGCTGAAGGGACTGGTGGATATGGACTGGGTCCTTGCTGGTGATCGGGATAGGCACCGGTGTTGGGACTGGCTCCTCAGCCCCGCCTTTGGCGGGGCGGAGGTGCCTGTCCCGGTTGGGGAAAGCGGCTACCAGGGTCCGGGACAGGCAC
>CAUZEQ010000303.1:0-5987 GCA_963578885.1 Planctomycetota bacterium
GGCGTCACGGCCTGGGTGGTCGACTGGGACTGTCCGGCGGCCTTCTCGGCATCCGGAGCCTCCTTCGCGGCACCCGGAGCACCCTTCTTGCCACCCCGACCGCCCTTCCTGCTACCTCGACCGCCCTTCTTGCCACCTCGACGCCCCTTCTTGTCACCCGGGCCGCCCTTCTTGGCACCACCGGGCATCCCCGGCATGCCACCACCGGGCATCCCCTGCATTCCACCGCCGGGCATCCCACCACCGGGCATACCCGGCATCCGGCTGTCGCCACCCTGGGCAACCTGGTCGCCTCCGCCGATCCATCCCATCTGGCGGGCACCGAAGAAGCCACCGACTCCGACAACCGCCAGGCCCACGACGGCGCCAACGATGATCCAGAGCTTCTTGCCGGACTTTTTCGGCGCTGCGGCCTGCGACTTGGCAGAACTCGCCGGTGCTTCATCGAGATCCCCGAAGTCGTCCCCCTCGTCGAACTCGTCAAAATCATCGAAATCGTCGAGGACTTCGTCCTCGTCGGGAATCGTGATCACGAACGGCTGTTTGCACTTCGGACACGGCACCTTCCGTCCCGCCGCATCCCGGTTCTTCAGCTTCAACGTGGCCTGGCATTCCGGGCAATGAACTTCGATCGGAGCCGGCATCGGACCTCTCCTGCAGAGCGGGTGTCGGGCAGCGGCCTCGGATCACCTCGCGACAGACCGGCACGTCGGCGCAGCCACGCAACAGAGGTGAAGCCTTGATCGTAACCGCCTCACAGCGGGGTCACAAGAAGCGTTTGAGCACGACCCGTCTAGGCCGTCGCACCCGCTCTCAGGCGACCGGTGATCTCGGTCAACCACTCCTCCGGCGGCGGCGCAAACGGCCGGAATTTCTCCAGCGTTCCCTGCTCACTCAGGAACAACAGGGCCCGGTGATCACCCAGGCGGCTGGCGGTCGCCGAATCGATCAGGTTGCTCGAATCCGACGCGTTCATCTGGAACGCCACGCGGATCTCGAACTCGCGGAGCGTCTGAGAATTGAGCCAGCGGTTCAGGTTGTTGTAGGTATCGCACCAGCAAAGCGTGTGAATTCCCAGCGCGGGTCCATCGCGGAGTATCGAGACCAGTTGCTGGCTGGCGCTGACGGTCTTCTCGGCATCGAGTCCTCCGAAGCTCGAACCGAACCCGAATTCATCCTCGCCGGGCCGGAGATCGCGGAAGCGGCCCAGGTGGTGGATGACCAGGTAAACCGGTGCGGCCGTATCATCATCCTCGCGATCCCGCCGCGCGACTTCCTCGGCCACTCCGGCCAACGTCTCGGCGACCTTCCGCGGCCTGACCACCTCGACTTGGTGAGGCAACAGTTCGGCCAACCGTTGCCACTGCTCGCCACCGGGTTCATCGGCCGCACTGCCGTCGCAGACGACGAATCGGCATCCGGCGTCGGGGGGATGCTGGGCGGCCAGCGAGAGCGTGATCGCCTCGAGCACCCCCAGCGCCTGTTCGGGCTGTTGACCGACGACGACGAGGTTGGTGCCGCTTTGCCGGCGAAACCGCACGGCCGGAGCTGACTTGATCTGAACCGCCTCGCCCATCCACGCCAACGGCGAGGCCACCGATTTCTCCAGGGGAACAGCCGCCAGGCACTCGGCCAACGGACGACTCGACGTCACGTCGGCCGACACGTTGCCCTCGAAGACCAGCATCTCGCCGCTGGCGTGGCCCTCGGCGTCGGCCTTCTCTCGCAACGCCCCCAGCCGTTGCTCGCGAGTCTCGTCACCCAGCCACGCGATCTGGAACGGGTGGTTGCCCTCCAGCAGCCCGTTGGCATCGTTGTAGATCGCCTCACCCGGCCGGGTCAGCAGGCGTGCCGCGGTGTTCTCTTCGCTGAGAATCAGGTGCGCATCCGATTCGCTGCACTGCAGTGCCACTCGAACGGCCACCTGCCCCAGCGTGCTGCGGGCCAGCGAGTAGGCTCCGCCGAGCGTCTGCGAGCCGAGCAGCACGTGGATGCCGAAGGCCCGGCCCTGGCGGACCAGGCGGTCCAGCAGCAAAGACGCCTGCTGGTGAACCCGGTCGTCCTCGACGAAGAACTCCTGGAATTCGTCGATGATCAACAGCACCCGCGGCAGGGCTTCTTCGGGCATCGCATCGCGGAACCCGGCCACATCCTGCACCTGGTGCTTGCGGAACAGGTCGCCACGCTCGGCCAACATCGCGTCGAGTCGCTCGAGCACGCTCAGGCCAAACTCCCGATCGCTCTCGATCGCGACCACCCGTGCGTGGGGCAACCGGTTGGTGACGTAGGTCTTGAACTCGACCCCCTTCTTGAAGTCGATCAGGTAGAACTCGACCTGGTCGGGAGCGTAGTACAGCGAGACATTGGTGATCAGCGTGTGCAGGAAACTCGACTTGCCCGACCCGGTCTTGCCGGCAATCAGGACGTGTTGAGACGTCCCGCTGCCCAGATGCAGGTCCTGCAGCTTGGTGGCCCCGGCCCGGCCCAGCGGCACATCGAGACTGCGGCGGCTGTCCCGCCCCCAGTACTCCTCCGGGGCGGGAGCGATCCGATCGAACGACACCTCGACTCGACGCGTATCGCGAGCCTGCTCGCCCACGGCTCGGACAATCTCGACGAACTCGGACGGCTCCGGCGGCGGCTCGATCGCCAACGGCAGCCAGCCCAGTTGCGGGTCCTGCCACGCGAACCGGTCGCCGGTCCAGGCCAGGCAGTTGGCGTGCTGGCGGAGATCTTCGAGGTCGAAGTTGTGAGGCAGTTGCTGACGGCTGTCGACACTGACCAGGGTGTAGACCCCACAACGGGCTCCGCTGGAGGCGATGCTGACCAGCCGGCGGACGGCGGTCTCGCTGAAGTTGACCGGAAAATTGGCCACCACCAGCACCTGGTACGGCTCGGCCACCTCGCCGGCGTACTCGTTGTACTCCTCGATCGTTTCGAACTGGTTCCGCAGGTAGGTCTGGAAGATGTTCTCCATGTGCTCGGTGAGGTTGGCCAACTGGCGGTCGATGTGAGCCGACTCGGTCCAGATCCGCCCCGAGACAAGCAGTTCGTCGAAGTCGGCCAGGTGCATGAAGGCCGAGAAGTTGTCACCCAGCCCGACCGGGTCGATAATCGTCAGCCGCAGCTTGCCCGGCGGCAACCCCGTCAGCAGCCTCAGCATCGACGTCTGCAGGGCTCTCACGGCCGTGTCGCGCCCCTCGCGGTCGGCCTCCAGCAGCAGGCTGGCACGCTCGGGGAACGGCAGAATCGCCGGCATCGGCATGCTGGTTCGAACCGGCTGAAGCTGTTCGTTGGCCGGGATCCCGCCAGGGACTTTTGAGAGATCGACGTCGAAGGTGCCCAGCCGCACGGCCGGCGGCACCCGATCGGGAGGTCGGTAGCCACCGTTGGCCAGGTCCAACCACGCCGGAAACAACTCCTCACAGCGGGCGACCATGTCCCGGGTCGCGGTGTCGAAAATCCCGCAGGCGGTCTCCCAGTTCTCCTTCAATCCGGAAAATGCCCTCTGGAAACGCTCGCGTTCGCTTGCCGTCCGTTGGGTGTGTTCCTGGTCCAACTGCTCACGTTCGACCCGATAGTCCCTCTCGATGTCCTCGAGCCGCTCGGACCGCTCGGTCTCACAATCGACCTCCTGCTGCTGCCGCCGATTCTTCAAGTTCTTGATCGTCTCGGGGAACCGTCGGTGCACCTCGTCCAGTTCCGCCTTGTGCCGATTCAAGATCTCCGCGGCACGGCCCGACTGGATCTCCTCGATCCGTCCGATCGCGTTCTCGCGCTCCTCGACGATCACGTGGTACCAGTCGGTGAACTCGTCCTTCCGGCGGCCGAATTCCTGTTGCGACGCCTGCAGCCAGTGCTGTCGAGCACGGCGGGCATCGGCGGTGTGCTCTCCCAGCCTCTCCCACAACCGCCGGCAACCGATTCGGGCGACCAGCAACACCAGTCCCAGGAGCATCATCGAGGCCACCAGCGAGGCCCCCACCGACATGCCGACTGCGGGGCCGAGGCTGTTGGCATCCCGGACCAGTTTCAGCTTCGCGGGCACGTCCAGGACGATCAGCGGCACGGCGATCAGCGCGGTCAAAAGGCCCCACGCCACCAGCGGACGAATTCCGCTGAACAACCGGGGCAGCCACAGACGACCGATCGCATCGATGTCGTGGTTGGCCCTGTCGACGCACTCGACAAAATGCTCGAGGCAATCATCGGTGTCCGAGGGAGGACGGCTGCCCTGGCTGGCGGACGGGGCCTGTGGCTGTCGCCAGCCAGCCAACTGGCCGGCCACCGCTTCGACCCGACCGGCCAGGACCTCCCAGTCGGCCAACCGCCGCACGCGGCTGACCTTCAAGCTCGCCTTGTAGGTCTCGAACTTGTGCTTGGGACTGTCGTCGGCGGTGTCGTCGAGCACGGCCTGGACCATCCAGTGGGCCTCGTCCCGTTCCTGCTCGATCCGCTCCTGGTCGCCGACCGACTTCTGCTGAAGTTCCGCCACCCGGTCGTCGTACTCGATCTGGGTTGCCGAGATCTCGGCGTCGATCTGCGAGAGAGTCTCGTCGCGGACCAGGTCGTACTGGCGGATGATCGTGGCCCGGGCCTCATCGCGTTTCTGCTCGAGTGCCCGACAGGCATCCCCGTAGCCCCGATCCTCGGCCTCGCTCCGTCCCGCCTGGTCACCGGCCAGGGTCTCCTCGGCGTGCACCCGATCGGCCACCGCCTGCAACAGTCCCTGCACCAACTCGCGCTGCCGCGAGTGATCAAGCCGTTCGGAGAATCCGTCGGCATCGCCGTTGTCGGTGGGTGCAGTCGAATCTGTCATCGGGTCTCGTGGGACACACTAACGGTCCTCGTCCAGGCACTCGCGTTCGGCACGCCCCAGCACCTCGGCCAGGCGGCTGACCGCGTCGAGCGTCATGCGGATGGTCGGAGTGATCGGTGCGAGGTGTTCGGCTTCAAAATGGCGGCGGGACTCGTCGTTCCACGACAGCTGGGTCCGTTGCCAGGCAACTTCGAGTTGTTCCAGCGCATCGGACAGCCGGGCCGCCCCGGTGTGCAGGTCGACGATCTTCATTCGGCCCCCCCCTCTCCCGGGGCCGCATCATCGGAGATCACCGGCGGGGGCGGTTCGGGGGCCGAAACTGCCACGTACTCCTCCAGCGAAATGAGTATGCGGTCCAGCAAACCGGTCATCCGCGGCACGTCGCGCTGCAGCAGGTGGTCGAGTTGTCCACAGCGGCCGCGGAACTGGTTGGCCTCCTCCTCGACCACGCGCTGACAGCGGCTGACAACCTCCAGCTTGTGCTGCGAATATTCCAGCCGTGCCTTGGCACGTGCCAGGGCCTGTTTCTCCTCGATACACGACGGCCGGTGGTCTCCCACGGTCTTCATCTGGCACCGCTGCAGGCTCTGCCGCGCCTCGGCCATCCGGTCGTAGCCCCTGCGGACCTGCTGCTGCCAGTAGGCGGGCCGATCGTGCTCGAGCCAGTCGATCATCCGGTGGAGCTGGGCGTTGAGCGAGTCGAGGCAGTCGGTGGCCTGTTCGCCGAACCGCTGCAGGCTGCCGCGGAAATCGCGGACGGCTTCGACCGAGTGCACGTTGGCCGGAGCGTTCATCTGAGCCTCTCTCCCCGGTTCGTCTTGCTGATCATCCGGCCCACCGCACCTGGCCCGCAACGCCGCGACTGAACGAGATCCCGGCCTCTCACCGCTGCTGCAGATACTCCTCGAGCCGGGCCGCCTTGCGGACCAGGAACGGGATGTACGCGTCGTTGACCTCAACCAGGCGGTTGATCCCCTTGAGTTGTTCGGTGAACTGCTCGACGAACTTCTTGTTCTCCTGGTCCCGCCACGTCACGCTCAGCGACTCCAGTTGGCCGGCCATCGCGTTGGTGCGGTCGACCAGGTCAGTATTGAACTGCCTCAGCAGGCTGGCGAAACGTTTCAGTTCCTCGGGATCAGCGATCGCCTGTGGCATCACAACACTCCGT
>CAUZEQ010000304.1:0-5887 GCA_963578885.1 Planctomycetota bacterium
GCTGGGCAGCAGCCTTCTTGGTCGCGTCCTGGCCGTACACCGGACCGACATGCAACACCACAGCCACCGCAGCCACCATCAGTGATCGCCTGGTTCTCACGACAACCGTCTCGACGGTCTCGAACACGCGCATCTGCTTACCCCCCGTGCATCTTGTGCAGTCAGCCTGAGGTTCGATACGCGTGCGACAGCTCGAGTATCGAACCGAAAGCTGGAGTGATTCTGTGGTTTAGGAAGACCGGGCAAGGGATTCCGATTGCCAATCTACTTTAGGATGCCAGACCCGCACCAGTTGTTGCAGCCAATTGCTGGTTTTTCCGAAACCGATGGACCCGTCAGGATTCCACCTGGAACGGTTGTAGCGGATTTCGGGTGGCTGTTTCGGTCACCAGGGACTGGCTCCAGAGCCCCGCCTCTGGCGGGGCGCCGGTGCCTGTCCCGGCGCTGGTCAGCCGGTGTCTGCAACCGGGACAGGCACCTCCGCCCCGCCAGAGGCGGGGCTGCGGAGCCAGTCCCCGGCGTGGGCTCAAGCAGCCCTGACCAGCCCACTCGACGACTCGCCGGCGATCACTTCCTGGACCAATCCCCGGTAGTCGGCGGCCCCGTTGCACTCGGGGTCGTAGTCGAAGATCGACTGGCCGAACCCGGCGGCTTCGGCCAGCCGGATGTTGCGACGGATCCGCGACTCGAAGATGGTCGCACCGGCCCAGGGTGCTTGAGGATCACTGGCTTCAAAGAAGTCGCCCAGATCGTCACTGATGTCAGCGGCCAGTCTCGTCCCGGTCTCGAACAGGCACAGCACGACCCCGCTGATCTTCAGCTCCCGGTTCAGGCGTCGGGTGACCAGGGCAGCGGTTTCGAGCAGTTTCGAGAGCCCCTGCAGGGCGAGGAAGTGCGGCTGCAGGGTGATGAACACCTCGCCGACGGCCGCCAGAGCGTTGATCGTCAGCACACCCAGCGACGGCGGGCAGTCGACCAGGCAGTAGTCCAACCGGCAACCGGTCTCGAATTCTCTCAATGCGTCCCGCAACACCGTCTCACGTCCGGCCGCAGCGGCCAGTTCCCTCTCGACCCCCGCCAGGTCCACGTTGCCGGGGATGACCCAGAGCGACTCGGCCACCTGCCGACGGATCTCGATCAACGTGCGTCGACCCAGCATGACGTCATAGAGGCTGGGTGTGCCCACGGGAGCTTCGATGCCCAGGTGCAGCGCAGCGTGGGCCTGGGGATCGAGATCCACCAGGCAGACACTCCGACCCGCCGCGGCCAGTCCTGCGGCCAGGTTGACGCTGGTGGTCGTCTTGCCGACGCCCCCCTTCTGGTTCATCACCGCGATCGTCCGCACCGGATCATCTCGCTCAACACGCAGTTCTCAGTCCCAGGCCGCAAGAGTATATCTCCGCCCCCGCAACCGCGCGAAGATGACTTGGGGACTGGCTCCAGAGCCACGCCCCCGGCGGGGCGGCGGAGCCAGTCCCCGCGTCAGCTGGCTTCCCTGAGCAGCTCTTCGAGCCGGCTGACGCAGAGATCGATCGATCGAACCGCCTGGATAAAGTTGGTGTGAGTCGAGGCCAACGGAGCATCGCGACGAAACTGTTCGGTCGCCCTGCGCATGCGGCCGATCTTCTTGCCGAGCATCTTGATGTAACCCGCGGGGTCCTGCAGCCGGGTCTCCAGGGCCCGCGACGTATCGAATACCGCCCGCACGATCCCCATCAGCTCGGGAAAATCCTCGACCTCCTCGCTGTGCTTCACGAACGTACGGACCACCCAGGCGTGTGCCATCATGTCCTGGCACTCCTGGACAACTCCCTGCAGTCGGTCTTCACTCGTCACCACGTCACTCGTCTTCGCTGTAGGTCATCAACGTGGTCACCTCACACCCGGCCAACGCTTCACGACCCCCCAACCCCAGCAGTTCGATCACCACCGCACATCCCAACACCACAGCACCCGCCTCGACCAGAAGCTTTCGGCAGGCGGCAACCGTCCCGCCGGTGGCCAGCAGGTCGTCGACCATCAGTACCCGGTCACCAGCCTTCACCGCGTCGGTGTGGACCTCCAGGGTGTCCTCACCGTACTCGAGCTGGTAGGAGTGCGAACGGGTCTCGTGCGGCAACTTGCCCGGCTTGCGGACCGGCACGAACCGGGCTCCCAGCTCCAGGGCCAGCGGTGCTCCGAACAGGAACCCCCTCGCCTCCACACTCGCCACCACGTCCACACCCCCCTCGCGGTACGCATCGGCCAGTCGGCGGATCACTTCCGAGTACGCTTCGGGTGAGGCCAACAGCGGCGTGATGTCTCGGAAGCGGACCCCGGGCACCGGAAAATCGGGCACCGTGCGGATGTGAGCCTTCAGGTCCAGCTCACCGCCCGTGCCGTTCTCACCGCTCTCGCCCTGCTCGTGGTTCATCAGCGTTCATCCTCGGTCTCGGCCAAACCCCGCCGGGCCTCCTCGACCGCATCTCTCGCAGACGTGTCCCCGGCATACAACTCGACAATACTCTGCCACACCCGGCGAGCTTCCTCAATCCGACCGCCCTCTTGAGCCGTGCGAGCCCGTGCCAGCGCCCCGGTCGCCAGCTTCGAGTCGCTCGGGGCTCCCACCAACTCACCCTGCCATTGCTTCAGCAGCCCTCGTGCGACCCCCGCTTCCGATTCCCACCCCTGCTGTCCCTCGACCAACTCGAGCACCGACTCCACGATCCGAATCGCGCGTGCCCGGTCACCCAGCCGCTTGTATTCTCGAGCCAGTCTCAGGAACCGGGTCACCTCACTCGCATCCCCCGCCTGCAATCGCCTGCTCGGCCGTGACCGAGACTCGGCCTCCAACTGCTCGATCCGCTCAAGGTACACAGCCGCCTTGTCCCGCCACCGCGCAGGGTCCTCGGCCACCAGCGGAGCCAGGTACCGGTCTCGAGCGGTCTGCCAATCGGGATCCGCGAGTTCCAGCAACCTGACACCCTCGGCAAATCGCTGATCCGGACTCATCCGACCCAGCCCCCACATCAAGGCTCCAATCGACACCACCAGCAACAGCGCCCCCATCAGCCCGGGCGTGCTGTTGAGCCACCCACTCCAGCGACCTCGCTGGGCCTGCCGCTGGATCTCGATCTTCATCAGGTCCCGGGCCAGCGTCGCTCCCCCCAACTCCACCGCAGCCTCGGCCCGCGGCAAGGCGTCGGCCGTTACGGCGGTGGCCGACATCGTCAAGTCACCGCTGCCCTGGGTTGCCGAATCATCCTCGAGATCAGCCAGCCGATAGACACTCGTGGTGTCGTCGGGGGCGTCGGGTTTGGGATCTGCTGGTTCACCCTGCGACAGAGCCAGCTTGCGAGGAATCTCAGTCAGCCGCAGGCCGAGAACATAGGCGTCGGGGTAGCGGTCCTCGGGCTGCTTGGACATCAGCCGGCAGACGACTTCGTCGAGCCATCGAGGAATCTCGGGGACGATCGACCGGGGTGGGTCGAATTGCCCGTATCGCTGCTGCTGGATGATCTGCACGGTGCTGCGACCCACAAACGGCGGGCGACCGGTCAGCATGCAGTACATCACCGCGCCCAGCGAATACAGATCGCTGCTGGGGTGAGCCTTGCGACCCTGGGCCTGCTCGGGCGACATGTACTCGGCCGTGCCCACGATCCCGCCGGTCGCGGTCAACTTGCCGGCGGCGAAGATCTGGGCCACTCCGAAATCGGCCAGCTTGACCACGTCGTCGCAGGTCAGCATCAGGTTGCCCGGCTTCAGGTCGCGGTGGATGATGCCCGCGTCGTGAGCCGCCTTCAGCGCACGGCAGACCTGGACCGAGATCTCGATCACGTCCTCCCAACCCAGACGCTTCACCCGACCCAGCCGCTGGGTCAAGGTCTCACCCTCGACCAGCTCCATCGCGTAGTAATACGTCCCCTCGTGCTCACCGCTGTCCAGGAAACGCACGATGTGAGGGTTGGTCAGCGTCTGCAGCGATTCGACCTCACGGCGGAACCGCTCGACCAACCCCGGCTCGCGGGCCATCGACGCCAAGAGCACCTTGACGGCGACTGCCTCGGATGTCTCGACGTGAATCGCCCGGTAGACGGTCCCCATTCCCCCGGCACCCAGCTCGGACTCGATCTCATACGGACCGATCGTGATCGGAGCATCTGACATGGAGGTCGCCGAGAGTGCGGTGGACAGGAGAAGCCGGTACTGGCCGATTCGAGTCTAGGGTGCGACAATTCCGACGGTCAACAAGCCGACCCGCTCTCAACCGAATCAACCGAATCAACCGAATCACCCGACTCACCCGACTCACCCGATGACCACAGCCATCCTCCTCGTCGCTCACGGCAGCCGACTCGATTCGGCCAACCGTGATCTGGACTGGCTGGCCGAGTCCCTGGCAACACGCCGGCCCGATGACCTGGTCGAGACGGCCTACCTGGAGATTGCCGAGCCGGACATCCCCGCTGCCGGCGCGCTGTGCGTCGAACGTGGAGCCTCTCGGGTGCTGCTGCTGCCCTTCTTCCTCTCGCCCGGCCGACACGCCTCGCAGCACCTCGCCGAGCACCGAGACCTTTTGGCCGAGCGGTTTCCCGAGGTCACCTGGGAACTGAAACCGCCCCTGGGACAGCACGACGCTCTGGTCGACGTGATCGAGGATCGCATCGACTCGGACAGCGTCGACTAGCCCGCCTGCGGCGGGTTGAAAAACACAAGTTTGGGGATGGGACGGGGTCAGACGCCGCCCACAGAAAGTCCCGCTCCACCCAGAACGGCACGCAGGCGGGGCCTGACCCCTTTTCAACCAGCACTCGTTGCAACTCGAAGAAGGGGGCAGGCCCCGCCTGCGAAACGCGACAGGTGGAGCAAACCCCGTTGTGGGTCCGCCGCAGGCGGATCAGACCCCAGGGTCCGAGTTCTTTCTCATGAGCGGGCTGCTAGCCACTCATTCGTCACGCTCGACCCAGGCCAACAGCACCGGCAGCAGCACCAGGTTGCCGGCCAGCCCTCCGAGCATCGCCACGCTGACCAGGATCCCGAAGTAGACCAGCGGGATGAAGTGCGAGAGTGTCAGCACGCTGAACCCCACGACCAATGCCAGGTTGGCCAGCACCACCGCGCGGCCGACACCGGTGTGAGTTCGCTCCAGCGCAGCGGCCACGTCATCTCCGGCCGCACGCGCCCTGCGGAAACCCGAGATGTAGTGGATGCTCGAATCCACCGTCAGGCCCAGCGACACGCTGGCAATCATCGCCGTGGCAATGTTCACCGGCAGTCCCATCCAGCCCATCGTGCCGATCACCATCACGATCGGGAACAGGTTGGGCAGCAGGGCTACCACTCCCACCAGCACGCTGCGGAAGGCCAGGGCCATCATCACCGTGATCCCGATCGCCGCCAGCACAAAGCTGACCACCTGGTCCCGCAGCAGACTCTCGATCAGAAACGTCAACAGCACATACAACCCCGTCGCCTCGACCGGCCGCTCACCAGGCTCCACCTCCGGAAACTCCTCCCGCGCAATCGCCTCAACCCGCTCGATCAACTCCCGCTTCTCACCAGCCTGCTCACGCTCCAGCGACCGCAACACGATCCGCATCCGGCCCGCCTCGGCGTTGTACAGGCTGGTGACGTACTCCGGCTGTGATCGATCGAGTACCCTGAGCCGCTTCTCGAGAGTATTCAGGAGGAACGGGACGCGGGGGACCATTTCGAGTCCATCGCTGATCGGCACGACCTTGGTCAGTCGTCGGCGGCCGTCGATCGTCTTCATCTGTGCCGCCACCTCGCTGCGAAGCCGCTCGGCCAACTTCTCGACTCGAGCGATCTGCTCGTCGTCCAGTTCCTGCGGGACCGGGAAGTTGACCTCCCAGTTTCCCGCACCTCCCAACTTGGTCTCGAAGAA
>CAUZEQ010000305.1:0-5846 GCA_963578885.1 Planctomycetota bacterium
CTCGACGATCTCGGTGCTGCAGACCTGGTGCGAAATCGACGTCGAACGCTGCGTCGGCTGCGAGGTCTGTGTTGCCATCCCGACCAAGCGGTCCGACCCCTACGAATTGCTCGTCTGCCCGTGGGATGCAATCGAGATGATCCCGACCGTTGAGGTTGCTCATGCGGTCGCCCAGAAGGGCGGACCCGACGACTACCTGCGAGAGAACTGGGAACGGGTGGTCGAACCGGCCATCCGCATGGCCGAACTCGCCGCGGCCAACTCCTAGGTCCACTCGATGGCCGACGGCTTCCGAGTGCTGATCACCGACCGAGCGTGGCCGGACTGTCTGATTGAGCAGGAGGTGCTGGCCGAGGTCGGGGCGGAGGTGATCGAGGCGGATGCCGTGGACGAAGCGCGACTGGTGGAACTGGCCGCTGACGTCGACGCCATCGCCGCCTGCTGGGCCCAGGTCACTCCGGCCGTCGTGGCGGCCTCACCGAGGTGCCGGATTGTCGCCCGTTTTGGCATCGGGCTCGACAACATCCCCGTCGACGCCTGCACCGAGCGAGGCATCCCGGTCACGTTCGTGCCCGATTACTGCATCCCCGAAGTCGCCGACCACACCATCGCACTCATGCTCGCCTCACTCTGCAAGATCGCCTTCTACCACGTCCAGACCAAGCAGGGTCGATACGACCTGGCCGAGGGCCCCACCGCCAGGCGACTCAGCGGACTGCAACTGGGCCTCGTCGGACTGGGCCGCATCGCCCGGGCCGTGGTTCCCCGAGCACGTGCTCTGGGCCTGCAAGTCGTGGCCCACTCGCCCTCGGGTAACGACCACGATACCGGCTGTCCGATGCTGGGCCTCGAAGAACTCCTCCGCTCAAGCGACGTCGTCTCGCTCCACTGCCCGCTCTCCCACGAGAACCAACACCTGATCAACCCCGTTAGCCTCGGATGGATGCCCGATCACGCCGTGCTGATCAATACCTCACGTGGTGCCCTGATCGATCACGACGCCGCCTGGCAGGCACTCGAACAGGACCGGCTGGGGGGCCTGGCGCTGGATGTTTTCGACCCCGAACCCCCGGACCTCTCGCAACCGCTCTTCGCCGACCCCCGCGTCATCGCCACACCGCACGCCGGGTTCCTGTCACAGGAATCGGTTGAAGAACTCAGGCGACGCACAGCCCGCCAAGTCGCCGACGTGCTCGCCGGACGACTCCCCGAACACGTGGTCAACCCCGAGGTCTGTGGACACCTCGAAGCACGTGGCCGCTAGCCCGCCTGCGGCGGGTTGAAGAACTCGGACCCTCGGGTCTGATCCGCCTGCGGCGGACCCACAACGGGGTTTGCTCCACCTGTCGCGTTTCGCAGGCGGGGCCTGACCCCTTCTTCGAGTTGCAACGAGTGCCGGTTGAAAAGGGGTCAAGCCCCGCCTGCGTGCCGTTCTGGGTGGAGCGAGACTTTCTGTGGGCGGCGTCTGACCCCATCCCATCCCCAGACTTGTGTTTTTCAACAGGCCGCTAGCGGCCCACGCCCGCCGGCTGCACGGGTGCGGTGGCCGGCTGGACCAGGCCTCCAGCGATCGGCGGCGGCTCGACAGTAGTACCGGCGGCCCGAATCGTGACCACCTCATGCTTCCGTTGGTCGATCCGTTCGGACCCCTCGGTCAACAGGCTGATCTCGATGTAACGATTCCAGTCGGCACGAGTCGTCACGCCGCTTGAAGTGTCGATGGTCATCTCGCCGAAAGCGTGACCGCCACCCAGCTTCACCGAGGCCGAACCGCCTGCCAACTGCACCTGGGTGGCTTGCGGTTGAGACGACACGCTGCCGAGCATGTCGAGGGTGACCGTGCCCTGGCCGGTCGACTTGATCGAATAACGCGTGTTGACAGTCATCGGGACCGGTGACTCGATGCGACGCGCCTGTGCGGCCGGTGCTGTTGCGACTCCACCGATCTCCGGACCCAGCAACAACAACCCGATCTGGTCCCAAACAAACTCAGCCGCCGCGGTACCCTTCAGGTCGCCGTCGAACACCGCCGCGGGCACCTCCGTCAACTCCAACGATCTGCCGCCTCCGGTCGTGCGGAAAGCAAAGCCGCTTCGCGCGAGAGCCTGCAGGTGAGCCAGCGTGGGTGGCACCACCGCCGATACGGTATTCGTGTCATAACTCAGGCTCTCACCAGGCAACTTATGTGAATAACTGATCCGTTGATACGTCACCCGGTAGCTCGAGTCGCCACGACCAAGCGGCTCGACTCGGACCTCGAACCAACACGATAACTGGGCGTGGCTGGTTTCGAGACCGTCCGGAGACGATTGCGTCAGCGTCTGGGCGACTCGCTTGACCAGAGCATGCACCGCCGGCTCGGACAGGCCGCTGAGGATCGCAGAGGGCCCCGATGACGGGCCCCCAATCGACGCAGCTGGTTCGCCAACCGAAGTCAGCTCGCCCCCCAACATCACGTCCTCTTCGTCGAATACCACCTGCTCCGACGACTCGGTGAAACAACCCGAGAGCGACAGGAGCGACGCCGACAGAAGACCCAAACAACAGAAACGAAGCACCCACCACTGCCTGAACATGACCTCGACCCCGTGGCTCAATCGTACCCGCTGTGACACCAATTCCGGCGGACACTACCAATCGACCAATTCCCTGCCTAGACGAGTTCCCAATCACGTCCCCTACCACTTGTCCTCACCGATCGTACTGATAACACATCCTCCGCAGCCGAATCATTACGATGACACATAAACGGACAACCCGACGGGCCGCCACAACCTGCGAACCGAAGACCGTCTCTCGTAACTTAGTTGTATAACCCGCTTTACGTTCTGTGCTCTATGCCGATATGATGCAAGGCGATGAATCGGCACGGCATGCGCACTCATGGCTCTCGGAAAGCACTGCAGTAGGGCCATCAAAAGCGAAAGGACGCGATCATGTCACATTGCAAGTCCGAGAACCCGAGTCGAGCGTACTTCCGGCCACTGACGCCCACAGGCTTCGTGGCGTACCTGGCCTGCCTGGCCCTGCTGTTGGGCACAACCCTATCCGAGGCGAAGGACAAACCGTCGAGTTCTTCGAGTCGCCGTGCCACGCCAAGCCGCTCGTCCAAGGCACCGGCAGCCTCCCGTGCACCGCGTCCTTCGAGCCGTTCGAGTGCCACGTCCCGAGTCCGAGGCCGTTCCTCGTCATCCAGTTCTTCGGCCCGCGGTTCCTCCGCACGCAGCACCTCCCGACCCGCGACTCGGGCTCCGAGTCGTTCGAGTCGCAGTGGCACTTCGCGAGCCCCCACCCGCTCTAAACCTTCGTCCACTTCGCCCCGTTTCACCGGTCGTCCCTCGGCAACCGCACGCACTTCGAAGTCTCCCGCGAGGCGAGTTTCCTCCCGAGGTGCCTCGGGCCGAGTCAGCCGCCCGTCGGCCCCCAATCCCCGCAGCTCTTCGGGCATCCGCCTGCCGTCTTCGAACTCAAAACGCGGCATCCGCAACACTCGTCCCATCAGACCCAAGGCTCCGAAGCTCTCGACTCGTCCGCTGACTCGCAGCAGCAAGCCGAACGTTCGGCCGAGCGCAGGGTCCAAGTCGGTGCCGCGTGGCAAGGCGGGGACCACACCGTTGAAGCCCAGGAGCCGCGGAAACATCTTCTCGCGGATTCGATCTCGCACCGCGAGTTCCCGCACTCCGTTCCGCTCGAAGAGCCCCTCGGCCGCTCCCGGCCTGCGGCCCTCGAGCAAGACTTCCGCCAAGCGACCGACACCCGTGTCGAAGGTCGAAAAGAACGGCAAGCTCCGGGCCCCCAAGGGCAAGGTCGGCACCGCCGCCGGTCGCAACACGTTCGCCGACCGTCTGAAGTCCGGCAATCTGCGGAGACTGTCCGAAACACGCATCGGCCGCAAACTCGACTTCAAGCGTCAGTTCGAGATGTCTCGAAACGGTGACGTCGCCCGCCGTCTGCACCTGGCCCGTTCACTCAGCCACCACGGTGGCTGGCACTCGAGGATCCATCACGGCCACGTGCACAGCAGTTTCATCGACCTGCACTTCGGCAGCTGGTACGGGGGACCCTCGTACTACCCGTCGCACTCCTGGATGCCTCACTGGAGCCCCTGGGTCTCGTGGAGCTGGTGGGATCACTGCCACCCGCGCTACGACCCGCGGCCGATCTTCTGCCGGCCGGTCATCTACGACCACTGCGGACCCTGGGTGCACTGGAACTACCCGGTCTGGATCGGTCTGCCGGTCGTCGTCAGCGGCACCTGGGTCGACGTGCCTCGGGTCGAGGTCGAGGATCGCGACCTGCAACTGCTGGCCGTCCGCTTTGTCGACGCAGGGCACTCCGAGCAGAAACTCGGACCTCGCTTCCGTGTCTGGTTCCGCAACAACAGCACCCGGAAGATCCGCAAGGACTTCAACGTGATGTTGCTCGCCTCAAACGATCGAGAGCCTGGCAGTGACGTTCCGCAGGCGGGAGTCGAGATTGACAAGATCGAGGCTGGAGCCATCCAGACGGTCGACATCCGACTGCCGTTTGCAGCCAGCACGCTGGCCCGGGACGCCGAGAACCGTGCCGTGCCGTTCCGCTTCCTGCACGTGCTGGTCGATTCGCACCAGGATGTGGACGAGGCCTTCGAAGAGAACAACGGGGCGGTGCTGGCCCGCGGCGACGTGCTGCCGGTCGACCCCGCCAGCTTCTCCACCAACGTCTCCTCCGCCCAACCCGGCACCATGATCGACATCGCCGGCGAAGGCTTCGGGCCGGAACCGGGCGAGGTCATCGTCCAGATCAATGGCCTGGAACTGCAGGCGGAGATCTACGGCTGGTACGACCTGGGCGTGCACATCAAGTTGCCCGCTCTGCCGCTGGCATCCGAGACAAAAGCCGAAATCGTCATCATCCGCGGTGACGGAGCGGTCTCGAATCCAGTCCAGATCCTGGTGGTCCCCGCCAAGAGACCTCTCACCCCGCCGCCGGCACCGGTCAAGAAGTGACCGACTGCCGGTAGCAGCAGCAGGGCAGGGGCCGAGCCTCAAGGTTCGGCCCCTGTTCCTTTTAACTCACCCCAGGCCAGGGACTGGCTCCGAAGGTGCCTGTCCCCTCCCCACCCAGCCCCGTCCCGCCCAACTAAGCCCTCTCAACCCGCACCGGCCCCGCCGCCTCCGACGCCGCATCTGCAACCGTCACCACCAACGCCGCACTCACACCCTCAGCCGACACCGTCACCACGTCCCCCGCACGGTACTTCCACTCCCGAGTGCTGAAACTCAACTTGCTCGTCCCGAAAAAGTGTACATGCACGTCGCCGGGGACCCTGTGCTGAGGGTACTTGAAGTGGTGATCCTCGCAGTTGGCCAGCGAATGGCACATCGACTGCTCGCCGCTCTTCAACGCCCCACTCTCATAAATCGTCTCACCGTCCCGCTCGACACGACACTCGAGATCGACATCAGAAAAGTCCAGGTCGGTGATCAACTCGGGACCCACCGCACAGGTCCTCAGCTTCGACGGAGCCAGGTACAGGTAGTTGATCTTCTCGGTCTCGTGATCCGACCACTCGATTCCCAGCGCAAACCCCAACCGTCTGGGCACACCCTGCGGGTCCACCACGTAGCACCCGGCAATCTCAGGCTCCTCACCACCGTCCAGCCCGAAGGCGGGCAGGTCGACCACTCCACCGGGTCCGCGCAGAGTCGAACCGTTCCCTTTGTAAAACCACTCAGGCATCGCGCCCCGGGACCCAGGTTCCGGCTTCCCGTCGGCCAACCCCATCGCAAACATGCGAGCCGAATCGGTCACGGGCTCCGCAGCATCCTCGTCATCCTCGTCATCCTCGACTCCCTCGTCCTCTT
>CAUZEQ010000306.1:0-5826 GCA_963578885.1 Planctomycetota bacterium
GTGGAACCGGTGATCGACCGGGTCGTCGAAATGCTCTGCTGCCACATCAGCCAGTTCTTCGAGTGGCTGCCTCACAACATGTGGCCCGAGGACACTGTGCCCGAGGACGAAGCGGGCAGACATCGCTACGCTCGTGAGAAGTACGAGCAGTGGATCGGCGGGCGAGCCGACCGGCATCGGGACCTGCTGGAGAGACAGTACGGGGCAGAGCGAGGTGGAGCGATGCAGTGGATCGAGGCGTTTGAGGGCTGTGAATACGGAGCCCCGCTGGATGAGGAAGCCATCGCGAGGCTCTTTCCGTTTGCCACGTTCAACGGGAGCTCCTGCTGATGGCCAGTTCACTCTCGGAGTTGCTCGAGACCGACCAGGACGACCTGTTCACGATTCGCACCTCCGCACCGGGCCCGACCGGGTCTCTACCGTTGACCGAGGAGATGCTGCGGGACCGGCCCAGCGGAGACATTTTCGGCATGACCCAGAACGCCGGGATGGGCTGGACCCCCGACCAGCTGACCCGGCCTCAGTACCTGCTACTGAGCACGCAAGGGGGGATTCGAGCCGACGACGGTCAGCCGATCGCGCTGGGCTACCACACCGGTCACTGGGAAGTCGGCCTGTTGATGCAGGCGGCCGCGAGGGAGTTCGACCGCCTCGAGTCGATCCCGTTCGCGGCGTTTGTCAGCGACCCCTGCGACGGCCGCTCGCAGGGCACCACGGCCATGATGGACAGCCTGGCCTACCGCAACGACGCCGCGGTGGTGCTCAACCGCCTGATCCGCTCACTGCCCACCCGTCGCGGCGTGCTCGGCGTGGCCACCTGCGACAAGGGCCTGCCGGCGATGATGATCGCCCTGGCCTCGCACCACAAACTGCCCACGATCATCGTCCCCGGAGGTGTCACTCTGGCCGTGGAGGACGGCGAGGATGCCGGCAAGGTGCAGTCGATCGGGGCCCGGTTCGCCCATGATGAAATTACCCTCGATTACGCAGCCGACGTCGGCTGCCGGGCCTGTGCCTCGCCGGGTGGCGGTTGCCAGTTCCTGGGCACCGCCGGCACCTCGCAGGTGATTGCCGAGGCCCTGGGCCTGAGCCTGCCTCACGCAGCACTGGCCCCCTCGGGACAGCCCATCTGGCTCGACACCGCCGTCCGCAGCGCCCGTGCCCTGATCGAACTGGCCGACGCCCGAATCAGCGTCTCCGACATCGTCACCCCTGCCGCCATCGACAACGCCCTGGTGCTGCACGCCGCCTGCGGCGGATCGACCAACCTGCTGCTGCACCTGCCGGCCATCGCCTTTGCCGCAGGCCTCACACGGCCCACCGTCAAAGACTGGAACCGGGTCAACCGACAGGTGCCCCGGCTGGTCGACGTGCTGCCCAACGGCCCGGTCGGACACCCCACCATCCAGTTCTTCCTGGCCGGAGGAGTGCCCGAGCTGATGCTGCAACTCAGGACCCTCGGACTGCTCAACACAGACGCCCTGACCGTCACCGGCCACACGCTCGGCGAATCACTCGACTGGTGGGAAACATCACAGCGTCGAACCCGGCTCCGCGAACTGTTGAAGTCGCGCGACGGCATCGACCCCGACGACGTGATCCTCGACTCCGACACCGCCCGCAGCCGCGGACTGACCAGCACCGTCACCTTCCCCGTCGGAAACCTCGCACCCGAGGGCTCGGTGATCAAGAGCACCGCCATCGACCCCGAAGTGGTGGGCGACGATGGGGTCTACCGCATGAGCGGTCCGGCTCGGGTGTTTACCTCCGAACGCGATGCGATCGCCGCGATCAAGGGCCAGACCGATCGGCCGATCGTCGCCGGTGACATCGTCGTGCTGATCTGCCGCGGGCCGCTGGGTGCGGGGATGGAGGAGATCTACCAGATCACCGCGGCCCTGAGATACCTCGAGTTCGGCAAACAGGTGGCCGTGATCACCGACGCCCGCTTCTCGGGAGTCTCAACCGGAGCCTGCATCGGGCACGTCGGCCCCGAAGCGCTCGCCGGAGGCCCGATCGGTAAGTTGATCGACGGTGACACACTGAGCATCAGCGTCGACACCATCGAGCTCGAAGGCCGCATCGACCTGGTCGGTGAAGCCGACGAGCGGTTCGATGCGGACGAAGGCGAACGCCGACTGGCAGCACGCTCACCACGGCCAGACCTGGCCGCCGACCCCGAACTCCCAGCAGAAACTCGGCTTTGGGCGTTACTGCAACAACTCAGCGGCGGTACCTGGGGTGGCTGTGTTTACGATGCCGACGCATTGGCCGATGCTCTGAAGTGACCCATGTCCCGAGATTCACTCACCATCGCCTGCCTGCTGATCTTCTCGCTCGTGTCGAGCGTTCCGGCTGAGGACTCAAGGGAAGACCAGGCGGCTCGAGGCTACCGCTGGCTGCGGACCCGCGCGTTCCTGCCGGCCGACTTCGACCAGGCCGTCTTCGACCAGCTCTGGACCAACTGGAACGAACCGCTCCGCAAACAGGCCGCCGAGGCCGACCTGAGAGCGCGACGCACGATGACACTGGATCGCTATGGCCTGATGCCCGACCCCGACGTCAAGGATCCGACGTCGGTTCCCGCCCTGGGCCACGTCGCCGTCGCCGGGAGGGGGTGGGCGATGAACTGCCTGACCTGTCACGCCGGACGGGTCGATGGGCGAGTGATCCTCGGACTGCCCAACACTCATCTCGACCTGCAAACGCTCGTCGAAGATGTCCGCCGTACCAAGCTCAGGATGCTCAAGCCCCTGTCACACCTCGACCTCGTCTCCACCGCCGTGCCACTCTCCTCATCCCGCGGCACCACCAACTCGGTCGTGTTCGGCATCGTGCTGGGCAACTACCGCGACAAGGACATGGTGGTCCACCTCAATCGCAGACCTCCGAAACTGATGCATCACGACATGGACGCACCGCCGCTGTGGAATGTTCGGCTCAAGTCGTCGCTGTACTGCGACGGGTTTGCACCCAAGAACCACCGTGTGCTGATGCAGTTCATCCTGCTGCCCAACCACGGGCCCGCTACGCTCACCTCCTGGGAACCGGCCTTCAGGGACATCCTGGCCTGGATCGAATCGCTGAGGCCGCCTGAGTATTCCGGCACGATCGATCAGGCACTGGCCAAAACAGGCCGAGAGATCTTTCGACGCAACTGCGGCTCGTGCCACGGCACTTATGGCAAGGGGCGCAAGTACCCGTCTCGCGTCGTGCCGCTGAAGACCATCGGGACCGATCCCACGCGACTGAGGGCGCTGACGACCGAGCACCGCAGCTGGATGCAACGGGGCTGGCTAAGCCGGTACGGCAAGGACCCTGTCGTGCTCGAACCCAAGGGCTACCTCGCTCCGCCTCTGGACGGCATCTGGGCCACCGCCCCCTATCTGCACAACGGCTCGGTCCCAACACTCTGGCACCTGCTGCATCCCAGTCAGCGGCCCGTCGTCTGGACACGTCGCGACGACACGTTCGACCACAAACGCGTCGGCATCACCATCGACACACACCTCGCGGTCCCCGAATCGGTGAAGACAGCCCGCGACCGACGCGGGTATTTCGACACGACGAAACGAGGCAAGAGCGCCGCGGGGCACCTGTTCCCGGACAAGCTGACCGAGCCGCAGAAGCGAGCCGTCCTCGAGTTCCTCAAGACACTGTAGTGTTCAGTCAGGTCGGCCCCGCCTGCGGCGGGGGCTATGGGGTGAGGGGGGATGGGAGGTGTGTTGGGGGGGCGGTCGCGTAGGGATCCCGGGATCCAAGCGATGCCCCCAACGCACCACCCCTTGCACACAGACACCCAGCCCGCCTCAGACGACTTCGCGGACCCGCTCGAGCACCGCCTCGCACAGCTCCCGAGCCACCTCCGCATCGGGCGCTTCGGAGATCACCCGCACGATCGGCTCGGTGTTGCTGCCCCGCACCTGCACCCAGCGGTCGTCCCAATCGAGTCTCAGGCCATCCCCCTCGGTTACCGTCGCGTCATCAAAGGCCGACCGCAACACCTCGACCGCCGCCGCCACCCGCTCGGCAGGGCAGGGCAGCTTCTGCTTGACGATCTCGTAGACCGGGAACCCGGCGACCCACTCAGATAGAGCCCGGCCGTCGCTGGCCAATCCTTCGAGCACCAGCGCCATGCCCACGAAGCTGTCGCGGATACCTCCCACCCGCGGATCAATCACACCGCCATTCCCCTCACCACCCAGCACCGCGGCCACCTCGTCCATCTTCGCCACCACGTTGGCCTCGCCGACGTGAGACCGGTGAAACGAACTGCCCGGGTACCGCTCGACAATGTCGGCCGTCACGCGACTGCTCGACCCGTTGACCACCACCGGGCCCGGCGAACCGGCCAGCACCCGATCGGTCGCCAAGGCCATGGTCAATTCCTCGCCGATATAGCGACCCGTCTCGTCGACGATCGCCAGGCGGTCGGCGTCGGGGTCCTGGGCAAACCCCACATCGGCCCCGTGTTCGAGCACCGCCTGGCAGAGTCCTCCGAGGTGCTGCTGGAGAGGCTCGGGCGTGTGAGCAAACCGACCATCGGGTGCCCCGCCCAGCACGGTCACGTCGCAGCCGAGCGACTCCAGCAATTCCGGGCCAAGCACCGCTCCGGATCCATGGTTGCAGTCGAGCACCACTTTCAGAGGACGACGCCTTATCGACTCGGTGTCGACAATCCCCAACACGGCATCCCGGTGAGCCGCCGCGGGGTCCTCGATCGGCTCGGCGACTCCACCCCTCACCGCGGCCGGTTCGTTTTCCCGCGAGTCGATCTCAGCGACCAGCCGTGCTCCGAGTTGGGCGTTGAAGACGCGGCCGGCGGCATCGAGAGGTTTCAGCCCGTTCCACTCGGCCGGGTTGTGGCTGGCGGTGATCTGCAGGCCGGCGGCGGCGCCGAGACGGCGAACCAGCAGGCCGCAGGTCGGTGTCGAAGCGATCCCGGCGTCGAGTATGTGGCAGCCCTCGGCCGCCAGGCCCGCCAGGACCGCCTCGCGGACCATCAGTCCGCTGGCGCGACCATCACGCGAGATGACAACCGTGCCGCCATCAGCCAGGTGGCCCAGCGCTCGAGCGAACCTCGAGAGGTAGTCGGGTTCGAGCCCATCGCCGACGATGCCGCGGAGGCCGGAGATGCTGAGTATCCGAGTCGGCATCTCAGGCGTTCCGCCTAGCCCGTCTTTGCCGTCTTGGCAGCCGTCTTAGCAGCCGGCTTGGCGGTCTTGGCCTTGAAGACATCGACCTGTTTCTGGACCCCATCCAGCTGAGCCTGGGCGGCGTCGTTGACCTTCTTGGCTTCGCCCACCGCGGCCTGCGGCGGCTTCATCGCCACCACCTGGTCGGCCACACGCTTGTTGGCTGCCGTCAGCAGAGCCTGCTTGGCCGCTGCGGCCTTCTGCATCGCCACGAGCACGGCCTGGGCCTTGTCGGCTGCGGTCTTGCGGGTCACGACGAGTTTCTTGCCGTCAACCAGCGCCTTGATCTTCTTGTCGTGGACGCCCTTGAGCTCACCGGCGATCGTGGCCAGTTCCTTGTCACCGCTGGCCTTGGCTGCGGCGGTGACCTTTTCGAAGGACTCCTTGAGCAGCGGGATCGCCTTGTTCAACGCGGCCACGGTGTTGTTGGCATCGCTGTGGGCCTTCTGGGCATCTACCACGCCCTTGGTCGACTTGGTGACGTCGGCCAGGGCCGCCTTGTACGCCTTGTCGGCTCCGGCCGCGTTGACGGTTTTCTGGTCGAGGTCCTTCTTCAGCAGCCCCAATTCTCCCTCGGCCTGGGCCAAGGCATCGGCGACCGTATTGAAGGCGGCCAGCTTGACGTCGTAGA
>CAUZEQ010000307.1:0-5817 GCA_963578885.1 Planctomycetota bacterium
GCCGTGTCGGTCCTGCCAAACTGGAGCATTCGCCGGTGGCCCTTTCCAACAACCGCACGCACCGCATGATCACTTTCTGCGCGCTCTACTTTGCGCAGGGGATCCCCTGGGGCTTCATGCTGCTGACGCTGCCGTCGTACCTGCTGGACAAGCACGGCGATCACTACGGCGACGACGAGATCGGCCGACTGAAGGCGATCATTCTGATCCCCTGGTCGTTCAAGCTGATCTGGGCCCCGATCATGGACAGCTTCACGATCCGCAGCATGGGTCGACGGCGGTCGTGGATCATCGGGGCCGAGTTGATGATGGCCGTGACCCTGCTGGGGATGATCGGGCTGAGTGATCTCTCGGAACAGCTCACCGCGTTGCTGTTCATGTACTTCCTGCACAACTGTTTTGCGTCGCTGCAGGATGTGTGCACCGACGCGATGGCGGTGGATCTGCTGCCGCCCGATGAGCAGGGCCAGATGAACGGGATGATGTGGGGCAGCAAGCTGGTGGGCAAGGCCGGCGGGGCCTGGGCACTCTCGTACGTGATCAACTGGGGTGGGATCGAGGCGTGTGTCTGGGTGCAGGTGGGGTTGCTGGCGGTGATCGTGCTCGTCCCGCTGCTGTTCCTGGAGCGACCCGGTGAGCGGCGACTGCCCTGGTCGGCGGGATCCGCACAGGGCGAAAACACCAGCAACGCCCGCAATCCGCTGACGACGATCGCCTTGACGATCAAGGCGATCAGCCTGCCGACCCTGGCTGTCTACATCGTCTTCACCCTGGTCAAGTTGCTGGGCACCGGAATCAACGAAGTCGTCGTCAACACTTTGTACATCAAGCAATTGGGATGGAGCGACCTGGACTTCACCACCGCCAGCGGGCTCTACACGCTCCCACTCCTCGTCCTCGGAACCCTTGCGGGCGGCATGCTCGCCGACCGGTTCGGACGCCGGCTGATCCTGATCGTTGGCTACGGAGGCTTCGCGGTCGCGGCCATCGTCTTCTCGCTGTGCCCTCAGCTCTGGGACCAGTACTGGTTCTCGCTCACCTACCTGCTGGCGTTTGAGACCCTGGCAGCGATCGGGTCGGTCGGATTCCTGTCGATGGCGATGCGGATCAGCTGGTCGACGGCGGCTGCCACCGTCTTCACCGTCTACATGACTCTCAGCAACGTCTCACACGTGGTCGGCAACGGGATAGCCGGACCGGTACGACGGATCACGACCGAGTACGCCGAGTCGAGTGGCCTGACGGGGACCGAAGCGGAACTGATGTCGTACCAGCTGACGATCGGACTGGCCGGACTGATCACTCTGCCGGCCTTGCTGCTGTTGCTGAGGGTCAGTACGGATGAGGTCGATGAAGCCAGGGCGAGACAGGAGGCCGAGGCTCCGATCGATCCGCCAGGCGATGATTTCGACGATGCACTGAGACCGTCGGAATGAACGGCGGAATGAACGAGATGGATCGGCACGACGCTCCGGTGCTCGTCGACAGTGTGCGTTTGAGAACGTTGACCGAGGTGGTACTCGAGGCCGTGGGTTTCCGGTCCTCGGACGCGGCAGCGGTGGCCGAGGTCCTGGTCGAAGCGGATTTGCGAGGTGTCGATTCGCATGGAATGACCCGGCTGCATGGGTACCTGGAGATGATCGACGCCGGTCATGTGAATCCGCGGCCGGCGGTAACCGTCGAACGGGAGTCGGGTTCAACCGTCCTGCTGGACGGCGATAGTGGCATCGGCATCATTGCCGCCAAGCAGGCGATGGATCGCGCGATCAGTCTCTCGGCCGAATCGGGCATCGCCTGCGTTTCGCTGCGTAACGTCTCGCACACCGGCCTGGTGGGCTGGTACACGATGCGGGCTGCCCGGCAGGGTCTGATCGGGATCGCGATGAACAACGGTCCCTGTATGACGCCGGCGTTCGGTGGTCTGGATCCGGTGGCGGCGACCAACCCGATCAGCATTGCCGCCCCCTCGGGTGGACCGCACCCGATCGTACTGGACATGGCCACCACAACGGTCGCGGCAGGCAAGATCCGCTTGGCCCAGAAACTGGGCCAGCCGATCCCGGCTGACTGGGGTCTGGATCGAGACGGCCAGCCGTGTACCGACCCCGCGGAAGTGATCGACAACGGGTTCTACCAGTGGGCCGGCGGCTACAAGGGCTTCGGCCTGGCGACGATGATCGAGATCCTCACGGGAGTGCTCTCCGGCGGGCTGTTCGGCCAGGATGTGCCGACGCTGGTCGACTACGGAAAGGACCCGTTGATCAGCAACGGGTTCTACGCGGCGATCGATGTCGAGCGGTTCCTGCCGCTGGAGGATTTCTGCGCGCGGGTCGACCGCCTGGTCGAGCAGGTACGAGCGACCGAGCCGATCGATGCCTCGCAGCCGGTGATGGTGGCCGGTGATAAGGAACTGGCCTGTCGTGAGATCCGGCTCAAGCAGGGCATCCCGCTCAGCCACCAGGTGGCCGACGAGTTGGACGGGTTGCTCGACCGTTTCCAACTCAGCCAGGTGGCTCGGCTGCGGTCTGGCTCGTGATCGGCCCGTAGTGCTCGATGCGGCGGTTCTTCGCGAAGTTGAAGATCCCCTGCTTGTAGGGCAGGGTCGCGTCGAGGTCGCAGGTGCAGACGACCAGTTCGTCTTCGAGCGTGGTGGCCTGTGCGACGATTTCCCCCGAGGGTGCGATGATCATCGTCTGACCCAGCTGCATCACGCCTTCCTCCTCACCCGCCTTCGCCACTCCCACCACCCAGGCTCCGTTCTGGTAGGCCCCGGCCTGCATCGAGAGCCGGTTGTGGAAGGGGACCAGCGCGTTCATCTCGGGGTAGTCCGGGTTGTGACACGGCGTGTTGTAGCCCAGCAGGATCAACTCGGCCCCGCCGAGGCCCAGCACCCGGTAGGTCTCGGGCCAGCGGCGGTCATTGCAGATACAAAGGCCCACGATGCCGCCGAAGGCCTGCCAGGTGTTGAAGCCCATGTCGCCGACATCGAAGTACCGTTTCTCGAGGTTCTGGAACGGGTGATCGGGTCGGGGTTCGCTGTAGCCGGGCAGGTGGATCTTGCGGAATCGGCCGATTTCGACTCCGTCGGGGCCGACCAGGATCGAGCTGTTGAAGTGCCGGGTCTGCCCGTCGACCTCGGCCAGCTCCGCAAAACCCAGGTGGAATCCCACTCCGAGTCGCTTGGCTTCATCGAAGAGCGGTTGGGTGTCGGGTCCGGGCATTTCGGTCTCGAACCACTTGTCCAGTTCGGCAGGATCCTCGATCAGCCAGTGAGGAAAGAAGGCGGTCAGGGCGCACTCGGTGAAGACCACCAGCTCGCAGCCTCGACGGTGCCCGTCGCCGAGCATCACGATCAGTCGTTCGAGTGCATCGGCGCGGCTCTGGCTGCGGGGAATGGGTCCCGACTGGGCGGCGCCGATGGTCAGCTGTCGTGTCATGGGCTCAGTCTGTCGGTTCGGGGCGGGGATTTCGAGCCGCAGGCGAGCGTGGTGGCGACATAGACGGAGGTGGAGACGAACAGCCCGACGTAGACCTCGTGGAGATCGGTCCAGCCGGCCCGCTTGGCGAGCCACCAGGCGACGACGACGAGTCCACCCGAGGTCATCGCGGCGATCGCCGCGGTGGCGGTGGGTCGGTTCCAGTAGAGTCCCAGGACCATCGTGGAGAGGAAGCAGGCGGCGTAGAGCGATCCGGAGAAGGCGGTGATTTCGACGATGTCGGCGAAGGGGTTGAGAGCCACGAGCATGGCGGCCAGCGACACGACGACGACCCAGGCCCGCGTTCGACCGATGGCGCGGGGGTCGTCGTCGGAGAGCAATTGCAGGTCGCGCGTGATGGCGCTGGCGGAAACCAGCAGGACCGAATCGAGCGACGACATGGCGGCGGACAGCAGCACCAGCAGGAACACGCTGCTGGCGGCCGGACCCAGGATCTCGGCCTCGCCCAGCAGGTAGGGGGTCAGCTGGTCGGTGTCGGCGGTGATCGTGGCGGCCACATCGGGAGGCACGATCGTGCGGGCGAGGGCTCCGATCGGGAGCAGGCAGACGTAGGTCAGCGTGATCAGGATCGGGGCGAGCACCCGAGCGGTCCGCAGTGCCCGCTCGTCCTTCAGCCCGTAGATCCGCGAGATCTGCCGTGGGTCCACCAGCAGTTTCAGGCCCCCGGCCAAGCCGATGCCGAGGATGACCAACAGCGGTGTGGGACCGTCCCACGAGACCAGGCGAGGGTCAATCTGTTCGAGCTTCTCGACCATCGGCCCCAGTCCGCCGCCGGCGTTGAGCACGGCATAGAAGATCAGCACCGCGCCGACGCTCATCAGCAGGCCCTGGATGCTGTCGGTCAGCACGACCGATCGAAAGCCGCCCAGCAGCGTGTAGGCGGTGACCACCACGAAGACGGCCATCGCGGAGGTCGAGTAGCTCAGCGGGAGGAACTTCGAGAGCGCGATGGCCGATCCCTTGTAGATGGCGACCAGGTACAGCCCCGAGGCGAGCAGGATCACGATGGCGGTGATCCGGCGGACGGCAACCGAGCGGTACCGGCTCCCCAGGAAGTCGGCCACCGTCAGCGACTGGTACTCACGAGACCGCCGGTAGAAGCGGGGCGCGACGACGAGCCAGCTGAGCCAGCACAGCGGGCCGTAGATGCCGACCTTCAGCCACCAGGCCAGCCCCGCTTCCCAGCTCTCACCCGCCTGCCCGATAAAGCTGTTGGTGCTGACGAAGGTGGCGTAGAACGAGAAGGCGATGGCGACGCCACCGAGGCTGCGGCCGGCGACGAGGTAATCGGACAGCGAATGCGTCTTCCGAGATCCCTCGCGGCCGTGGTACACCAGCAGCAGCAGGTAGGCACCAATCAGCAGAAGTCGAAACCACGGCATCCCACCAACGGACCCGCAGCGGCCGCCCGTGTCAACTCAGCCTCGCACCACCGCCACGCTGCCGATCCCCCCGGCAGACCGCAAGCGGGAGCCGGATGAAGAGAGAAGACACAGCCGGCCCCGCCACCAGCCCACGCGACTGGGGCGGGTGCCGACCGTATCAGGAGGGTCTCGATCTGCAACCCGCCAGTAGATGGCGGGTCGCCGGCACAGTGTTCACAATGGCGTAATGAGTTGTATGAGTGGGTCCGCCAGACCCCTGGATGATCGCTGCCGCGTTCCCGGCTCAGTTGAGTTGAAGGATCGGGCGGACCATCGCTCCAGGGGTTGGCGGAACCCGCATCACCCGGGCCGGTGATGCAAGAACCCGGAGGTCCTCTACCTCTTAAGTGCCCAGCGGTGCCGAAAACCCGACAGAGAAAAACAAGAAAAGGCCGATTTCGTGAGATCTCAGCGTGAGGAGTTCCGTTCTGACATGCAGGAGGCGAATGGCATGGAGCACCGATCTCACAACGACGGGTCCGTGACCCAGTTGATCGGCGAGATGCGCGACGGGGACACCGATGCGGTCTCGGCGCTTTGGGGACGCTATTTCCCTCAACTGGCCAACCTCGCCCGCAAGACCCTGGGCGAGAATCCTCGGCGGGTGGCCGACGAGGAGGATGCGGTGATCTCGGCGTTTGCGACCTTCTGGAAGCGGGTCAACCGGGGCGAGTTTTCCGACCTGGCCGGCCGAGACAGCCTCTGGAAACTGATGGCGGTGATCACGATCCGCAAGGCGATCATGCAGACGCGTCGCGAGTCGACTGCCAAGCGTGGGGGAGCTCATCGGGTGCTGACCGAAACCGATGCCGCTCCGATTCCCGGCCAGCCCTTTCTGGATACCATTCGCCAGGTGGCCGGTGACGTGTCCTTCGAAGAGATGGATTCGCTGGGCT
>CAUZEQ010000308.1:0-5787 GCA_963578885.1 Planctomycetota bacterium
TGCAGTTGCCGGTCCAGCAGCCCTGTTTCGATCGCGACACACTTCCGCTGAACCACGTTGGCAGCGGCTGGCTGGCCGCACGGCTCCCCTCCGCGGCATTGTCCGGCGGGTCGTTGCTGGAGACGTTCGAGAAGCCGCCGCTGAGCCCGGCTCGACCGTTGTTGAGCTTTGCCGAGATTGAAGACGAGTGGGTGGCGGAGGTTCGTGAGCGGCTGGCCGATTTGGTGAAGGGACAGAAGCTGTTGGGCCGTGGAGCCGAGGGGATTCGGGCCTATCGGAAGGCGGTTGACAAGCAGATCACCAGCCGGCCCCGTTTTGTCTTCGAACGGAATTCTGGACAGCGGATCAAGCGGTTGCGTCACCCGATTGATCGGCGACGGCAGCAGTTCCTGAAGGTGCTGGCGCGAGTCGAGGGGCTCGAAGACCCTTCCGCCGCCCAGATCGAGGGGGTTGTCGCCTTCGCCAAGCCGTTTGATCCCTTGCTGAGCGAGTTCATACACCGCGAGGCGGCTTCTTTGTGGTCGAGGCGATCGGGAGAGGACCTTCGTCGGGAGTTGCGGCACCGGCTCCACTCAGTCTACTTCAGGGCTCGAGCCGCCAACGGCGTCGATGATGTGTACGAGGCGATCGAGAGCCTGTTGCGGGTGAAACCGGAGCGGGTTGAGTCGGCCGGGGATTGGGATCACTGCAATGCGATGCTCGAACTGCTCAAGCAGCGCTGGTCGGGTCGATCTGCGGCACGATTCGGACCCAAGGATGCCAGGGCGACGATCGAGGTTGTCGGCCGGTTGCTCGATCGGATGGACGAGTTGATCCAGCTCGACTCGAGGCTGGGTCACCGCTGGTCCGAGCGGCGCGAGGTAGTGGATCGCGGCCTGATCGATCCGCTGCGGCTACGCCGCTCGCGAATCACTCGCCGAAGCGGTCGCGTTCTGGCAAACTAGTCGGCCGGTGGTCGACGGGAGTGGTCGGTGCGACTGCTGTGTTGGCGAGCTCAGCCGGGGGGAAGTTGAGAGATGTCGAGTTTCGCGGTGATCCTGCCGGCGGCCGGTCAGAGCAGTCGGTTCCGCGGCGGCCGCAAGAAGCCGTTTGTGGACCTGAAGGGGCGGGCTGTGTGGATCCGGTCGCTCGAGGCCTTTGTGACCCGTGATGACGTGGTCCAGGCACTGGTCGTCGTGGCCCAGCAAGACCTCGAGGAGTTCCGGGAACGGTTCAAGGCGAATCTGCCGTTCCTGGACGTCGAGGTGGTGGTGGGTGGTGCGACCCGGATGGAGTCGGTGGGCAACGCGCTGGAGCTGGTGCGGCCCGAGATCGAGTACGTGGCGGTTCACGATGCGGCTCGGCCGCTGGTCGCCGCGAAGTGGATCGATGATGTGTTCGCGGCGGCGATCGTACATGGTGCCGCGATCCCGGCCGTGCGAGTTGCCAGTACGCTGAAACGCGAGGGTGAGGCGGGGATGATCGAAGCCACTGTCTCCAGAGACGGTCTGTGGGCGGCACAAACACCGCAGGTCGTCCGCCGGGAACTGCTGATCGAGGCGTACGCCGAGCGTGGCGAGCTGGTGGCCACTGACGAGGCACAGCTGGTCGAACAGCTGGGACACCCGGTCAAGCTTGTGCCCGGGTCACCCATGAACATCAAGATCAGCACCAACGAGGATCTCGAAATGGCCCGGTCGCTGATGAAGGCCGTGCCGCAGGACGACATGCTCGATCGCCTGCATCCGTTCTCGGAAGTCGACCCGAAGTCGATAAAGGACAAGCCGCTCGATTTCGATCAACTCATCGACTGATCCACTCGGCGAGCGTCATCGCCGGATATCCGACCTTGGCAGCCGAGCCCGAGGCCCCGTAGGATGAGCGTGGAGGGTGCGAGAGAGGTCGTGCCGCTGGTTCGACTTGATCCGGGTGAACGATGGCGTCGATGCAGATTCCCTGTCCCGAGTGCGGCAGTGTCCTGAAACTTCCGGATCGCTCGTTGCTCGGCAAGACCGGACGATGTCCGAGCTGTCGGCACAAGTTCGTGCTGGTCGAGCCCGAAGAGGTTGAGCTGCAGCTGGCCGATGGGCCTGTCGACACGTCGCCGCAGCAGGGCACTTCGGCTCGCTGGGTGCCCGATGAACCCGCTGCGGAACCGGTTGCGGAACCGCCGGAGTCTGCTCCGGACGCGGCCCTCGCACAGACCCCCGTGACGCCTCCGGTTGGAGCTGCCGGTTTTCCGGTATTCGACGACCAGGCCGCCCCAGGACGCTCTCGTGGCAAGAGCCGCAAGAAGCGCGCGAAGAAGTCCGCAGCACCGGAGGGCCGGCGTCCCAAGAAGAGTGGTCCGTCGCCGGCGGTGATCGTCGGCAGCGCGATCGTCGTGCTGGCCGTAGCCACAGTCGCCTATACCTGGTTCCAACCCGCTCCCAGTCTCAACACCGCAACAGCCAACACCGCAACAAACACCGCAACAAACACCGCAGCCAACACCGCAGCCAACACCGCAGCCAACACCGCAACAAGCCCAGCGGCCTCCGACCCGGGCGTTTCGGCTACCGATCGTGGCTCAGCCGTTGAGTCGGCTCGGTCGATTCGCCTGGAGATGGTCCCGGCCGGTGTGAGCATTGTGATCAACATACGACCGGAGGTGTTCTGGACCGAGGAGTCTCATGGCGAGGAGCTGCGTTTTTGCCTGGGTCCTCTGGGCGAATGGGCCGGTGAGCAACTGAAGTCACTCTGCCGATTTCCTCCCGAGGAGATCGACGAGGCGATGATCTGTCTGATGCTGGGCCAGCGGGGTGACCCGCCCGAGGTGGCTGTCGTGGTGCATCTCAAGGAGGCTCAGAAGCTATCGGTCCTGCTCGAGAAGTTCCCCGGTCAGCGGAGCGATGACTACGCCTACCCGGTCTACCTCGGTGACACGCACTGCTACCTCCGCGGCACGGACGCCAAGACGGTGGCGATCGGGCCGTTGGATCGGGCCGAGGAGATGGCTCTGGCGGTTCGTCAACCGGCGGTCACCGCGACGGGGATCGAGCAGATTCTGCCCTTGACCAGTCGCGACAAGCTGCTGACGGTCGTCTTCGAGCCTCGTGACCTGCGGAATTTCCAGGAGGTGCTGGTGTCCGACTCGGTCGCCCCGATGTTCAACCTGATGCTCGACTGGTTCAACGACGACGAGATCGAGACGGTGGCCTGGAGCATCGACGTCGACCAGCGTCTCGACGAGTTCGAGTCGGAGATCCTGCTCCGCAATCACCACTCGCACAACCGCATCGTCACACCCGGACGACTCGAACGCAGCGTCCAGAAGCGGCTGGGGGTGTTGCCGGTGGAGTTGATGCGGGCGGTCGAGAAGATGAAGCCCACGCAGGTGGGGGCCTACCGCCTGATCAGCCGGTTCCCCGCGATGATGTCGGCCTATGTTCTGGAAACCGACACGGCCGTGGGTGAGCGTCACGTGCAGTTGCTGACTCGACTTCCCGAGCGAGCGGCTCCGAACATCGCCCTGGCGGCGCTGATGGCCTGGGACGAGTCGACTCGAACAGATTTCAGTGTCGCGGCACCCAAACGGGTGGCCACGGGCAAGAAGCTGCCGGCGACGGTTGCCGGTCGGCTGGGTGTGAAGATCGAAGTCGATTTCCGTCGGACCCCGTTGCAGGATGCCATCGAGTTCATCGGCGAGGAGATCCAGGTGTCGTTTGACATCGACGGGGACGCGCTGAAGCTGTCGGGCTTCACCAAGAACATGTCTCAGACGCTGACCAAGACCGACACGGCCAAGGCCGTGCTGCACGAGATCATGAAGAAGTACAAGGGCATGGTGATCGTCGTGGACGAGGGGAAGAAACGGATCACGCTGACGACGCAACCGGTTGCCGAGAAGCAGGGCCTGAAACCGTTCCAGTTGGCGGACTAGGTCCCCCCCGACCCCATGCTTCGACTCGAATCCGTTTCGCCACTGGTTGTCGCCTGGGCCGTGTCGTTGGGACTCGGTGGCCTGTTGCTGATGCTGTTCCTCGCAGGCGATCCCCCCGAGGATGAGCGGCCGGGGCCCAATTCGCCCGCTGAGGTCGATCAACGGCCAGCTGGTCCGGCGGTCGCAGCTCCCGTGGCAAGCGAACCCGGGAATCCGGGACAGGCCGCCACTTCGGTCGCGAAGTCTGACACCGATGGTCCCGGCGCGGCCGGGGGAGCCGAGCAGGTCGTCGATGACAAAACGCCCACCGCGGCCCCGCAGCCTCAGCCCGCCCGCCCCGATCCCGTGGCGGGCGCCAAGCCCAACCCACCCAAACAGCCGACGGGTCCCAAGGCGAAGCCGAACCCAGATCCGAAGCCAGATCCGAAGCCTCGCCCGGCCCGCGAGATTGAAGCGGCGCTCGAGCTGCCGATCGTGCGCTACGTGCACCAGAAGCCGGTCGCGGTCTCGGCGGTGATTCGCGAGATCAAGCAGTTGGGTGGGATCGAAGTTCGGCTCGATAAGGGTCTGAAGGGCAGCGGCCGGTTGGACCGCAACGTGCAGCTGGATCTCAGCAAGACGACCGTCGGCGGGATCCTCGATGCGGCGCTCAAGGGAGTCGGATTGACCCGCCGGGTACACGACGGCTACGTTTTGATCGTGCTGCCCGCCAACGGAGCCGACCCTCGTGGAACTCGATGATACGATCTGCTACTGCTTCCACGTGCCCAAGCGAAAGATCGTCAATTTCATCCGGATCACTCGGCCGCGGCGGGCGAGTCAGATCAGCGAGTGCGGTGGAGCGGGGACCGGTTGCGGCTGGTGTGTGCCGTTTCTGAAGAAGTTCTTTGTCGAGGGGATCGGCGACGCGGTCGAGGGGGCTGCCAGCGATGACCTGACTCCGGATGAATACGCCAGGCAACGTGGCGAGTACATCAGCGAGGGAGGCGGGACTCCGCCTCCCGGAGCGATTCCGCTGCCTGGGTCGGCTGGAGCCTGAGGAGATGCCGAGCGCAGCGAAGGGTCTTAGCCCGCCGCAGGCGGGCTAGTCGGCGTTGACCTGGATCCGGCGGGGTTCGGCCTGTGCGGCTCGAGGCAACTCGACCTCGAGCACTCCGTGCGAGAGCTTGGCGGTGATCCGCTCGTAGTCGACCTCGTCGCTGAGAATGAACGACCTCAGAAAATCACCCACCTCGAATTCGCGGTGCAAGGGCACCGCATCATCGGGCAGAACCGTCTCGACTCGGCCAAAGAGCGTCAGGCGGTTGTCCTGGATCTGCAGCTCGAGTGAATCGAGCGACACGCCCGGCAGATCGGCTCGCAACATCAAACCCTCGGCCGTTTCGAAGATGTCGATCGGAGGCGTGAACACAAAACGCTCGGTCGACGACGACGTCGAGTCGTCAGTCTGGTGGGCCATCACCAGGTGCTGAGATCGGTCGGGTTGTTCGGTCGACATGGTCAGGTCCGCCGGGGCCGGTGGCCCACTGCACTCAGTCGCTGGTAATGGGGATCTGTCGGGGCTCTTCCTGGGGAGCCTTGGGGAGCCGGATCACGAGCACGCCGTTGTGGAAGTCGGCCGACAGACCCTCCTCCTGCACCCGCTCGGGGATCGGCAGCGATCTCTGCCAGGTGCCGCGTGGCCGCTCCTGCCGCCGGTAGCGCTCCTCGGGAATCTCCTCCTCGTCCCGCCTCTGCCCCGACATCGTCAACAGGCCGTTGGACAGGGTCAACTCGAGATCCTCCGGAGCCGTCGCCGGCAACTCGGCCGTCAGGATATACTCGTCGGAGGACTCATGCAGGTTCACGGCCGGGTACTTGCGACCCGCTCGAACACCATGGAACGT
>CAUZEQ010000309.1:0-5778 GCA_963578885.1 Planctomycetota bacterium
AGGCAGTCTCCGCTCGGCAATATTCAGCCGCGACATGATCTTCAGCCGCGTGACGATCGAGGTATAGAACTGGTTGATTTCGGGAGGCACCGGCTGGGGCCTGAGCATCCCGTCGATGCGGTAGCGGACCCTCAGACCGCGTTCCTGGGGCTCGATGTGCACGTCGGTCGAGTTGAGCTCCAGCGCCTCGATCAACAACTCGTTGACCAGCCGGATCACCGACGCCGCCTGGGCCTCCTCGGCCAGGTCGCCGTCGACGTCGTCGATGCCCTCGAGCAGTTCGACACCGTCGTCGGCCTGCCGCTGGACCAGCTCGGTGATCGTGTCGCCCCCGACACCCAGGTTCGCCTTGATCAGCTCAACGATGTCCTCGTGGCGTGCGAGGACGGGATCGAGTTCGAGTCCCGAGAGGCTGGAGAGTTCGCTGAGTGCTTCGAGGTCGAAGGGGTCGCTGGTGGCGACTCTCACGCTGCCGTTGACTCGATCCAGCGGCAGCACCTCGTGGCGGAAGATGGCCGCGGTGGGGAACTCGGCGATCAGCTCGGCATCGACTTTGAAGTCACCCAGCTCGATGAATTCCATCCCGAGTTCATCGGCAAACGCCTCCAGCGCCTGCTCCTCGCTCAACAGCCCCATCTCGACCAGCACGCTGTCGATCCGGCGGCCGCCGGCCTGTGCCCGGGCCTCGCGCCACTGGTCCTCGCTGACCAGCCCGCGCTGCTGCAGAATAGATTCGATGTCCATGGCGACTACCGACCCCGGCTCGAGCCGCGGCCGCCGAAGGGCGAACGACCGCTGGAGCCGCCGCGAGACGAGCCACCGGTCCGGCCGCCGAAGGGAGATCCGCCGCTGGAACCGCGGCTGGTCCGTCCACCGGTCGAACCGCCACGTCCCTGCGTCCGCTGGCGCATTTCCATGAACTGCCGCATCCGAGCGGCCTGGTCACCGCCGGCGGCACTGCCGCCGCGGCTGCTGCCACCGCGGCTCGAGGGACCAAAACCGGTCGGGCCACTCGACCCGCCGCCGGTGCTGACAGTCGTCTTGGGCAACAGCGCCTGCACGGCCTGCTGGATCGCCGACGAATTGGTGTTTTGCAGAGTGACAATCCGCACGGTCCGCCTGGCCTCCAGCGCGGCTTTGTCGAGCGTCGTGACCAGGGCCTCGACCTGCCTGAACAGCGAGTCGCTGGCCGAGATGACCAAGGCGCTGGTGCGGGTGTCGACGCCGAGTGTCATCTTCACGCCGCCGCCCCCACGGCTGTCACCGCCGCCGCGGGAGCTGCGGCCGCGGCTGCCGCCGCCGCCACCCATCAGCATCGCAAACGGGTTGCTCGCCCCCTGCGCCGAGTTGCCTCCCGAGCGGCGACTCGAGGTGAGTTCTTCCTTGTAGACATCGCGGACGATCTGCGCGACCTCGTTGACGTCGGCGTGCTCGACGGTGATGTATCGCGGTGCGCGGGTGCGGAGCTGTTCGGGAAGTTCGGCGGCATCGAGGATCTTCAGCACGCTCTCGACATCGGCGACCTGGTCGGCCGGCCCCGAAACAAACAGCGCGTTGGCTCGCGTCTCGGGGATGATCCGCAACGCCATCGGGCCGTTGGAAAGCGAGTTGATGCCGGTCATGTCCATCAGGCTGCTGCCCATCGACGAGAGGCCTCCGGTGAGGTCACCAAAGAGACTGCCGCCGGAACTGCTGGCGGAGGCCGACACCGAGCTCTGGGGGAAGAGCCTCTCGAGCATCAGGGCCGCCTCGGTCGCGTCGGCCGAGCGGAGGTAGAAGATGGTCCAGGTCGTCTTGACCGGCATGTGAGCCATCAGCGACTGCAATCTCGCCTCGAGCTTGTCCAGAGCCGCCTCGTCGTCGGAGATCAGGATCAGGTTGCCGTCGCGAATCTCGATCACGATCTCAGGCAGCTGGTCGTCTCCCCCAGCAGCCCCCTCGTCGGCAGGCCGCAGCGGCGGCCGGGCCGTCGCGGCCGCGGGAGCTGCTCGCTCGGCGGGCTGTGCGTCGTTCTTTCCGCTGTCTTCTTCCTGCGACGGAGCCAACTGGACGAAGGCCTTGAGGAACGCGGCCTGGTCGGCCGGCAACTTCAGCGAAACCTTGCGGGCCTCGAACAACTCGCGAGTCCGCTTGCTGGCGGACCACTCGGCCTCGCTCAGCTTGCCGTCCTTGTCGGAGTCGAGGTTCTTGAAGACGAAGGTCGCCAATCGGCGGTGCCGCTGTGATTCATCGACTGCAGGCGTCGCCGCGGGGACCTCACCTGAGTCCTGGGTATTGCCAGCCCCGTTGCCAGCCCCGTTGCCAGCCTGTCTGAGCGGTGGCACGCTGAAGTTGGCCGCACGGCGATCGGCAGCGGCCGCCGCGCCGCCGGCTCCACCGCCGGTCGCACCGGTTTCGGGTCTCACCCGGGGATCGTCGGCCGAGGGCACCCGCTCGTCGCGGATGGGGCCGCGTTGTGAGGACGGGATACTGATCCGGATCGGGTTGGGGGTCACCGACTGCAGCAGTCTCAGCAGCGAATCCGCATCGCGGCCGCCCAGCGGGATCGTACGGATCGGTCCGCCGCCGGTGGCCAGCGAGACTCCGATGGCGCTTTCGAGTTGAGTGACCATCTGCTGGATCTCGGCAATCTGCTCGGGGCTGCCGCGAACGACGAGGTACCCGGGATTGGCGATCACCGAGGGTGCGTTTTCGATGTCCTTGCCGTAGAGCCCCTGCAGGGTCGCGGTCAGCGTGGCCGGGTCCTGTCGGATGGGGATGATCGCGGTGGTGGTCTGGCCACCGCCCTGCCCGTCGAGCTTGCGGATCATCCGCTGGATTTCCTCGTGCCCCCGCTTGTTCGACATCACGTGGATCGTGCGGAACCGCCCGTCCTCGTTGATGACGGCACCGGGAAACAGCACGTCGAGAGTCTTGGTGACTTCCATCGTGTCGGCCGACGTGACCTTGTAGACCTCGAGGTACGGCTCGCTGTCCTCGTCCTGTTCTGCGAACCGATTCGGAGTGTCCCCGGACGGCACGTCGATCGTTTCGATCGCCTTGCGGATCACTTCCATCTGGGTGGGCGGAGCCATCGCCAGCAGCATGTTGGTCCGTTCATCGACGGTCACCGACACGCTGCCGCCGGCCGAGGCACCTCCACCGCCACTTTGCTGTCGGCGGGGATCGCGGCTGGACTCACGTGAGCCTCCACGGCTGCCGCCAAACATACTGGCAAAACGGCTACGAGCATCCGAGCCACCCCGGCCGCGGCTGCTGCCGCGGCTGCTGCCACCGCCACTGGCGGCAGCACTGACATTCTGGACGCCACGAGCCTGCAGTCCGAAGAGGTCCCGGATCATCTTCTCGGCCGAGAGCGCCGGGACGTTCTGCAGCACGAAGGCCTCGTACGTCAGGTCCTTCTCTTCCTCGAGGACGTAGCTCTTGAGAACTGTGTAAATCTCCGCCACATTGTTCGCCAGGCCGGTAACGACCAGTGAGTTGGCGACCGAGAGTGCGGTGGCCTTGCCCTGGGGGCCCAGCAGGTCGGCGACTTCGGTGGCCGCCTTCGCCGCGTCCTTGCCCTCCAGCGGCATCACCACCCGGACCAGCTCGTTGCTGGCCCGCTGGGGCAAATCGGCGATCGCCACGGTCGGCACCAGGTTGGGCGGAACCGTGTCGTCGACGTTGACGACCACCGCGAAGCGGTCGCGTCGGAGCAGGATGAAGCCCTTCTGCAGCAGGGCACCGTTGAGCACGTTGAGGGCTTCGGTGGGGGTGTAGTCCTTGTCGTCGAAGTAGGTGAAGGTCCCCGGGGGTACGGTTTCACGGTCCCAGGTCAGCCCGGCCGCGTCGGAGAACATCTTCAGCACGTCCGACCACGGGGCCTGGACGAAGTTGAACTTCAGCGACTTCACAGGCTGGGAACCGCTGGCCGCAGCCGTGGCTCCAAACGACGCCACGACCTCGGTGTCGACCGGCTTGCCGTCGGCACCGACCACCTTGGCGCCACGATCGGCTGCCGGTGTGGGTGTAGCCGAGGGCGTAACTGTGGCTGCGGGCTTGACGGCGGCCACCGGCTTTTGAGGCTCGGGCGTCCCCGCCGCAGCCGGCGTACCGGCCAGGGTCTGGAAGCTGGTCTTCTGGGTCGCGGTCAGCAGGCCCAGCACGGCCTGGTCACGCTGATCCCCAAGTTGTTCGCGTTGGGTCTCGAGCGCCTTGAACTTCGTCTCGCGTTCCTCGCGGGGCAATTCCCGGTTGCGGAACACCGCCATCCGCGCCTCGTCCAAAGCCCGCTTCTGCTGATCGTGTGCGGCCAGAGTCACCTTCAGTTTCGTCTTCTGGTCGTCGGTCAGCTTCAGCTCAGCCACAACCCATTCGGCACCGATCCCCTGCGTTCCCCGTCGTTTCAGCTGGTGGACTCTGAGGCCACGGAGCTGCTCGGGTGAGACCACCTTGGCCAGTTCGGCCTCGGCAGCCTTCCGCTGCGTGTCGAAGAACGCCTGCCGCTGGGCTTCGATCGTGGCCCGCTCGGCGTCGTCCTTCGCCTCCTGGATTCGCTGCTCAAACTCGCGAGCCTTCTCGCGGACGCTCCGAAAACTGTCACGGATCTTGCTGATCGAATCGGCCTGTTCGTCGGTCAGCTTCAACTCCGCTCGGAGATCCCCGTCGCGGGCCATATCCAGCAGGCTGTCTCCACCACGGCCTCCTCGGCGGCTTCGCTGAGCGTGCGAGGTGGCCGTGTCGGCCAGGGTAACCGCCAGCACCAAAACGGCGACGGTGAGTCGTGAGAGGCTGTTGAGATTCAGAGTCTTCGTGATGATCATGATCAGTTCTTCCATGCCAAGTCAGGCTCCCTGCCACGAAGCCGCAACGCGCGACTCTTAGGACAGGATCAACTGGATTTGTCTTGTACGGTTCGGGAATCGTATTTCCGGAAGTCTAGTTCGCCAACACGGAACCGGTCGGATTGGCCTGGTGTTGGATCGGGGGGCACGTGAGAAACTGTGAGGCGATCTGGTGGAGATTCCGATTACTCGGATAATGCCACCAACTGGTTGTTTCCCTTCGGACGGTTTTGGGGCTATTCTAGAGGAACAAACCCCGCCGGGCGGTGTTCAGACTGGAGAAAATGGGGGATTTCTGATGACTCGGTCACGCATCCTTTCGACGGCCCAGCTTGCCGGCTCGGGTCGATTCGCCCTGGTATTGTTTGCGCTGGCCGCTTTGACGGCCGGGCCGGGTACCGCGCAAGCCCAGAGGGGCAGTTCCGGCGGCGGGCAACGTGGCGGCATAAGCATCATGATGATGCAGCGTGGCGGCGGTGGAGACGATCGGGGCGAGCGGATGCGGAGCTTCTTTACGCAAATGCGCTCCAGCAACGCATCTCCCGATGGTCGCCGTCAGCAGATGCAGTCGTTCTTTTCCCGGATGCGTGACCAGCGAGGCGGGGACCGTGGCGGCAGCAGAGGCGGCAGCAGAGGCGGTTGGGGCGGCGGTCGCGAAGGGAGCGACCGGGGTCGACGGAGTGGTTCTTCCAGGGAACCGAGCAAGCCCAAGCCCAAGCCCAGGGTGCGAGTCACCGTCGACCTGCCCGATCAATACGCCGCCCAGGACCTCGACCAGGACGGACAGTTGGGTCTCTACGAGTGGAAGCTCTCGGCGTTCGCCCAGTTCCGAACGCTCGATTCCAACGGCGACGGGTTCCTGACACCGCGGGAACTGTCTGCGGGTTCGGGCACCGAGGCAGTCGCAACGGCCACCCCGGCGACAGCCTCCACCGATACGAGTTCCACGGCG
>CAUZEQ010000310.1:0-5771 GCA_963578885.1 Planctomycetota bacterium
TCGCCTGGGTCTCAGCCGAGAGGTCCATCAGGTCGGGCACCGCCAACTGCATCCGCGCCGCCAACTCGTAGTTCGCAATCGCACTCTCGACCTGGTCCGCCCGGCCCAGCCGACCCAGCAGGTTGCGATCGAGTCGTTTGATCAGGGCCAGCTTGGCCGACTGCAGGTCCGGCGTTTTCTCGCGTGGTGAGATATTGGCCACCGGGCTGTCTCCCGACTGGAAGACCGAGCCCTGGAAGGCCGCCGGCAGGAACCCGCTGCCGAAACAGTCGAGGCCACCCGAGGGGATCAGGCCTCCGTTGAGCACCACGTAGGCCGGCAGGTCCTGGCACTCGCTGCCCAGGCCATAGGCGACCCAGGCCCCGTGAGCCGGGCGGCCCTGCAGGCCGGTGCCGGTGTGCAGGAAGAAGTTCGCGTTGGTGTGTTCCGAAAACGGAGCCACCATCGAGCGGACCACGCAGAGGTCATCGGCACAGTAGTCACCCAGAGTCGGAAACAGCGAGCTGACCGGCAGGCCGCTCTCGCCGTATCGCTTGAACGTCCACGGCGACTTCAGCACCTTGCCGATGTTGTTGAACTGGGTCGGTTCGACCTTGAAGACCCGGTGAGGGTCCTGGCCGTTGAACTTGGCCAGGGCCGGCTTGGGATCGAAGGTGTCGACCTGCGATGGGCCTCCATCCATATAAAGGAAGATCACCCGCTTGGCCTTCGGCGTGTGATGAGTCGAATGGGGATCCAATGGACCCGCCAGCGACGTCGAACCCGACTCGCCGGCGAGCATCGCCGCCATGGCGACACCGCCGAAGCCGTGGGCCGACTGCATCAACATCTCGCGCCGAGTCGTCGGAGGAGGCAGGTACTGGTGACAGTGGTTCATCGGGTGACGCCAGGTCGAGTCAGTTGATGTAGATGAATTCCTTGGCATTGAACATCACGTGGCACAGGTCGCTCCACGTTCGCGGATCGGCGGTGCCCTGCTGGTCGTTCAAACCGTAGCGCCGTCCCTGCTCGACCAGGAATCCGCTCGCGGCGGCCACTTCCTGATCGCTGGGCCGCCGGCCAAACGCCTGCCGATACATCGATTCGATCCGACCGCGGGTGTCGAGCTTCTCGTGGCCCAGCAGCCGCTTGGCCCACAGGCCGGCCTGGGCGACCACGAACGGGTCGTTCATCAGGATCAGGGCCTGGGCCGGCACGTTGGACTTCGTGCGGCGACCGACCGTCGAGAAGGGCTGAGGTGTGTCGAAGGCGAGCATCATCGAGGAGAGGAAGTTGCGGCGGACGCCGATGTAGATCGTCCGTCGCCCGTTCCCGTCCATCGGGCCGCTCTTGGGTCGGCCTCGGCCAATCATGTGCGGCGACAGGAACACCGGGACGCTCTTGCCGAGATAAGCTCGATCGAGCCGCCCCGAAACACTCAACATCGCGTCCCGGATCGCCTCGCCCTGCAACCGCCTGACTCTCATGCTGTGCAACCACACGTTGCTGGGATCGACCGATCCGGCCACCTGATCCACTCGGCTCGACATGCGGTAGGTCCTGGAGAGCACCAGGCGGCGGATCATCGTCTTGATCGACCAGCGTTCACGGCTGAAGCGGTCGGCGAGCCAGTCGAGCAGCTCCGGATGCGAGGGCGGCTGGCCCTGGATTCCGAAGTTGTCCACCGTGGGAACCAGGCCGCGGCCGAAGAGGTGATGCCACAGCCGGTTGACCAGCACGCGGGTCACCAGCGGGTTGCGGCCGCGGACCAACTCGACCGCCAGCGACAACCGGCCACTGCCCGGCTCGGTCACCCTGATCGGCTGCCCGCCCAGGGCCTCGAGCATCCGCCTGGGCACCTCGGGACCTCGCTGCTTCGAGTTGCCACGGATGAACAGATTCTGGTTCTCCGCCGAACCGTCCCACATCGCCATCGCCAGGCGAGACGACTTCTTGACCAATCCGATCAGTCGCTGTTCCCGGGCAAGCACGTCGCGGGTTGCCTTCGCGACGTTCTCCTCGGCCGCTTTCGGATCGGCGGCCAGCAAGGGCACGTGGCCCACTAGCCAACCGAGCACTTCGGCCTGGGCCGGAGCGTCGTTGGGCGTCTTGTTCCGGGACCAGGCGATGGCGGTTTCGAACACCCCGGTGACAGCCGCCGCGGTCGCCTCGAGCGTCCCGGCCTGCTTGGGACCCAGACGCGACGCCATAGCCGCAACCGGATCAGCGGCGAACGGATCGCCGGGGGCCTGGTCACTCTCGACCACCAGGAACACCTGCAACGGCTTGTCGCCGCGGGTTGAGAACTCGATATGAGCTTCGTGGCCAGCCAACCGCGAGAGATCCTGCTGGACCCAGCGGGGGCGGTTGTTGCCGGCGTCCCAGTTGATCACCGTCCGGCCGTGCAGCGGCCCGTGGAGCAGGCGGTGAGAATTGACCGAAGCGAACGCGTGACCGCCTCCGGCAACCAGGAACCACAGGCGGCCCGTCTTCATCTGAAACGTCGGCGTGCGGATCGTCCGCCCGGCCTGCATCCAGCCCGAGAGTTTCCCGTTTTCGTTTTCGCTGCCCTTGGCGACCGCCAGCCCCGAAAAGGCTCGATCCCAGGCGGCTCCGCCTCGAGTGAATACTTTCCCGATCGGGCGGGCGGGGTTGTCGGTCGTCACCAGGTCCCCCGGCTCGACCGGGCCGGTGCGAAACGACGACCCGTCCTGACGCCAGCGACGACCCTCGATCCGGCTGAAATCGACCAGCGTCACGGCCCGCTCGAGCGCCTTGCCGGCTGCTGCCTGACGCTCGGCCCAGTTCTTGCGCAAAGGATCAAACACCCCGGCCACAGCCTCGGCCGTCGGCTCACCCGCGGGCAACCGGCATAACTTCGACCAGGCGTAAAGCGGATCGTCGGGGGTCTTCTCGGCGGCGACCAGGTGAGTGATGATCCGGCCGAGCCGTTCGACTCCCAGCTTCCGCCGGTTGGCCGCAGCGACCCGGGCCGCCGCGTCGTCGGGAGCTCCCGCGGCGATAACTTCGCGAGCCGAGAGCAGGTAGGCCGGCAGGTCGGGGAGTCCGCGTTTGAGTTCCGCGGTGAGGGCCGAGTAGAGCGTGCGACGAGACCCGGCACGCAATTCCGCCAGTTCGACGGCGACCTTGCGGTTGTCGTCGATGGTCTCGTAACGCACCAACCGGAACCCGCTGCTCTTGAGGAACCCCGCGAGTGCGTAGTAGTCCTGTTGCGAGATCGCGTCGAACTTGTGGTCGTGGCACCGGGCACAGCTGACGGTCAGGCCCAGGAAGGTCTTGCTGAACACATCGAGCATGTTGTCGTGGCGGTCGGCCTCGTCCTGCCGAAGATCGACCGGCGAATGGCACCAGTCGCCCAGGTACCAGAACCCGGTCCCGAGCATCGACTCGTTGAACCCCTTTTGCGGATGCCGCCGCGGCCGGGGCAGCAGGTCACCGGCGACGTGTTCGACCAGGAACAGGTCGTAGGCGACATCGGTGTTCAGCGCCCGGATCACGTAATCGCGGTACTCCCATGCGTTGGGTGCCACGTAGTCCGACTCGTGGCCCCGCGACTCGGCGAACCGCACCAGGTCGAGCCAGTGCCGGGCCCAGTGTTCACCGAACCGCGTACTACCCAGCAGTCGGTCGACGACCCGTTCGTGAGCCATTTCGGCCTGGTCACCGACGAAGGCATCCACGTCGGCTGCCAGTGGTGGCATGCCGGTCAGGTCGTAGGTGACTCGCCTGAGCCAGGTCACTCGATCGGCATCAGCGGCGGGTGCCAGCTTGTGGGCGAGCAGCTTCTCGAGCACGTAGCGGTCAACGGGCGAGAGGGCCCAGGAAACCAGTTCCTCGGGAGTACCCTCGGGCAACTGCCCCGGCTCGATGACCTTCACCGGCTGCCAGGCCCAGTGTGCCTTGCGGCGTGCGGCCAGGTCGAAGGGTGCCGCGGGGTCGACTGTATCGCTGCCATCATCGGCCCACGCCGCACCGCCGCGGATCCACTCGGTCAGAGTCCGGATCTCCTCGGGAGGCAGCTTTCCCGAGGGGGGCATCTTGAAGTCACCCGAGTAGCGAATCGCCTGCACCAGCAGGCTCTTGTCCGGATCACCCGGCACCAGCGCCGGCCCCGTCTCGCCTCCGGCCAGGGCCCGTTTGCGGCTATCGAGTCGGAGACCGGCCTTGAGTTTCTTGGCCGACTTGCTGTGGCACTTGAAGCAGCGACGTGCCAGCAACGGACGGATCACCTTCTCGAAGTGCTCCTGTTGGGCGGAGGTCGGTTTGCTGGGGGAATCGTCCGCGGCCGAGAGAACCTCGGGTCCCAGGATCAAGGCGACCGGCAGCAGCAGTGTGATCGGTTTCATGGTGGGACCATTATAGGACGGTGGTGTCGCGGCAACACGTCGCGGGGGGTGGGGCGTGCTGTGGGGTCAGACGCCGCCTTTGGAGGCAGCCAGTGCTGCTGGGGGTCAGACGCCGCCTGAGGAGGGCTGCAAGCCCGACACAGGCGGGGCCTGACCCCTTTTGCCCAGGCAGCGGGTGTCGCGAGAAGGGGTCAGGCCCCGCCTGCGGGTCGCTTCAGGGGAAACAGAGCAGAGTGTGGGCGGCGTCTGACCCCGGGGCGATCTTGATCCCACGGGTCGACATCGCGAGAATCGAAGCATGCCAGCTGTACCCAAGATCGACGCCACCAAGACGCACGTCGTGCAGGAACTCAAGCACGGCAACCCGCTGATCTCGTGTCGCTTCGATCCCACCGGCCGCTTCGTCTTCTACGGAGCCCAGGACTTCCAGGTCTGGCGATGGGATACGAAGCAGAACAAGAAGGTCGCTCTGCAGGGGACCGACGCCTGGGTCCGCGGGATCGCTTTCTCCAAGGACGGTGCCCAGACGATCACCGCCGGCTACGACGGGCGGCTGGTGTGGTGGGAGACCGCCGCGGCGACTCCCAAGCCGCTGCGGAGTGTCGCAGCACACCACGGCTGGGTCCGGGCCATCGCAGTCAGCCCCGACGGCACACTGCTGGCCAGCGTCGGCAACGACAAGCTGGTCAAGCTCTGGACAATGGCCGACGGCAAACCGGTGCGAACCATGCCCGGTCACCAGCATCATGTCTACAACGTCGCCTTCCACCCCGACGGCAGCCGGCTGGTCAGCGGCGACCTGAAGTGCCACCTCTTCGAATGGGAGACCGCCACCGGCAAAGCGGGCCGACGCCTTCAGGCCAAGTCGCTCTACAAGTACGACGGCGGATTCAAGGCCGACATCGGAGGCATCCGGGCGATCGACTTCAGCGACGACGGAAAGCAACTGGCCGTCAGCGGCATCACCAACGTCACCAACGCGTTTGCCTGCGTCGGAAACCCCTCGGTGGTCATCTTCGACTGGAAGACCGGCAAGGAAACCGCCAAGCACCTGGCCAAGGCCAAGCCCAGGGCGGTCGCCTGGGGACTGGCACTGCACCCCAGCGGGATCACGATCGGAGCGGCCGGAGGCCCCGGAGGTGGGTTCCTGTACTTCTGGAAGAAGGGCCAGGCGAACGAGTTCCACCAGATCAAGATGAAGGACTCGGCCCGCGACCTCGACCTCTCACCCGATCGAATCCACCTCGCCACCGCACACTACGACGGAGTCGTCCGCATCAGCCGGATGACCGCTAAGGCGTAGCTGCCGGCCCGGAGAGCCTGGGGGTCAGACGCCGCCCACAAGTCGGTCTGTTTCCCCGTCCACGACCCGCAGGCGGGGCCTGACCCCTTTTCCGGATGCGGCAGCGGTCGTGAGATAAGGCG
>CAUZEQ010000311.1:0-5720 GCA_963578885.1 Planctomycetota bacterium
GTTGCGAGAGCACCAGTTTGGGGCTGTTTTCCCCCCGCTCGAACTCGTTGCGGACCACCGACATCTCCGACGCCAGGTCCTCGGCCTTGATCAGGCTGTTCATCATGCGGTCGGCTTCGAGTTCCAGGGCGAACGCCAGGTTCTCGGGGCTGGCCGGCAGAGTCTCGTAGTAGTTGGTGCGGTCGACCCAGGTGGTTCCGTTGAAGCGGGCTCCGTGGTCCTGCAGTTCCTTGGGGACGTTGGGGTGCTTGACGGTGCCCTTGAAGAGCATGTGCTCGAGCAGGTGAGCCATGCCGGCTTCACCATAGCCCTCGTGCCGGGAGCCAACAAACACGGTCAGGTTGACGGTGACGGTCGGGCGGGACTCATCGGGGACCAGCAGCACGCGGATCCCGTTGTCCAGCTGGAACTCGGCAATCCCCTCGACGGCCGTCACCATCTTCGTTTCGGCCCGTGCCGTCACGGCACTGCCAATCAGACCCAGCACCGCAGCGGCGGCGGCGATTGAGGCCACACGACCCGTCCGATACCACGACCGCCAGCTCGACTGCGTCAACATGGTCGACTCCCCGCGTAGAAGTTGCCCGATTTCGGCCCAACAGGTGGCCTCGCGGACTGTACCAGCCCGCTGGCGCGCCAACAAGCGGCGGGCGGATCATCGGCGGGTTGCCGATTTTCAGAGAGATCAGAGGGATCAGAGGGATCAGAGGGTGGCGTTTGCGATCAGAAGTTCGGGTTGACCGGGAGCCCGCTCCCCAGATTGATGTCCGAATCGCTTCCGCCTCCGTTGCTCGGCTTGGCCGCGCCGTCTCCCGTTTCGCCCTTGCCCTTGCTCTTGCCCTTGCCCTTGCCCTTGCCCTTGCCCTTGCCCTTGCCCTTGCCCTTGCCGCCGGACTTCACGCTGTCGCCGATTTTTTTCTTCGGGGGTTTATTGCTCTTATTGGCCTTGTTGAACGTCGTCTTGTTGCCGCCGCTGCCGGAGACTCCCCTCAAGGCGTTTAATGCCTGCCGCCGGTATCGCTCGGCGGCCTGCCGTCTCCGTTCCAGTTCGATTCTCGCCTGCTGCATTCTCTTTTCGATGTCCTCGAACGTCTTGCCTCGCAGGATGTTCTGAGTATTCTGCTTGTGCATCTGGTCGATCAGTTTGGCGAAGGGTGAATCGGGCACTTCGGGTGTGGCGCTGAGCATGTTGAACCGCCGGCGGTTGCCGCTGCGGCCTCCGGAGCTGCGTCGGCTGCGTCGTCCCGAGAGCGGTCCGCCGATGGTCCGACCCGATTTGCTCTCGCGGCGGCTGCGGTCGACTCGTTCTCCATCCCGCCGGACCTCGATCAGCAGGATCGAATCGGCGTCGGGGTGTTTTTCTCGAACCTTGCGATAGGCCAGCGGTTCCGAGGAGGCCCGCACGGTCTCGAGCTTGCGGCGGTTCCCTTTGATGTAGCGGACGCTGTACTTGTATCGAGCGGATTCGGAGGCGGTCTCTGAGTCTTCGAGCGTATCGAAGAGGTTCTCGCCGTCGGGGTTGTCCGGATCACTGGTGAGCGATGCCCCGAGTTCGGTGTCGGTGTCGGTGGCCGGGGGGGTCTCGACGTCGGCCGCCGGTGGGGGAGTCTTCTCTGTGGCGGTCTTGGCCGGGGGTGCGGCGATGGCGACCAGTGGTCCCAGCACAAGCAGTGGCAGGATGTGTCGCATGAGTCGTCGGACGGGGAGCGTGGCGTGGATCTTCATTTCGGCGTCTTTCGAATGGCTGCCGGGGCTGTGTATTGAATATCGCATTCCGGCAGCGCTGACCGCAATAGCTGGATGCCCTTGGGTGTCACCTGAGTGCGGTCCAGGACCAGGCGCTGGAGTCCGCGAACATTGGCGATGTGCTTGAGTCCGTTATCGGTGATGCGGCATCCGGAGAGGTCCAGTTCACGCAGTCGTTTGGCATCGGCGAGTGCCACCAGTCCGGTATCGGTGACCATCGTGTTGTTGATCCAGAGAATCTCCAGTGCCGGCAGGCTGCAGGCCTGCTTGAGGCCGGTATTGCTGATGCGGATTTCTGCAGCGGCCAGCCCCTTCAGCCGGGTCAAGGGTGCCAGAGCGGCGAGTCCCTTGTTGGTGATCCGGGTCCGGGAGATGTCGATTGATTCGAGCGATCGGCAGCGGGACACTTGCGGGAGCCCGATGTCGGAGATCCGTGTGCCGGCCAGCGAGAGCGTGACCAGTTGTCCGATTTCGACGAGGTGCTTGAGCCCGGTATTGGTGACGGCGGTGTCGTCGAGGCCGAGCGTGGCGAGTTGCTTGAGTCCCTTGAGACGGGGCAGGTGCTGGTCGCCGAAGGGGGTTCCTGCGAGGTCGAGTTCGACGAGGCTGGTAAAGACTTGCAGGTCGCTGAGCCCGGTGCCCTCGAGCTTGCTGCTGTGCAGCCCGAGAATCCGGAGCTTCTGCAGCCTCAGCAGCGGCAGCATGTGGGTCTTGGAGACGGGTGTGTCGGCGAGTTGGAGAGTCTGGAGGTTTCGCAAGCGGCCGATGAGGTTGGTGATTCCCGGGTCGACGGCTCGGTTGAGCGTGATCGCCTTGCCGCTGATCTGACCATCGGGGCAGGTGATGACCAGCGACGGTGTCAGGGCGATGCTGGCGAGTGCTCCTTCGACGGTCACTCGGGTGGCCAGGGCGTGCAGCAGTGTCAGCCGCCGCAGCGAACCGATGGTCTCCAGAGCCCGGTCGGTGATCGGGTTGCCCGAGAGTTGCAGCGTGACGAGTTCGGACAGCTCGGCGACGGGTTTCAGGTCCGAATCGCCCAGCCCGGTCGCTCGGAGTCCCAGCACTTTCAACCCGCTGAGTGTGGAGAGTCGTTCGAGTTGCGAGCTGTCGAGCGGGTTGCGGGCCAGGTTGAGGATGGTCAGTCGGCTGCAGGCGGCCAATTCTCCGAGCCCACTCCCGGTGACCTGGGTTCCGATGAGGCTGAGTTGTTCGAGGGCACTCAGTCGGGCCAGCAGCGGCAGGTCGGCGTCGGTGATGTCGATATCGCGGATCGAAACCGCAGTCACCGCACCCTGGGTATTGGTCGTGACGGTGCCCAGTTTGCCCAGAGCTGTCGGCAGGATGCCTGCGGAGGTTTCCAACGCCAGGAGCAGCGGGCTGATCGGGTAGTCGATCACGCAGCCGGGCAGCCGTTGCCTGAGCGTCGAGACGCTGGCCGAGGGGATCGAGGAGCCTTGCAGAGAGAGGTAGGTGAGTCGATCGAGTTCTTGCAGCGAGTCGCCGGCGGAGGCATCGAGCTTGGTGCGGTCGAGCCACAGCGCGGTGAGTGCCGGTGCGGAGGCGAGCCTGGCCAGTCCCGCGGAGGTGATCGGGCAGCCGTTGAGCACCAGGGACTCGAGCTGCTGCTGCTCGGCGAGCACGCTGAGTACCTCGTCACCCAGGCCGGTGTCGGCCAGGCTGAGACTCTGGAAGGAGCGGATCCGGCAGAGTGAGTCGAGGTCTTCGGTGATCAGGTTGATCTCGTCGAGCCCGAGCGAAGTGAGCTTGCTGAAGGGTGCGAGGTTCGTGAGTTCGTTGCCGGTGACCTCGGATCGCGACAGCTCGAGTTCGGCGAGTTGTTCGAGTCCCTTGAGTACAGCGAGGCCGGTTCCGGTGACCGGTGTGCCGGCGAGGATGAGTCGCCTGAGCTTGGTGCAGGCGGCCAGCTTGCCCAGCCCGCTGTCGGTGACCCGGGTGTCGGCCAGGTCGAGGTCTTCGAGGTCTCTCAGCGCGGCGATCGCCGACAGCCCGGAATCGCCCGTGGCGGTGTCGGCGAGGTTGAGTTCAACCAGTGCGGGGAAGCGGGACAGGCTGCCCAGCGCGGTGTCGGTGACCGCGGTACCGCTGAGGTCCAGGGACTGGAGCTTGGCGAGTTGGGCGAGTTGGGCGAGTCTCTCAAGACCGGCGTCGGTGATTTGCGAATCGGCGAGGTTCAGCGAGAGGATATTGGCCGTGGTCAGTCCGGCGAGTTGCCCGAGTTCGACGTCGGTGCATCGCTGGTTCAGCCGCAACGCGCCCTGCTGCATCTCGCCGTGAGGGAAGCGGAGCGATTCGAGCGAGGTGCCCTGGAAGAGGGTCAAAGCGGCTCCCAGAGTGACCGGGGTGTCGCGCAGGTCGACCCACTTCAGCCGCTTCAGATTCGCCAGCCCACCGACGACCGCATCATCGATCGGTGTGTGTCTCAGCGAGAGTCCGATCAGGAAGCGGAGTGGCCTGAGCCCATCGAGTCCCTTGGCCGAGAACCTGGTGCGGTCGAGCACCAGGACCATGTTGGGGACCTGGCCGATTCCGGGCAGGACGTTGGGGCGGATCATGCCCTGGTCGGTGACGTGGCGTGTGTCGAGATAGACGGCGATCCTGGGCGCGTCGTCGTCCTGGTCGGAAATGCTGACGACCCGGACGCCGAGATTGGTGAGCGAACCGGCGATCTCGGCCGGGTTGGCGACGCCGCCGGGCACGGTGTTGCCCCCGGCAGCACCCTTCGGGGTCGTCGTGTTGCCGGTCGGCGAGTCGGGTGGCGGGTCGTTGGCCGGTGGGGTCGGTGGTTCAACGGACCCGTCGCTGGAGGCTGGCTGAGCGGGGCCGACGGTGCGGACTCCACCGCCAGCGGTAGCCGGGGCGGTAGCCGGGGCGGGTGCGGAACCTCCACACCCGGCGACGACCATCAGTACGGCCAACGCCGCCAAGTTCAGGCGGCAGACTCGCACAGCGGTCTCGGCCAGGGAATTGGCACCAGAATCAGCCACGATTACCTCTTGCTTCCCCCCATCCGTCCCCCAGTCTACAACAACCCGGACGCCCACGTCCAAGTCAATGAAGTCTGAGGGGACGTTGGGGGGCGAGTGGGTGTTGGGGATTACCGCTGGAGGGGCTGAGTTGTTAGCCTGTGTCGTCGGATGGGATCGAGTGGTAGAGGGAGAACCGCAGATGTCGAAGCGATCTGGCGGCGGTGTCTTGGGAGTTGCTGTGCTGTTCGTGGTAGCGATCTGTGCCGCATCGGTGTCGGCCGCCGAGCCGACCTGGCCCGGCTGGCGGGGTCCGCGTGGCGACGGGCACTCGAGCGAAACCGAACTCCCCAGCCGCTGGTCGAAGGAGTCGATTGCCTGGAGTGTGGCTCTGCCGGGCCACGGTCAGTCCACGGCGACGATCTGGGGCGAGCGGATCTTCCTGACGGCGTCGTTGGAGAAGGGGACAAAGCGGGTTGTACTCTGCGTGGATCGCAACACGCACAAGCTGGCCTGGCAGCACACCGCGTTTACCGGACCCGCCCTGCCAACTCACAGAATGAACGGCTACGCCTCGGCCAGCTGTGTCACCGACGGAGAGTTCGTCTACGCGTTCTTTGGCGAGGGGGGCGGGATCCACTGTTACCGTGTCGACGGGACACCGGCCTGGCAGAAGGCGGTCGGGGTCTTCGACAACCGCTGGGGCTCGGCGTCGTGCCCGGTGCTGATCGGCAAGGCGGTGATCCAGTTGGTCGATTCGGACAAGCAGGCCTACATCGCCGCATACGATCGCAAGACGGGCAAGCAGATCTGGAAGACTGATCGAGACAATTTCCGTGGCTGGAGCACTCCGGTATTGATCCGTGCCGGGGGACACGACGAGCTGGTGGTCAATGGTCATGCGGCGGTCTGTGCCTACGATCCTGCGACGGGCGAGGAGCTGTGGCGGGTCAAGAACACCTCGGGCCGAGGCACCCCGACGGTCACCCC
>CAUZEQ010000312.1:0-5718 GCA_963578885.1 Planctomycetota bacterium
CAAGCAGGGCGGCATCATCGCGATCAACCTCGACGAGGAGGACGCGCTGGTCAATGTGCGGCTGATCGAGCCGGGCCAGGATGTGCTGATCGCCACACGAAAGGGCATGTCGATCCGGTTCAGCGAGTCCGATGCCCGCAGCATGGGACGTGCCACCCGAGGGGTCCGCGGCATCAACCTGGCCCAGGACGATGAAGTGGTTGGGATGGTGGTGGCCGAGCCGGAACTGAGCCTGCTGACGGTCTGTGAAAACGGGTATGGCAAGCGGACCGTGCTGGGAGACGGGGGTGGTGTGGAGGCCGCACCGGATGGGGAACCGGATGGGGAACCGGATGGGGAAGGGGAGTCGGCCGTCGAGGAAGAGGCTCCGGTCTCAAGCGGTGGCCATTACCGGCGTCAGAAACGAGGTGGCAAGGGGCTGATTGACATCCGTACGACCGACCGCAACGGCCCGGTGATTGACGTGACGGCGGTCGAAGACGGGGATGAGATCCTGATGATGACCGCCGGAGGCATGCTGCAGCGGGTGCGGGCCGGAGACATCCGGCCGATCGGGCGGAACACTCAGGGCGTGAGACTGATCAGGCTCAAGGAGGGTGATCGGTTTGTCTCGCTGGCACGGATCCCGGGCGAAATCTTGGATTGAACGATGTCGAGTCTGTTGGTCACCGGCGGTTGCGGGTTCATCGGATCGAATTTCATCCGCTGGCTGCTGGGGGACGACCCCGAGGCGCACATTGTCAATTTCGACAAGTTGACCTACGCCGGCAATCCCGAAAACCTGGCGTCGGTGTCGGGTTCCGAGCGTTACGAGTTCCGGCAGGGAGACATCACCGACCGTTTGGCGGTGGACGGTGTGCTCGAGGAGTTCACGATCGATGGGATCGTGAATTTCGCGGCCGAGAGTCACGTGGACCGCAGCATCCTGGACTCGACACCGTTCATCGCGACGAACATTGCCGGGACCCAGGTCTTGATCGATGCGGCAAGGGCCGCAGAGGTGGGTCGTTTTGTGCAGGTGTCGACCGACGAGGTGTACGGCAGCCTGGGTCCGACCGGCGCGTTCACCGAACAGACGCCCCTGGCCCCCAACAGTCCCTATGCGGCTTCGAAGACCGCCGCCGACCTGCTGGTGCGGGCGGCGGTGCACACGCACGGCTTCCCGGGGCTGGTCACTCGCTGTTCGAACAACTACGGCCCGTACCAGTTCCCTGAGAAACTGATCCCGCTGTTCATCAGCAATGCGCTGGACCACCAGCCATTGCCGGTCTACGGAGACGGCGAGAACGTCCGCGACTGGATCCACGTTGATGACCACTGTCGCGGCATTGCTGCGGTACTGAGGCGGGGTGAGCCGGGCGAGGTGTACAATTTCGGGGGCCGTGCCGAGATGAGCAACATCGGACTGACCCGACGGTTGCTGGAGCTGCTGGATCGACCCGAGTCGTTGATCCGGTTTGTGCCCGATCGGCCGGGCCACGACCAGAGGTACGCGATCGACTGCAGCCGTGCCGAGAGCGAGTTGGGCTGGCGGCCGGAGGTGTCATTCGACGAGGGCCTGGCCGCCACGGTCCAGTGGTACCTCGAGAATACCGAGTGGGTCGAGCGGGTTCGCAGCGGCGTCTACCGCGAGTACTACCAGCAGCAGTACGGTGATCGCCTGGCTGACGAGTGACCGAGGCGGGCGGATTGCCCGGCAGTCGCCTAGGCACTCGGCGTAAGGTCCCGTATAATCCGCGACCCCTCGAGGGCCGTTGTCGTATGACGGTCCCGTTGGCAAGAGGCCCGGAGCCAGATCCATGGATCACGACCTGCGAACCGCATGCGGTAGTGTGATCGAGAGGATCGTCCAGCTCCGGGACTCCCTTTGACCTGGACGGAATGCTCGGAGAACGCGACGCCATCAACGTGAAGATGGCGGCGCCGGGGTTCTGGGACAACCAGGAGACCGCCCAGGCCCAGGTCGACGCGCTCAAGCGTCTCAATGCCACGTTGAAGCCTCTCGAGGAGCTTGCCGCCGGAGGCGAGGAGCTGGAGGTGCTGGCCGAGTTGTCCGAGGAGGACGAGACGGGAGAGACCGACCTTGAAATCGTCGAGTCGGTCAACACGCTGCGGCCCCAGTTGGGGCAACTCGAACTGCGGGCGATGATGTCGGATCCCGACGACCGATCCGGAGCCTTCGTGCAGATCCAGGCCGGCGAAGGAGGTACCGATTCGTCGGACTGGGCCGGGATGCTGTTGAGGATGTACGCGAGGTGGTCCGAGCAGCGGGGGTTCGACTCCGAAATGCTCGAGTATTCCGAAGCCGACGAAGCCGGGATCCGCAGCGCCACGATCGCCATCCGGGGCGCCTACGCCTACGGGTACCTGCGGGGAGAAATCGGGAATCACCGGTTGATCCGCATCAGCCCCTTCGACGCGGCAGGACGCCGGCACACTTCGTTTGCCGCCGTCGACGTGACACCTGAGATCGACGAGGAGCAGGAGATCGAGATCAACTTCGAGTCGGATGTTCGCGAGGACACCTACCGGGCCAGCGGTGCTGGCGGTCAACACGTCAACAAGACCGACTCGGCCATTCGGCTGACGCACCTCAGTAGCGGAGTCGTGGTGCAGTGCCAGAGCCAGCGCAGCCAGCACAAGAACCGCGCCCAGGCCCGTAAGATGCTGGCCGCCAAGCTGCACCAGATCGGGGTCGAGAAACGGGATGCCGAGTTGGCTGCCAAGCGGGGACTGAAGTCCAAGATCGGTTTCGGAGGCCAGACGGTCCGCAACTACGTGCTGCATCCGGAGCAGTACGTCAAGGACGCCCGCACCGGGCTGAAGGTCGGAAACCCTCAGCCGGTGCTCGATGGAGGCCTCGACCCCTTCGTCGAGGAGTTCCTGCGGTGGAGCATGGGGCAAACACCCGGTCCGGCTGCAGCCACCTCGGCCCGCTCGGACGACGCATCCCAGGACTGACGGGCACTGGCCAGGCGAGAACACCAATAGCGGGAGGCTGATCGATGAGACACGTGGCTGCGTGGCTGTGGACCGCGGTCCTGTTGAGCGGTTGTGGCACACAGGAGCTGGCGAATTCCTCGAACGGAACCGCAGCGGAGGTCGACGCCCAGCCGGCCGAAACCACCGCGAAGCAACAGCCTGCCACCGAGGAGCTCCGGGAATTCGATGCGAAGCTGGCCGATGTCCCCGAGCCATTGCTCGACGCCGACCAACTGGCCGACGGCTGGATCCAGCTCTTTGACGGCAGGACACTGTGCGGTTGGCAGGCCAACAGCGATGCGAACTGGTCGGTCCGCGACGGTGTGCTGCATGCCGACTCGGGCCCCAAGGGCCTGATCGTCACCAGCGTGCCGTTTGCCGATTACGAATTGCTGTGTGACTTCAGGTTGGCCGAGGGCGGCAACAGCGGGATCTTTCTGCGGACGCCGGTGACGCCGAAGGATCCGGCGAGGGACTGTTACGAGTTGAACATCTGCGACACGCACAAGGCGTTCCGAACCGGCAGCCTGGTGGCTCGAAAGACGGGCCCCGAGGGCGTGACGGTCGAGGGCGAGTGGCACACGTTTCATGTGAGGCTGCTGGGGACGAAACTGAACGTGAAGCTGGATGGTGCATCGGTGCTGGAGTTCAACGACGCGGGCGACTCGCCACTGGTCTCGGGTCGCATCGGGCTGCAGATGAACGGGGGCGAGGTCGAGTTCCGCAACGTCTTTGTCCGTCCGCTGGGCGGCAAGCCGCTGTTCAACGGCCGCGACCTCGATGGATGGCGAGTGGTGCCCGGTGGCAAGAGCCGATTCAGCGTGGCCGAGGGTGCGATCCACGCCGAAGACGGAGCCGGGTTCCTGGAGACCGAGTCGACCTGGGGCGACTTCGTGCTGCAGGCCGAGGCCAGGAGCAATGGCGAGCAGCTCAACAGCGGGATCTTCTTCCGGGCCGTGGCCGGCACCGCCGAGCATCCCTCCGACGGCTATGAGCTGCAGATTCATAACGGCACGAAGCCCAGCGGGGCTCTGGAGCCCTCCAACGCGGGCACCGGTGCGATCTTCCGGCGAACGACAGCCCGCTTTGTGGCCTCCCGCGACGGTGAGTGGACGGCACTCACGCTGATCGCGTCGGGGCCGAGGATGGCCGTGTGGGTCAACGGGCTGCAGGTGACCGACTGGGTCGACAGGCGGGCCGATCATCTCAATCCTCGTCGTGGCCGGCGTCTCGAGGCGGGACACATCAGTCTGCAGGGTCACGACCCGACGACCGATCTCGATTTCCGAGCGATTCGCGCTGCGGCGCTGCCTTGAGGAGGGCGGCTCAGGCCGATCGGCGAGCCGCGGTGGTGGCCAGCGGGACGAGCAGGTCACCGGGGCGGGCTGCGGCGACCAGCTTGTCGTGGACTTCCAGACGCAGCAGGCCCCAATGGCCGCTGAGTGCCGAGTCGAGTTCTGAGGCGGGAATCGCGTCGGGGGTGTTGGTCAGCAGCACGAGCAAACGGGGTGCGTCGTCCTTGAGCCGCTGGAGAAGTGCTCGCAGTGTGTGATCGCTCCAGGGATCGGCGTCGACAAGCAGCAGGTCGATGCCGCTGGCCGGCGTGTTGTCGGCCCAAGGCACACTCTGGCCACCGAGTGCCACGAGTTGATCGGTGAGCGTACCGGACCAGGCCGGGTCGGGAGAGACCACGCAAAAGGCAAACGCGTCGGTGGTGGGGGTGGCGGCTGAGGCGAATTCGGCGGCGGCCATCTCGTCGCGGCCGGCGGTCCAGGGCAGGCCCTCACCGCTGTCAAGCAGCAGGCGACGTTCGCTGGCCAGGCGGGTGGCGGCCGAGGAGTGGGGGACTCGGACCGCATGGGGCCAGTCGCTGCGGTTGCGTCCATCGCCGTGGCACCAGGGACCGTGGCAGACCACCAGTCGAGCCAATGGCCAGGCACAAAGCAGCTGCTGGATCGAGTCGCTTGAGAACTGGTCGGGAGTCTCTTGCAGCACGACGACCAACTCGGGGACATCGAGGGCGACGACGTCGAGGGCGGAGGGGATCGAGTCGGCGGTCCAGGCGGGTTTCAGCCGGTAGGCGGGTCCGAGATCTCGGGCGAGTTGCCGGGACCACTCGGCGCGGGGGCGGCCAATCAGCAGTGTCCGCGGATCGGTCATCGAACTGTGGCCTGTGTCCCTGGTGTCCCTGCCAGTTTGTGGTGGCTTGTGCCGCCGAGGAGTCAGGCGGTTGATCTCAGTTCGGCAAAACGGACGCAGAGAAACTTGAGGATGTCTCGGACCGAGATGATCCCGGTGGGTCGGTCCTCGGCGTCGACGACCGGGAGATGCCGATAGCCGCCGAGGTCCATGGCGTGCAGTGCGTAGGCGATCGAATCGTCCTGGCTGACGGTGGCCGGGTCGGGGGTCATGAACTCGCCGACCGGGTCGGGCAGTCGACTGAGGTCGTCGGAGAACCGGTTGAGTACGTCTCGTTCGGTGAAGATCCCGACCAGGTCGCCCTGTTCGTCGAGAACCAGCAGGCAGCCGACATTCTGTTCAGACATCGTCGCGATGGCCGTCGAGACCGGTTCGAGCGGACCGATGGTCAAGGGCGGCTTGGGGCAGAGGACTCGGATGGCGTGCCGCGAGATCGCCTGTTCGAGTTCACCGCCTGAGGGGTCGAGCGTGACCAGGGGTTGGCCACACTCCTCGCAGTTGTCCATCCCTTCGATGTTGTCGAAACCACAACCGGGG
>CAUZEQ010000313.1:0-5678 GCA_963578885.1 Planctomycetota bacterium
CCGGCTGGGGCGGAGGCCGTTGCGGTCGAGTACCGCTCCGATATAACTGCCGTCTGTGAACGAAATCGAGGCTGGACCGTCCCACGGTTCCTGCAGCGCCGAGTGGTACTCGTAGAACGCCCGCTTCTGCTGCGACATCGAATGATGGTTCTGCCACGCCTCGGGAATCATCATCATCACCGCCTCGGGCAGGCTGCGGCCGGCGTGATAAAGGAACTCCAGGGCGTTGTCGTAGTTGCCCGAATCAGAACACTCGGGCTCGATGATCGGAAACAGTCGTGACAGATCCTCGCCGAACAGATCACTCTGCAACGCGCCTTGCCGAGCGTGCATCCAGTTGGCGTTGCCTCGCAAGGTGTTGATCTCACCGTTGTGACTCATGAACCGGTTGGGCTGGGCGCGGTCCCAACTGGGGAACGTGTTGGTCGAAAACCTCGAGTGGACCATCGCCAGGTGGCTGATGTAGTCGGGATCGGTCAGGTCGAGGAAGTAGCGGGGGACCTGCCCGGAGGTGAGCATGCCCTTGTAGATCAGGACCTTGGTCGAGAGCGAACAGATGTAGAACAGCAGGGCTTCCTGCAGGTCGCTGGACCGCAGCAGATGGCTGCACCGCTTGCGGATCACAAACAGCCGTCGCTCAAGTTCCGCCTGGCCCAGGCCCTCTGCGGCACCGATAAACAACATCTCGATCACCGGCTCGGAGGCTCGAGCCGAGGGACCGATGTCGGCTCCGTCGGAATCGACCGGGACCTCCCGCCATCCCAGCAGCACTTGTCCCTCCTCCTCGACCACCCGGTTGACCGCCTGCCTGCAGCTGGCTCGCTCGGCCTCGTCCCGAGGCAGGAACACGATGCCGACACCGTAACTCCCTCGCTCGGGCAAGGTCACACCCAGGTCACTGCCGGCGACCCGCTCGAGAAACTCGTAGGGCAGGGCGGTCAGGATCCCCGCACCGTCGCCGGTGTTCTCTTCACATCCGCACGCTCCGCGGTGCGTCATGTGGTTGAGCATGTGCAACGAGTCGTCGATGATCTGCCGGGAACGCTGGCCCTTGATGTGAGCCACGAAGCCCACGCCGCAGCTGTCGTGCTCGTTGGCCGGATCGTAGAGCCCGTACTTCCTGGGACGACCGTTGCGGAAGACCGCCTTGGGAGACGGGGGGGCGGGCGCAGACGAGGCCTGGTTGGGGAGACGGCTACTGGCCATGAGTCGTCTCCAGCAACCGCTCGATGAAACGCTCGGCCGCCGTGCTCAACTGGCGGTTGCGACGATGTATGAAACCCAGCGGACGCTTCCAGTCCGAGGCGGTCGGCGACAGTGAAACCAGGGATCCCTGGGCCAGCTCCCGACGCAGAGTCGGCTCGGGAAGGATCGACACGCCCGAACCCACCTCGACAGCACGCTTGATGTGCTCGCAATTGTCAAACTCGTGCACCACGTCAACCGAGACTCCCGCCGCCTTCAGCCAGCGGTCAATCCGGCGACGAACCCGCAGGTCGGCACAGAACCCGACAAACGACTCGCCGTCAATCCACTCGACGGGCACCGGGCCGCTGGAACCGTTGCGTGAGGCCAGGTGGTGATCCGGAGGCACGACGATCGACATGGCCTGCTCGAGCCACGGCACCACCGTGAAGTCGCCACCGCCGCGAGGAAACGAGACGATGCCCAGGTCCGCCTCACCAGCCAGTACCCGCGCGGAAACTTCCTCGGGATGCAGGTAGTCCACCGTCAATGACACGTCCGGATACGCCTCGCGGTAACCGGATGCCATCTCGGCCATCTCCAGCAATCCCACCGAGTAGATCGCCGCGACCCGCAGGCGACCGGTCACCCGGTCGCTGATCGCGAAGACCTGCTCCTCCACCTGCCGAAACGTCTCCAACAAACGACGGCACCCGTCGTAGTAGATCTGGCCGGCTTCGGTCAGCGTCAGAGGCCGCTGGGACCGGTCGATCAGAACCGCCCCGAGGCGATCCTCGAGCGTCTGTACGGCTTGGCTCGCCGCCGACTGCGAGACCTGATGTGCCTCGGCCGCCTTCGAAAAACTGCTCCGCGATACCACCTCGCAGAACAACTCGACGTTTCGCAAGTGCATCGTGCAGTCAACCCGTCCTGGGGACCGAACATATAAGTGAACCCGATTATGTTTGCGCCACAGTATCAACGGCGCAAGGGCACACTCTAGAGGGAGTCGGCGTCGTTTTCAAGCAGCATCGACCGACGTCAAAACGGTTTTTTTTGGACCGAAACCGCTTCTGTGGTCGAGGAATGCAGGTAGGATGGCGACGGAGTCGATCGAGCGTGGTGGTGAGCGGTCCTGATCGAGTGCTACAGCGAAGAGAGCGACGCATGAAACGGTGGAGACTGCAACTGGCGTTGGTTGGCCTTTGTGGCTGCGGCATGATGGGCATGCTCGGCTGTGGCGGCGAGACTTCTGATCCGGTCGAATCGGCCTCCTCCTCCGGCGGCCCCAAGTCCGCTGCGGGCGCAGCCGCCGATCCGAAAGCGGCGGTCCCCACGACGGTTGACGCCGGTGAACCCGATCAGGCTGTGCGAACCGTTCTGGAGGGTGTCCGGGACGGAAAGGCCTCAGCGATCTGGGCGTTTCTGCCGTCGCGCTACCAGCGAGACATCAATCGGCTGGTGCAGGACTTTGCCGGCCGGGTCGACGCCGAGGTCTGGAACCGCACGTTCGTGACACTCAAGCGGCTTCTGGAAGTGGCCCGATCCAAGAAGGAGCTGTTGATCACCAACCCGGGCCTGGCCTTGCGTGAGATCGACCAGAAGCAGCTCGACGAACACTGGCCGGCGCTGTTGGGACTCTTCGATACGTTGTTGACCAGCGAGTTGAAGGAAGTCAAGACGCTCAAGACGTTCGACGGCAAGGAGTTCTTTGCCGGCACCGGCACCAGGTTCCTCGAACAGCTCCGCTCGCTCTCCTCGACCGACGCCTCCGATCCGTTGGGCGGGCTGGCTACGTCGAGGATCAGCGTCATCGATCGTGGTCCGGAAACGGCTCGGCTGCAAATCGGTGAAGCCGGCACCCCCGAGACTCCCTCACCACCGCGCCAGTTCATCGTGATCGACGGGCAGTGGTTTCCGTCCGAGTTGGCTGCGGACCTGGACGAGACACTACGACTGGGCCGGGCCTCGGTCGAATCGATGCCCAGGGCGGGTACGGCCGAGTCGCGCAAGAGCTGGCTGGCGGTCCTGGATGCCCTGGACACCGCCGCCACGGCTCTCGAAAAGGCCGACACGGTCGAGTCGTTCAACAAGGCACTGGCGGATGCTCAGTTGAAGGTCATCCCGTTGCTGGCCACCTCGAGCAGCAACGAACCTCGCGAGTCCAGCGTGGTCACCACGATCACGGTCGTCCTGCAGGGCGCGATGGATGAAAAGGCACGTCGCGACCACATCGCGGCGCTGCGGACTCTTGCCAACAGCAAGGACGTACCCGACGTGACCTCGAGCAACGACGCCACCACGGTGATCCTGACCACCACGCAGTCGATCCAGTCGATCGTCGACGGCATCAAGTTCGGCAAGGTGACCCGCATCGACGAACGCAAACGAATCATCACCGTCCGGCCCGGACAACGCAACAAGCCGGGCAGCTAGCCCGCCTGCGGCGGCTCCCCAGGGACTGGCTCGCCGCACGGTTCCGCCGCAGGCGGACCGTACGGAGTGCCTGTCCCGGCCACATCGAGCTCTGCCCCCCCACGAGGCTTTGGCGATGACGCGATCATGAGTCTCACAGCGAAGCTCGTTGCAGGGGCTGTTTGCCTGCTCGGCCTGGCCCAGGCCCGGCGCAGCACCACCGGCGGCAAAGCTGCCGGCAAACGGCTCGTGGGTCGGTTACCACGTCAACCGTGAGAGAGCTGACGGTTCGAAGTCGACGCTGAAGGTGACGATCAGTTTCGTCGGTCGGAAGGTCGAGGATGAGGTGGCCTGCCGTTGGATCGAATTCCAGGAAGTCGACGACCGAGGCAAGATCCAGTTGATCCAGAAGTGCCTGGTCCCCGAGCAGCGGCTACGCAAGGACCCGAATCCCCTGAGGCACATGCTGCGGTACTGGGAGCGTGACGTCACGGGGAAGGTCCGGCACTTCGACAAGCACGTCGAAGACGTTCTCATGTTTTCACCAGAGGGCGCTCGACATTTCCTGGGGGCCGTCGCTGGTGTTCCTACCGGCAACGAAGGCCAAGGCGAAGCCGCTGGAGAAGTCCAGGGAGTTGGAATACCAGGCCGGGAAGCTGAACATTGCTCGCGGTCTCACCGGTCATTACGAAACCAAGTGGAGGCTGAAGACAGTTGAGGCCGCGTCGATTTTCGACACACGGTACAACGTCTGGTTTCATTGCGATCTGGCAATGGGTTGTGCGGCCGCGGAATTGAAGACATTCCGACTGGTTCGAGATGACCAAGGCAAGTTCCTCTTTCGGACTCCCCGCCTCCTCTGGCCGAATGAGTATCTGTTGGAAGACACCGGGACGAAGGCGAAATTGGCATTGCCCCAACGCCAATAGCCACGCTATGGCCGAGCCATGCCGCCTGCCAGCGGTGCGATCCCAAGAAACTCTGACCGGTAGCCGTTCCGATCCCCGGCCCGGCTCGCCTCCGCGATTTCGACGACCGAGGCGAACGTCGCGTTTCCCGCCGTTGGGGTGCCGGCGCGGATTGCCTACTGAGCCGTCCTCTGCAGCTGCTGTTTGCACAGCTCGATGTGCCAGTCCCCAGGCAACCGCTAGACGATCTCCAGCGGCTTGAATCCCTTGCCGACGGCCGGCAGGGCGGGGATCTTCAGCCATCGCTCCAGGAGCATCGCGTACACCCGCCGAAAATCGGTGTGGTGCTTCAGGTCGCCGTCGTCGAGATCTTCCAGGCTCGGATGAGCACCGACAATCCCGCCTCGACCCGGTGGCGTTACCACGAATAACTGCGACGCCGAACCATGATCGGTGCCCAGGCTGCCGTTCTCCTTGACCCGACGACCAAACTCCGAATACGTCGCCAGTAACACGCGGTCGGCGATCTTCGACTGCGACAACCGACGATAGAACGCCGCCACGGCATCGGAGAGCTCGCTCAGCAGTGCCGTATGAGCACCCTGCTGTTCGGCATGAGTGTCGAAGCCGTCGAGTGAGACGAAGTAGATTCGGCTCGAAAGACCCGCCTCGATCAGCCGCACCACCGCCTCGAGCCGCCGACCCAGGCCTGTCGCCGGCAGACCGGTCTCGCCTTCGCGTGTCAGCACGTCACCGATCCGACGTGACACGTCGATCGCCGAACGGGCCAGGTTGCGGACAAACGACGCCTGCGGACCGCCTCCTGAGGTCTGCACCGCCAGGTTGCGGACCACGTCGCGGCCTGCACGTCCCCGCGCCTCGACCGCCGGTCCCGGTCTCAGTTTCAGCTGCGCAGGATCCTTGATCACCGGCACCGACAGGCCCGCTCCACGCAACGCCAACGGCAGCTGATCGAGTCCCAGCGCCATGGCCGGAGTCGCGTTGTCGGGAAACTGAGACCTGCCGATCACACGACCCAGCCACCCGTCAGAAAAAGTCTCAGCCCCGGGCTGAGCCGATTCCCAGATGTCCATCGAGCGGAAGTGCGAACGGTTCGGGTTGGGGTAGCCGACACCCTGCACAACCGACAACCGCCCGTCGTCAAAGAGC
>CAUZEQ010000314.1:0-5641 GCA_963578885.1 Planctomycetota bacterium
AGCCTGCTGCGAAGCCTGCTGCGAAGCCTGCTGCGAAGCCTGCTGCGAAGCCTGCTGCGAAGCCTGCTGCGAAGCCTGCTGCGAAGCCTGCTGCGAAGCCTGCTGCGAAGAAGGCTGCGAAGAAGGCTGCGAAGAAGGCTGCAAAGAAGGCCGCGAAGAAGGCCGCGAAGAAGGCGGCGAAGCCGTAGACGCGTGACCCTGTTTGGTGTGCGACCGAGATTGGCAATGCCGTCCCCGCCACGGGCGGGGGCTAGACGGGTGATGCATGATTGCGCCGGGGTCAGACGCCGCCCACCTGGTGGTTGGCTTTTCCCGAAACGTCCCAAAGGCGGGGCCTGACCCCTTCTTCGTGGTGCAGCCTGTGTTGGTAGAAAAGGGGTCAGGCCCCGCCTGCGGGTCGCATCAGGGGAAACAGAACAACCTGTGGGCGGCGTCTGACCCCAGCGACAGCGGCGGGGGGGAGCAGTTGCCGGAGCTGTGCCAAGCCTGACCACTCCTTGAATCGCCGCTGCTGCCCGCTTAAAGTCGACGCCGAAGCGAGCCGGCGCTCGAGGCCATACCACGACTCCCTCAACCGAAAGACCACTCCACGATGCCCAACCAGGCTCTCAAGAACTGGGTTGACGCCGTCGCCGACCAGGCCACACCCGACACGGTTCACTGGTGCGACGGCTCCGATGAGGAGATCGGTCGACTCTACGACATGATGGTCGAAGACGGTTCGCTGGTGAGGTTGGACGAGGAGAAACACCCCGGTTCCTATTACGGCCGCAGCGATATCAACGACGTGGCGCGGGTCGAGGACCGCACGTTCATCTGTGCGGCGACCGAGGACGAGGCGGGACCGACCAACAACTGGATGGCTCCCGCCGAAATGCACTCGCTCGTCGATCCGCTGTTTGACGGCTGCATGTCCGGACGAACCATGTACGTGATCCCCTACCTGATGGGACCACCGGGCAGCCCGATGGCAAAAGTCGGCATCGAGATCACCGACAGCCCCTACGTGGTGGCCAACATGCGGATCATGACCCGCATGGGTCAGATGGCTCTGGACGAGCTGGGTGAGGAGGGCAGCTTTGTGAAGGGGCTGCACAGCACCGGAAACCTCGATCCCGAACAACGCTACATCTGCCACTTCCCGGATGAAAACCTGATCATGAGCTTCAGCTCCAACTACGGCGGCAACGCGTTGTTGGGCAAGAAGTGTTTCGCCTTGCGGCTGGCCAGCGTGCTGGCTCGCCGGGAAGGCTGGCTGGCCGAGCACATGCTGATCCTGGGCCTGACCGATCCGCAGGGACAAAAGACCTACCTCGCCGCGGCGTTTCCCTCGGCCTGCGGCAAGACCAACCTCGCGATGCTGGTGCCTCCCGAATCGTTTTCACGAGCGGGCTGGTCGGTCGAGACGATCGGTGACGACATCGCGTGGCTGAAGTTCGGCGAGGACGGTCGGCTGTACGCGGTGAATCCCGAGTACGGGTTCTTCGGAGTCGCACCGGGGACCAGCGAGGAGACCAACCCCAACGCGTTGGCCAGCTGCCGGGCCAACACTCTGTTCACCAACGTGGCCCTGCTGCCGGACAACACGGTGTGGTGGGAGGGCCTGAGCGATCCGCCGGCTGAGGCGACCGACTGGAAGGGCAACCCGTGGACACCCGAGTCGGATGTCCCGGCCGCTCACCCCAACAGCCGCTTCACCGCGCCCGCGTCCCAGTGCCCCTGCATTTCTGATGACTGGGAGTCGCCCGGAGGTGTGCCGATCTCGGCGATCATCTTCGGCGGACGCCGCTCCTCGACCACCCCGCTGGTCTACCAGGCCCGCTCGTGGCAGCACGGCACCTACATCGGGGCGACGATGACCAGCGAAAAGACCGCCGCGGCCGTCGGAGGCCTCGGAGATCTCCGCCACGATCCGATGGCGATGCTCCCCTTCTGCGGATACCACATGGCCGACTACTGGCAACACTGGCTCGATGTCGGCCAGCGGGGTGGTAGTCAGATGCCCACGGTGTTTCACGTCAACTGGTTCCGCCGCGACGACCAGGGCAACTGGCTGTGGCCCGGGTTCGGTGAGAACATGCGGGTGCTGAAATGGATCGTCGACCGGGTGGGCGGCGGCGGCGAGGCGGTCGAGAGCCCGATCGGGTGGCTGCCGACGCCCGCGGCCGTCGGCTTCGACGAGCTGGGACTCGATCAGGCCACAGGCGACGCGTTGCTCGAGGTGGACTTGGGCCAGTGGCTGGAAGAGGCTCACGAACGGGCCGAGTTCCTGGCCGGTTTTGGTGAAAAGCTGCCTGCGGAGATCAGTGCCGAGAACGACGAGTTGCTTTCGCGACTGCAGTCGGGATCGTAGCGGCAAGGGGTTGTGACAAGGCACAGCGGGCCTGGTGGAGTGACATCACGGTGACGGCACGATGGGGAGTCTGCCTGGTACTGGTTCTGGGTTTGGCATCCCTGCCGGGGGTCGCGGCCGAGGAGACTCGAGTCGCCGGCCCCGATCCGGCTCGTGCCTACCGTTACCTGCAGTCGGTCTGTCGGCTGGGCCCACGCCCCAGCGGTTCACGCGGCATGCAGGCTCAGCAGCGGCTGCTGGCGTCACACTTCGCTCGTTTTGGAGCCCGCGTCACGCGGCAGTCCTTCGACCGGCCCGACCCTCGCAACGGCAAGGCCGTGCGGATGACCAACCTGGTCGTCAGCTGGCATCCCCGTCGGAAGACTCGCGTGCTGCTGTGCTGCCACTACGACACGCGTCCGTTCCCCGATCTCGATCCGGTCAACCCACGCGGTCGCTTCATCGGGGCCAACGACGGAGGCAGTGGGGTGGCGTTGCTGATGGAGTTGGCTCATCACATGCGACAACTCGACACCCGCGTCGGCGTCGATTTTGTCTTCTTCGACGCCGAGGAGTATCTCTTTCAGCGCGGCAACCAGACCCTGGGCCAGTTCTTCCATGGTTCGACTCACTTTGCCACCGTGTACCGGGACCGGCCGCCGGCTCACAAGTACGTTGCCGGAGTACTGCTCGACATGGTCGGCGACCGCGACCTGCAGATCTTTGTTGAGAAGAAGAGCCTGTATTATGCGCCGAAGGTGGTCGACGGGATCTGGAAGACGGCACGGCGGTTGAAGGTCGATCAGTTCAAGGATCGGCCTCGGCCCAAGCATGACGTCGATGATGATCACGTGCCGCTGAACCGGATTGCCAAGATCCCCACCTGCGACCTGATCGATTTTGATTTCCCTCACTGGCACACGACCAGGGACAACCTGCGTGCCTGTTCGGGGACCAGCCTGGCGGCGGTCGGTCGCGTGGTGCTGGGTTGGCTTGAGACTCTGCCGGCCACCGGCCCCTGAACCGGGTCCGCTGCCCCGGGAAACACTCTCGGGGCCACCAGGGAGACAGCACGATCGGACTGAAACCACTTCACTGGCTGCCGACGGCTGCGTTCGGGATGGTGTTGCTGGTGATCGGCCTGTTGATGATGCGAGCCCATCGCAGGACCTGGGCCCTACAGCAGGACGACCGGGGACTCAACCAGTGGGATCGGAAGCGGCTGAGGAACCGCTACCGCCGTCGGATGCAGATGTCGGGGATGATTGCCACGCTGGGGGTGATGCTGGGGGCCGGCGATGCACTGATCTGGGGACAGGGTCTAGCGGTGATTGCGGTCTACTGGATCGTTGTGATCTGCCTGGGAGCGTGGTTGCTGTTGCTGGGGATGGGTGACCTGGTGTCGGTCCGCGTGGATTCGCAACTGGCGATCAAGGAGTTGCGGGAGATCGGGGAGCACCGAAAGGAACTGGAGGCTGAAGTGGCGGAGATGCGTCGACGAGGGTCCAATGGTGAGGCGAAGTCGAATGGTCGGAAGTGAATGGAGGGGGGCGGGGGGAGATGCATGATTGCGCCGGGGTCTGACGCCGCCCACAAAGTGGTTGGCTTCCCCTGAAGCGTCCCGCAGGCGGGGCCTGACCCCTTCTTCACGGTGCAGCGGGTTTTGGTAGATAAGGGGTCAGCCCCCCCCTATGGGTAGTATGAGGGGAAGCAGAACAAACTGTGGGCGGCGTCAGACCCCGGCGGCGTCTGACCTCAGGAGAAACGAAACATGATGATCACACGACGGGAGTTTGTCGGCGGGATGGCCGCTGCGGGATTGGCCTCGGTTACCGGCGCTCCGGCCTTCGCCGTAGAACGCCGAAAACTGCCGATCGCTGCGGTGGTGACCGAGTACCGCAACAACGCTCACGCCGACGTGATCGTCGGCAAGGTGCTGGAGGGCTGGAAGCAGGACGGGAAGGCTGGCCCCGACCTGAAACTCGTCTCGATGTACACCGACCAGGTCCCCAAGGGTGACCTCAGCCGCGACCTGGCCAAAAAGCACGGATTCCCGATCGTCAAGACCATCGAGCAGGCGATCCTGCAACCGGCCGGCGACGACCGCATCGAGGGAGTCCTCTCGATCGGCGAACACGGCAACTACCCCTACGTCCCAAAGACCCGCCAGCACATGTATCCCCGGCGTCGCTTCTTCGACGCGATCGTCGCGGCGATGCAGAAGTCCGGTCGGATCGTCCCGATCTTCTCCGACAAGCACCTCGCCTGGAAGTTCTCCGACGCCCTGCACATGGTCAACACGGCGCGGAAGCTGAAGATCCCCTTCATGGCCGGCTCGTCGCTGCCGACCTGCTGGCGGTACCCCTCCCTGACACTGGAAACCGGTGTCGAGATCGAGGAGGCGATGGCTGTGGGGTACGGGGGCCTCGAGTCCTACGGCTTCCACACTCTCGAGACGTTGCAGTGCATGATCGAGCGTCGCAAGGGGGGCGAGGCGGGTGTGGCGACCGTGCAGGCGGTCGCCGGTGACGCACTGGTCAAGGCCCGCGGAGCAGGTCGCTGGAGCCAGGAGTTGCTCGAGGCGGCACTGGCGTCGGTGCCGGCGAAGCTGCGGTCGAAGAACCCGATCGGGCCGGCCGTGAAGCAGAAGGCGACCGGGTACCTGATCGAACACCGCGACGGCTTGAAGTCCTCGGTGATCATGGCCAACGGGTTCAACAACCAGTTCTGCTTCGCCGCCAAGCTGAAGGGGCGGAAAGAACCGATCGCCGTCTGGTTCCGGCTTGAAGAGGACAAGCCCTATGGGCACTTCGAGCACCTGCTGCGGGCGATCGAGGAGATGTTTCAGACGGGACGGCCGGCGTATCCCGTCGAGAGGACACTGGTGACGACCGGGGTGCTGGACCGGGTGATGCACAGCCTCGCCGAGAAGGGACGTCGGTTCGAAACGCCCGAGTTGGCCATCAGCTACCAGCCGACCGAGTGGGGTTTCGCCAACCAGTAGGCTGGGACTGGCTCCGCAGCCCCGCCAGAGGCGGGGTGCAGGTGCCTGTCCGCTGTTGCGCGAGGTGTAGGTCAGGGACTGGCTCCGCAGCCCCGCCAGAGGCGGGGCGCAGGTGCCTGTCCCCTGTTGTGCGAAGGGCTCGCGCAAAGGGGTCAGGCCCCGCCTGCGGGTCGCTTTTGAGGAAACAGACCGAACTGGGGGCGGCGTCAGACCCCGTGCTACAGCTTGATCTTCGCCAGGAAGATGCTCGTCTTGCCGCCCTCGTGCGATGAGTAGTAGCTCATCCACAGCAACCCGTCGTGGAT